>NZ_CAXAON010000002.1:0-344620 GCF_963970495.1 Pseudomonas sp. EA_65y_Pfl2_P78 | reverse complement strand
ACCGGCACAGCCGAATCCGCTTCGTGACCCCGGCCGAACGGCACCGTGGTCAGGATCATCAGATCCTGGCTCGGCGTCATGAGCTGTACGAGCAAGCTCGGGAGAAATGCCCGGAACGCTGGTCTGGCCAGACAAGAAACTGGGAGCCGATGGGCACTGTGATGTTGAACCCGGATCGGCAGCAGCAGCAGACCGAGAAAAGAGCGGCATAGTTAGACGGCGACGCGACAACAACCTTGAAAAACGCCGCGAAAGAAGCCAAGGTTCTGAAATTTGTTGAAGAACTTGAAGCCCTGCGAGAGAAACACGGCTATAACGTGGCCGATTTTATCGGCGTGGTGCATTCCCTTCACAACGTTAAAACAGCCGCCAAAACAACTAAAAGCGTGAGCGTGAAGACCACAAAGGCGAAAGCCCCGAAGTTTAAAGTCACGATCAATGGCGTTGAAACGATCTTGCAAAGCAAAAAGGCTGGGGCCGTTGGCAAGACAATTGAAGCACTAGGCTTCACGACCTATGCTGATTATCTGGCCGACCTGATGAAGAAAAACAAAGTGACTGACTTTGACGCACTGATCAAAAAGCTTGGCGGCGTTCCTGTCACTGCCTGACATTTTTCGAGAAAAAATTAAGCCCCTTGATTGGGGCTTTTTTGTGCCTGTTGGGTTTAGGCCCTTTCTTTTGACAAATTATTTTTCAATAAAATTTCGGCAGTTTTATTTTAGAAAATCTTGCAAATTATTGAGTTTTGCCATTTTTGCGATGTTCGTTTTATGGCTTGGGTAAGCCATAAATTACGTGTCAATAGCGGATTGAAAATATATTTAAGATCGAACATTATTGAAAAAATAGGGTTGGATAATACGCCACACCCATTAAACTATTTAGGCCCTTTCTGTTGACTTCTTCTATTTATGTGTTTTCATTTAAGTAACAAAACAGAAAAGGAGATTTATGAAAAACATCAAAAAGAAATTTAATCTAGTCAATTTAGCAGAAGAAGCATTTCACTCATGTGCCGTCTTTGGCGTTGATACAATATTCAAAAATAGGGAAAAAGACCCAACTAGATTTTTATTGGTCAGCAAGTCATCATCATCAATAGGCGTCACTAATTACAAGCTTAATGATTATTTCAAGTCGGAAGAATACGAAGAAGCTACACAGAAAAAAATTCACTTATTCGACTTAGATCAGTTCGACTATGATTATTCAGTAATCAAGATAATTAAGACTAAAAAATACAAAGCGATTTCGAAAATTTCAACTTGTGAAAATTATTCAAGGTTGATTTATGCCGATGAATTAGTGGCGATCAATAAGTTAGAAATTGATCCAATTCACAGAGAGGCGTTCCATGAGGCTATGACGCCGCGAGATTTCTTCTTTTTTAAAGAATTGAAATATGAATACAGAATAACGATCAGGTTCGTAAAAAATCGCGAGGTAGTGAAAACGTTAAAATGTAATTTTGGCCATTTAACGTTAATACAAACGTTGAAGCCATTCGACTATCAAGAGACAGAAAGCGAAGAGATAAAAGCCACAAGACCATCATTATTAAACCCTGTTTACACAATTGATGGCGTTGATGTGATGGTGACGTTTAACGACACGAACAAACACTATAAAAGTCTAGTAGACATGATGAGAATATAAACCAGCCCGAAAGGGCTTTTTTAATGTCGATTTTCCGTTCTAATCGACTACCCCGCAGGGGTAGCATACATTCCCATAGCGTGATTTTTCCGTTTTCATCCATCTACGGTTTGTTGTGTTTAGGCCCTTTTTCTTGGCTTTAAAAAGTTTGTGATTTTAAAAGCGAAGCGATCACCAGAGTAGGCGAGCCACCGCACGCCAAACGCGAAGCGTGCATCTGTAATGCCCAAAGCAGCGGATTATTGCAGGTATATAAGTCATACCCGGCGATTTTTAGCACTGGTACAAGTCCCAGCACTTAAAACCACCCTGAACGAAGCCTAAGAGCTTTTAACGCATCATTGGCCGGGCGTTCGCAACCGGGCCAATACCCACGGAGTGAGAAAAACCTGATATTTGCATTATCTAATATTTCTTAAATTTTATAATCTTCGAAATATTTACGCTCATCCGTCCACTTTGCGTCTATGGAGTAGCCTGCAATTAATATCGGAGCAGTGATTTCCGCACAACTCCATTTAGGTCTAGCTACTGTTTTATAAACACTCCGGTCTTCTGTTTGACTATTCCAACGCTCAAAAATTTCTTTGCCGTATTGACTTTCAAGAAGGACATGGATGGCAGAAATAGCATCTAGAAGGTGCTCTAGATTAGCATCTGTGATGTTATCGCTTCTATTGTGCTTTACTGCATTATAGGCATTATACCAAGGTAGTGATTTGGTTGGAGATTCGGCCTTCCAATCATGAAAAGGTTTGAATACCTTCACGCTTGGATATTGCACCAAGCTCACTTCGAATTTATCCAGCCCTAATATATCTTTGCATTTTATGTAATCATTTGTGGAATATCTATCTTTTTGCTCATAACCATTATCAACCAAGGTCTTTACAAGCAAGCATTCAACTTCTGTGCATGCCAATATCAAAAGCTCTCTAATTTTATGACCGTAAGCACTCAAATTGTTTGCGGACGGTTCAATGTAGTTAAATAAGCTATCAAGGCTAAATTGAATATTTTGGTAGGCTCTAACATCTTGTAAAAACTGTTCACTCACATAGTTAAAGAAAATATTATCTCTTGAAATTCTCGGATAAAAGCTTCCCGGACGTTGAACATCCTCCATTTCAACGATATCGATACTGATCGTCTCTTGGTAATTATGTAAGAAATACTGTATGGCTTCTTTGCCTATTATTTCCCTATCGGCATCTCCTCCGTGCCCAGCGTCAATATATTGCACCCACGTTTGCCAACTATTAGCACCAGATATGGAATAAAAAGCTTTCGAGGTATTTACATAGTAACTGACATGGTTACCGTCCCTTTGAAAAAAACCTAAGTAGCCATCGACATTACGGAATGCTACTAGCTGAAACATGGTCACTTTCCATCATCTTGGGAGTTTAGATAGTTCGCGATTACGTCACCGTGACAAGCCGCAGGCTTGCAGTGGCAACCAAGTGTCTTACCTCGGAGCTTTTCGATGTTCTCATCAAATTGTTCCGGTAATTTCAAAAAGCGTCTTTCGAAATCATAAGCAAACTTGGCTATAACTTCGTCGCGTGTGCCTTCTTTGCCCATCTGGTAGGGATTGCCCCACAGTGTTCCCCTACCAATGTAAACATCATAGCTGTCACCGGTGTCTTTGTTAGACACCTTGGTAATTTTTAAATTTATAATTCTTGTGGGTATTTCTTTTTCCCGCAATTCATTATCGAGTATAAAGAAACAATTCCGCTCTTCATCTTGAAAAAGAATGGCGTGCGTGACTTCGTTCAACGCTTCTTTATCCGAGCCGAAAAAAATTGCCGGCAACCCCTTTGACTTTGAATATTTTTCGATAAAGTCGTTTTCGTCACGCACAAAAATCAGCTCTACTTTTTCAAGAGAACTGATAATTTTATCGACTTTCCTTTCAAATTTCGAATATGAAAGGAAGTCGTTAGGATAAGCAATTAAAACTTTTGCATCTTTACTCATACTAAATCTTTTACAACCGCGTCAGATTGATCCCACGCTTGCTTGAGATAATTAGCAACCAACCGTCTATGGCACTGATGCGGCTGATGCTCACTGCACAACAAGCACCCTTCATCAATAATTTCAGGCTTTACGTATTTTTCAATATTTCGCTTCGCCATAAGGTTGAGGAATTTATCCTCGTACTGCTGCCAAGAAATCTCTTTCTTTTGGTAGGGCGACAAGATTTCTTTTGTAGGAGCCAGATCAGGCACATGGACGTAATCAACGTCGCATAATTCTTTTAGGAAATATTTCAAGTCATCTCTTTTTGCAAAACCTGAGAGCTGAGAAATATTATTTAATCGAACGTCAACAACCCGCTTTGTGCCTGATAATTTTATCAAGGAGAAAAAGCGTTCTGCTTTTTTCTCCGTAAAACCTATCGTGAAAATCTTCATTTTTACCCCTTAAAATACTGCGGCGACCAATTTATAGGCCTCTCCGTTGTAAGGTTCACCTAGGCTAATGGTGAAATAGCTTACGTTAGCCGCGTACTCGCCATTTTGCTGGGCTTTGTAGTGTTGTTCTGTCTCTGGATCTGTCACGGTCAGAGCATACGGAATCCGGTTATAGGTGAACTTGGCACGTACAACACGTTTCGGATTTCCGAATTGGGCACCCTCCGCACTGACCTTGAAAGTGACATTCTGCGGTTGAATGAGGTAAAGACTTTGACGCGGTTCAGTCAGGTGCTCCACAGAGACCCTATCGTTCACACCTGAATAGCTGTGATTGCCATTCTCCCATAGGGTAGCCGGTGCATCCGCAATACCTGCAAGGTCATTGACAACCATTTGGCCCGCTTTCTCCCAATAGATGTTGTCAGCAATTATGTGGTTCTCACGCTGGAACCCAGCGGGTGCGGTATTCGTGAACGTGATGTCAATGACGTCCAGCTTTTGGGCCGTGGTCCCGTCCTGATACTCACGATCTCGCTCGGTGATCTCATGCGTAGCCGTGGTGCCAATAGGACGCAGCCAAGCCCCTGTGTAGTCTCCCGTTGTCACCTTACCAGCAACACAGCGGCCACTGAGCTTACGAGAATTTGCCAAGCAGATTATCCGGTATTGATACGGCATTTTGTATGTCCCTTCCATGATGGCGATATGCCTTTCAGCATCCTCGCTTTGCCCATCACAGATGGCAAGCCTTACTTTGGTGAATCCACAGCCGCCCAACCGCATAGACCGATCAAGCGGTCTGCATCGCAACGTAAGAGCTTCTAACGCACATTCGCTCGCGTGCTACTCAAAGCGATGCGAACCCTACCGTTTCGCACCATAGAGGGTCACACAGGGTGCTGACCAATGAGAAGTGAAGGTCGGACTTAATCGCTGAATTAAAAAATACAGACGAAAAAAAACAGCGATCTGGTCGCTACAGTTTGGCAAAAAGTTGCTACAAACTGCTGCTACAAATCACTGCTTTTTGACCTTCGTAAATCATTGATTTACAAAGGTTTTTCTGTAATGGCGGAGAGATAGGGATTCGAACCCTAGGTACCGGTGAAGGTACAACGGATTTCGAATCCGTCCCATTCGGCCACTCTGGCATCTCTCCAACGGCGCGCATCATAACAACACTTTCGCTGGTTGCGAACCCCCCAAGCGAAATTTTTTCCGTGCTATCAGATGCTTGCGTCGATTAAAGCGGTACGCCCAGACGATTGGCGACTTCTTCGTAGGCTTCGATGACGTCACCGAGGCCTTGGCGGAAGCGGTCTTTGTCCATCTTCTTCTTGGTGTCCTTGTCCCACAGACGGCAGCCGTCCGGGCTGAACTCGTCACCCAGGACGATGGAGCCGTCGCTGAACACGCCGAATTCAAGCTTGAAGTCGACCAGCAGCAGGCCGGCGTCGTCAAACAGCTTGGTCAGCACTTCGTTGACCTTGAGCGACAGTTCTTTCATGCGAACCAGTTGCTCGGCGGTGCCCCAGCCGAATGCGACAACATGGGATTCGTTGATGAACGGGTCGCCCTTGGCGTCGTCCTTCAGGAACAGTTCGAAGGTGTAAGGGTTGAGCTTCAGGCCCTCTTCGACGCCCAAGCGCTTGACCAGGCTACCGGCGGCGTAGTTACGCACGACGCACTCGACCGGGATCATGTCGAGCTTTTTCACCAGGCATTCGTTGTCGCCCAGCAGTTTGTCGAATTGGGTCGGTACGCCGGCCGCTTCGAGCTTTTGCATGATGAAGGCGTTGAACTTGTTGTTCACCATGCCTTTGCGGTCGAGCTGCTCGATACGCTTGCCGTCGAACGCCGAGGTGTCGTTGCGAAACAGCAGGATCAAGCGGTCAGCGTCGTCGGTCTTGTAAACCGATTTGGCTTTGCCGCGGTAGAGTTCTTCACGTTTTTCCATGATGGGCTCCGCTTGCTAAGTAGGTGGGCTAGGCGATGTGGCGCCAGTCGAGCCCTGAATCTTGATCGGCCAGTTGCAGCCAGTCCGGGTCGCACCCGAGGGTGTCGACAAAACATTGCCGGGCCAGCTGCGGCAAATTGTTCTTGCTGCTCAGATGGGCCAGAACCAGGTGTTGCAAACCCTGCCAGCCCAACTCGGACACCAGGAATGCCGCCTGGTGGTTGTTCAAATGTCCCAGCTCGCCGCCCACCCGTTGCTTGAGAAAGTACGGGTAGTGACCACGAGCCAGCATATCGCGACAATGATTGGACTCGATCATCAACGCATCGAGATCCCGATAACCGTCAAGCACCCGCTCGCAGTAGGAACCCAGGTCGGTCAGCAGGCCGAAGCGCCGCTGCTCGTAATCACTGAAGACATACTGGGTCGGTTCCTGCGCATCATGGGCCACGGCAATGACCCCGATGTTCAGTGCACCGATCTGCAGTTGCTCGCCGCCGGCCAGAAAGCCTGCGGGTTCAATCGGTTTGCGCATCCCGCGCAGTGTGCCGCGACTGAGGTAGACCGGTAGATTGTAGCGCCGAGACAGCAAACCCACGCCATGCACGTGGTCGGCATGTTCGTGGGTTACGAGTATCGCGCTCAGTTGCGCCGGGTTCACACCCAGGCGCAACAGGCGTTTTTCGGTTTCCCGCAGGGAAAAACCACAATCCACCAGCACATACGTATCAGCACTGGCGATCAGCGTGCCGTTCCCTTGGCTACCGCTGCCGAGAACGGCAAAACGCATGTGATCAGCCCAGATTGTCCTGAATCACGCTCAACACTTTGCGCGCTACGTCAGCCGGTGCGACGGTGTTGATGTTTTTCTCGACGGTGACCTGGATGTTCTCGCCAACCTTGCTCAGGCGAATCTGATAACGCTCGGCACGGGCTTCAATTTCTTCCTTGCTCGGCGCACTGCCAAACAGGCTGCTGAAGAAACCAGGCTTGTCGTCTTTCTTCTCGGCTTTTTCGGCCAGGTTGATGTAGTACAGGCCCAGGCTGCGGTTGATGTCTTCAACACGCCATTCGCCCTGCTCCAGCGCACGGCCAACGCTGGCCCATGCACGGTTCAGATCGGTACCGACGTTCAACACCGGGTTACCGCTGCCATCTTCGCTGAGGCTGACGCGGCTTGGCGTATCGAAATCACGCGAAGCGAGCATCGACACCGAACCGCCCTTTTCGGCAGTACGGCTCATGCTCGCGAGCATGTCGTCGACCAGCGCTGCGTCCAGGCCAGTGTTGACCGAACGATTGGTGAAGGCTACGTCTGCAGTACTGCCGGCAGGCCGCTCGGCACTGACCACATAGATTTCACTGGTATTGCGCTGCACACCCGGCTCGACACGCACACGGACGCGGGTTTCGCTGTCGGCGCCGACGCCCGCTGCGCTCAGGCGCTTGGCCATGGCAGCGGACAGTTCATCGGAGTGCTGCCAGGTGGTGGTGAATTCGCCCGTTTGCGGGCGCTGTTCATCCAGACGGAAACCGTTGTCCTCGAAGAACTGCACGGCCACTGGCCAGACTTCGGCCGGTGGATGCTGCCCCATGACCCAACGCGAATCGCCGCTTTTCTGCAGCGAGTAATCGCTGGCATCGGCGATGGCTGACAACGGCTGAGGACGCGGAACAACGTACTCACCCTTGGCGGTATCGTCAGCGACGTTTCGCGGGATCGGCAGCAGCGGATCCAGACGTTTGGAGGTGCTGACATCCGATGGCAGTTGCATCGGTGCAGTCTGTTGCGCTTGCAGGTAATCGCTACCACGGTCGCGGAAATAACCTTCCGGCCCCCAGACCCATCCGCAGCCGCTGGTGCTGGAGATAATCAAGGCAAGTGCGGAAAGTCCGGCCATTCGCTTCATGCGTTGTACTTCCTCAATTAAACCAGGACGCTGCACTGGCGCAGGGCCGTGCGAAGCGTTTCATGACAAGGTGCGCTCAGCCACGTCAGCGGCAGGCGGATGCCTTCGTGCATCAGGCCCATTTCAACCAAAGCCCACTTCACCGGAATCGGGTTGGCTTCGATGAACAGGTCTTTGTGCAGAGGCATCAGTTTTTCGTTGATGGCCCGTGCGGTATCGGCGTCGCCTTTGAGCGCGGCCTCGCACAGATCCGCCATTTCGCGTGGAGCGACATTGGCGGTAACAGAGATATTGCCTTTGCCACCCAGCAGGATCAGCTCGACCGCGGTCGGATCATCGCCCGACAGCACGATGAAGTCCTTGCTCACGCCATCAATGATCGCTTTGGCACGCGTCAGGTCGCCGGTGGCTTCCTTGATGCCGATGATGTTAGGCACGGTGGACAGGCGAATCACGGTCTCGGCCTGCATGTCGCAAGACGTGCGGCCAGGCACGTTGTAGAGAATCTGCGGGATGTCGACCGCTTCAGCGATGTGCTTGAAGTGCTGGTACAGACCTTCCTGAGTCGGCTTGTTGTAGTACGGGACTACAAGCAGGCAGGCATCGGCGCCGGCGGCTTTGGCGTTGCGGGTCAGTTCGACGGCTTCACGGGTCGAGTTGGCGCCGGTACCGGCGATGACCGGAATGCGGCCGGCAACCTGTTTGACCACGGCTTTGATCACGGCGATGTGTTCTTCTACATCAAGGGTTGCCGACTCGCCGGTAGTACCGACCGCGACAATGGCATGGGTGCCGTTCTTGAGGTGGAAGTCCACGAGTTTGCTGAGGCTGTCCCAGTCCAGACGCCCTTGTGCATCCATGGGAGTGACCAGTGCCACCATACTGCCCGCAATCATGAAACCGCTCCTGCCGGAAAAAGAGAGCGGTAATGGTACTGGCGCCAAGATGCTTGCACAAGCGAAGTACTGCGCTGCCGCCATTCCCCTTGGCGCCGCTTTTCGCTACCCTTCAGACTTTGATCGGTACAGATCAGCTTGTACGCCGGGTTACAGCCTCCCTTTTCGGCCTCCCAAACCCCGTTCCTGCGTCGCATCGACGCGCTCCCGCTATAGTGGAGCGAGCCGCGAGTGCTTTGCCGGGGCTTTTTGAACGGACAGCCTGAATGGGCACACAGGCAATTCCCGACGGCCAACGACCGTAAACCTACCGACCGCTCATCGCTTTAGGAATGCTGCATGTCCACCCCCACAGTTCGCGAACAATTCCTTGTCATCAGTGCCCTCGGCGCCAACCCCATGGAGCTGACTAACGTCCTGTGCCGCGCCAGCCATGAAAATCGCTGCGCCGTGGTTACTTCACGCCTGACCCGCCACGGCGAGTGCAGCGCGCTGATCCTTGAGATCTCTGGCAGTTGGGACGCCCTCGCGCGTCTGGAAGGCAGCCTGTCGGGCCTCGCCAAGAAGCACGCTTTCACCGTCAACGTGGTGCGTAGCGCGGCGCTGGAAAATCGCCCGCAGGCACTGCCGTATGTGGCTTACGTCAGCTCGGCGTATCGCCCGGACATCATCAATGAGTTGTGCCAGTTCTTCATGGATCACAACGTCGAACTGGAAAACCTGACGTGCGACACGTATCAGGCGCCACAGACGGGCGGCACCATGCTCAACGCGACATTCACCGTAACCCTGCCGGCCGGCACCCAGATCAGTTGGCTGCGTGACCAGTTCCTGGACTTCGCCGACGCGATGAACCTCGACGCGCTGATCGAGCCTTGGCGCCCACAAAACCCAATGTAAGGAAGCTTTCATGGCCGTTGTCATCGACCAACCGGTAGCGGATTTCGAAGCACCTGCCACCAGCGGGCAAACCGTCAGCCTCTCTGCCCTGAAGGGCAAGCAAGTGGTGATCTACTTCTATCCGAAGGACAGCACCCCGGGCTGCACCACCGAAGGCCAGGGCTTTCGAGATCAGTACGCGGCATTCAAGGCTGCCAACACGGAAATCTTCGGCATTTCCCGCGACAGCCTGAAGTCCCACGAGAACTTCAAGTGCAAGCAGGAATTTCCGTTCGAGCTGATCAGCGACAAGGACGAAGCCGTCTGCCAACTGTTCGACGTGATCAAGCTGAAGAAGCTGTACGGTAAGGAATACCTGGGCGTTGATCGCAGCACGTTCCTCATTGACAAGGACGGTGTACTGCGTCAGGAATGGCGCGGCGTGAAAGTACCGGGGCATGTGGATGCGGTGCTGGCGGCGGCTCAGGATCTGAACAAGGCCTGATGTTGTTGCGTCGTTCTCACTGACGCCTTCGCAAGCAAGCCCGCTCCCACATTGGATCTGTGAACGCCACGGTTCCTATGTGGGAGCGGGCTTGCTCGCGAATGGGCCTCAAGCCGCACCGAACAATACGGATCAGCCACTAAAGCAATGGCGCCACCGCCGGCTCCTTGCGCGGCCACGCATCCAGCACTGCCTTGAACAGCGTCGCCAGGGGAATCGCAAAGAACACGCCCCAAAACCCCCACAACCCGCCAAACAAAAGCACCGCGCAAATGATTGCCACCGGGTGCAGATTGACCGCCTCGGAAAACAGCAACGGCACCAGCACATTGCCGTCCAGTGTCTGGATGATCCCGTAAGCAGCCATCAAATAGATGAACTGATCGCTCCAGCCCCACTGGAACAACGCAATCAGCAGCACGGGCACCGTTACCACCACCGCTCCGACATACGGCACCACCACCGAAACCCCGACCAGCAAGGCCAGCAGCGCCGCATAGTTGAGGCCCAGCGCGACAAAAGCGATGTAGGTCACGCCGCCGCAAATCACAATCTCGATGACTTTGCCGCGAATGTAATTGGCGATCTGGCGGTTCATCTCCTGCGTGACACGGGTGATCAGCGCCCGTTCGCGGGGCAGATAGCCGCGTACCCACTCGCCGATCATTGCCCGATCCTTGAGAAAGAAGAACACCAGGATCGGCACCAAGACCAGGTAGATCATGATGTTCACCAACAGTGGCAAACTCGACAGCGAGAACGTCAGCGCCAACTGGCCGAATTTGCCAATCTCGCCGCGCGCCACTTCGATGGCCTGCAACACTTGCTCGTCGGACACCAGATGCGGATAGCGCTCCGGCAGCAACAAAAGCAGCGATTGCCATTTGGCAAGCATGCCCGGCAGCTCGTTGAACAGCGTGATCAACTGATGCCACAGCAGCGGCAACACCACGACGATGAAGAGCATCAAGACGCCCATGAACAGCGCAAACACCAACGCCACCGCAGCACCGCCCGGCATGCGCAGACGCTCTAGCGTGACCACCAGGCCCTGCATCAGATACGCCAGCACCATCCCCGCCAATACAGGCGCAAGCATGCCGCCGAGGGTGAGCACCGCAGTAAAGGCCAGCACCAGCAGCACCGCCAACACCACAGCCTCTTCGTCGGAGAAGTAGCGCTGAATCCAGTCGCGTAACACTTTGAACATCAATAATCCTTAGGTCTTTTACGCTGTCAGGTTCAGGCCTTTTTCAACCAGTAACGATAGACGCCCGATTCGTCTTCTTCACGCAGCAGCGTATGACCGGCCAATTTGGCAAAGGTGCGGAAATCGCGCTGCGAGCCCGCATCCGTGGCGATCACCTTGAGCACCGCACCGCTGGACAACTTGTTCAGTTCCATTTTTGCCTTGAGCAACGGCAACGGACAATTCAGGCCGCTGGCGTCCAGTTCCACATCATGGGCTACAGCGTCAGTCATTGCTTCACTCCGGATCAGGTCAGTCGAGCGGCCTAGAATATCTGGTCGCAGGCCTGGTGTCCGGCTACAGTAAGGTCTTTGTCTTCTAAGGCTTTGTGCATGACTTTTCTGCGCCCTACCCTGCTGACGCTCGCTTGCCTGCTCGCCTCACCGGGCTTTGCCGACGATCTGCCGTCACTCGGCGACGCCAGCTCTGCCATTGTCTCGCCACAACAGGAATACCAGCTCGGTCGCGCCTGGCTGGCCATGTTGCGCAGTCAGGTTTCACAACTCAACGATCCACAGCTCAAGGACTACGTCGAATCGAGCGTTTACAAGCTGGTGGAGACTAGCCAGGTTACTGACCGGCGCCTTGAATTCATCCTGATCAACAGCCCGCAGCTCAACGCTTTTGCGGCACCGGGCGGCGTGGTCGGGGTCAACGGTGGACTGTTCCTCAATGCGCAGACCGAGGGCGAATACGCGTCGGTACTGGCGCACGAACTGGCTCACTTGTCACAACGCCACTTCGCCCGCGGTGTCGAGGCGTCACAGCGGATGCAAGTGCCAATGATGGCCGCGCTGCTGGCCGGGATCGTGATTGCCGCGGCCGGTGGCGGTGACGCTGGTATTGCAACCATCGCGGGCACTCAGGCTGCTGCGATTCAGTCGCAACGGACCTTCTCCCGCCAGAACGAACAGGAAGCCGACCGTATCGGCATCCTCAATCTGGAGAAGGCCGGGTACGATCCGCGCTCGATGCCGAACATGTTCGAGCGCTTGATGCGCCAGTATCGTTTCGATGCCAAGCCACCGGAATTCCTGTTGACTCACCCGGTTACCGAATCGCGGATCGCCGACACCCGCAACCGCGCCGAACAGGCCAAGCCCGGCGGCATCGAAGACTCCATGCGCTATCAGTTGATTCGCGCCCGCGTCCAACTGATCTACGAGGGAACCCCGGGGTTGGGTGCCAAGCGCTTTCGCGCGCAACTGGACGAAAACCCGAAAAACGATGTGGCGCGCTATGGTCTGGCGATCGCGCAGATAAAGGGTGGCCAGTTGAATGAAGCCCGGGAGAACCTCAAGCAATTGCTGGCCAAGTCGCCAAACGAGATCATCTACAACCTTGCTCAGGTCGACCTGGACATCACCAACAATCGCCTGCCCGATGCACAGTCGCGGGTTGACCGCATGCTCACGCAGTATCCGGGCAACTATCCGCTGAACCAGGTTCGTGTCGACCTGCTGCTCAAACAGAATCGCGCCGCCGATGCCGAAAAGGCGCTGGAAGGCTTGCTCAAATCACGCCCGAATGATCCGGACGTCTGGTATCAGGTTGCCGAAACCCGTGGTTTGTCAGGCAATATCATCGGCCTGCACCAAGCACGCGCCGAGTACTTCGCGCTGGTCGGCGATTACCGTCAGGCGATCCAGCAGCTCGATTTTGCCAAACGCAAGGCGGGCAGCAACTTCCCGCTGTCCGCGCGCATTGACGCACGCCAACGCGAGTTGTTGGAGCAGGAACGCATGGTCAAGGACATGATGGGCTGAGTCATACCATCGATATAAAAGCTTCAGGTATAAAAAAACCGCCTCTTTCGAGGCGGTTTTTTTTAACCGTCAGCCTGCTTATTCAGCCAGTTTGAAGGTAATGAAGCTCGCGCGACCTTGACGCAGAACACGCATCGACACCGAGCGATTCTTCGGCAGCGCCTTGGCGATCTCGGCGAACTCCTTGGTGGAGCCGATGGCCTGGTTGTTCAGGTGGGTGATGACATCACCTGGTTGCAGACCGATCAACGCCGCAGGACCGTCCTGCACTTCCTTGATGACCACCCCCCCTTTGAGGTCGTACGCTTTCTTCTGCTCAGCAGTCAGCTCGCCCACCGACACACCGAGGCGGTTGCTGCTCGTTTCGGTTCCGGACTTCGGCAGAACATCCAGTTCTTTGTCTTCGTCAGGAATGGCACCGACTGTCAGTTCGACATTCTTGCGCTTCCCGTCACGGATCACTTCCAGATTGGCCTTGGCCCCCGCTTTCAGTGCACCAACCAGATGCGGCAGGTCAGCGGACATGACAATCGGTTGACCATTCATGCTCAGGATCACGTCGCCCACTTGCAGACCGCCCTTGGCCGCCGGACCATCATCCTGGATCTGTGCAACCAGCGCACCGGCCGGTTTATCAAGACCAAACGACTCGGCCAGATCCTTGTTCACTTCTTGAATGACCACGCCCAGCCAGCCACGGCTGACCTTGCCACCGCTCTTCAACTGGTTCGACACATCCATTGCCACATCGATAGGGATCGCGAACGACACACCCATGAAGCCGCCGGAACGGGTGTAGATCTGCGAGTTGATCCCGACCACTTCACCGTTCAGGTTGAACAGTGGGCCACCGGAATTGCCCGGGTTGATCGGCACGTCGGTCTGAATGAACGGCACGTAGTTCTCGTTCGGCAGACTACGACCCACGGCGCTGACGATGCCTTGGGTCACCGTATGGTCAAAGCCGAAAGGCGATCCGATTGCCACCACCCATTGGCCAGCTTTCAAATCCTGGGACTTGCCAAGCTTGAGCACCGGCAGATCCTTGCCTTCGATTTTCAGCAAAGCCACGTCGGAGCGCGGATCAGTGCCGACCAGCTTGGCTTTCATTTCGCTGCGATCAGCCAGGCGTACGAGAATTTCGTCAGCATCGGCAATCACGTGGTTGTTGGTCAGGATGTAGCCATCCGGAGAGATGATGAACCCCGAACCCAGCGATTGCGCTTCACGCTGGCGTCCGCCGCCAGGCGAACGCTGCTGAGGCGGCATCCCGCGTTCGAAGAACTCGCGCAGCATCGGTGGCAGGCCTTCGAGATCGGGCATCTGCTGGTTCACTTTGCGATCCGGCAATTTCTGCGTGGTACTGATGTTCACCACTGCCGGCGAAGCTTGTTCGACCAGTTGCGTAAAGTCAGGCAGATCGGCTGCTTGCGCAGCAGGTACGGCCTGACCGAGCAACAGCACGGTGGCGAAAATGGAGAGATAAGACTTCAAGCTAGGTATCGACATACAGCTCCCGTTACGACGAGCAGGTTTAAGCGATATGGAACAAGGAACACCGGAAACCACACACCGGTATTTTTCTTCCAGGAAAAACAAACAAGGCCAGAGCCGTGAGGCTCTGACCTATAAAAAATTTCCGGGTGATTTGCAAATGAAAATGCTCAACAAACATTTCATCTCCGTCTGAACGAAGAAAGGGTAATGACTGAAATCAGCTCACTGCTTGCTGGTTGCTGGGGCATCGGTATTACGCATCGAAAGCGCAATTCGTTCGGCAGTGCCGATTGGAATCTCACCCACCACGGTGACCATGATCTCGCCTTCCGGCGTGGTCAACCGACGGGATACGGCGACAGTCGGGCCCAGTTGGGTGCGAGTATCCGTAACGGTAGCGCCATTCAATGGCTCAAGGAAAACCGAGAAGCGCGCCAAGCCATCGTCATACATCAGGCTGGTGACCTGCGCCTTTGTTTCCGAATCTTTGTGCGAAGCGCTGCTGGTCAGTTCGAAGCCCGGGGGCAACCACACTGAATGCCAGACCTGAGCCGTTTTCACGGCAGAAGCCTTGTCGCTGTCGAGCTTGACGGGCTTGCAGTCGGCGTCGGCCAGCAGGTCTTTATCAGAGGGTACATCGGCGGTATCGAGACTGGTGAACTGGAAGCGTTCGAGCAACTGCCCTTTGTCATTGAGCAACAATGACTTGAGCGCCAGCCCGGTCTGCTTGTCCAGATGCAACTCAAACCCGTAACGATGCTGGTCACGAGGCGTGAGCGATACGATCACTGCGTCTCGCCCGGCCACGCGCGATTTGCCAATGACGGCAAGGTCATACCAGTTCTTAAGCTTTTGCGGATCGAGAGAACGAGCGGCGGAGTTGGGAGTATCCCCCAGCCCGGCAATCAGGGTGCCGCTGACGCATTGAGTATGTCCATCAATGCGCACGACTTCCTGTGCAGAACCGTCGAGCTGAAGTAAACGCTCGCGAACCTGGCCATTCTGGACGCGATGCCAGATGTTATGGGTAGAAAAACTACCGTTACGCTCGTAAACGAATGTGCCTTTAAAGCTCTGCTGCTGTTCGGCCTGGCCCAGACGGGTCAACCAGTCCTGGGCCTCGTCGGCGTGGGCTGGAACAATGAACCAGCCACTGAGCAGAAGCGAGAGTAGAGGTATGGCGCGCATGATCCTCCTTAACGGTTTTCCAGGCTCGCTGCACGTGCATATGGCAGTGCGCTTTCAGTACCTTTCAGAGCTGCCTGTTGAGCGTGTTGGCGCAAGTAACCCGGCAGACGCTGATCGTGCCAGCCCGGCTGACCTTGCAGTACGCCGTTGGCCATAGGGCCAGTGGCTTCCGAACTCTCACTATAGCCTGCCAGAACAGCCGGGCCTTTTACTTGTGGAGTGGCCAGGGTTGGCTGGTTCGATTGCTGTGCCAGTTCAACACCTGCAATTTCGTCCTGGTTGTAAAGACGAACACCGGCCAGAACGGCAACAGTTACCGAGGCTGCAACAGCCAGACGGCCGAGGTTGCGCCATGGGCTACGGGATACTTTGGCCGGAGCCGTTTCGTCTTCCAGTGCAGCAGACACTGCCGCAGCGATATCCAGACGTGGAAGCAGCAAATCCTTGTGCATGGCTGCCCGAGCGATCTGGTAACGAGCCCAGGTCTCACGGGTTTCAACGTCGTCCAGTGCATTGAGCACTCGACGCAATTCCAATTCGTCCGCTTCGTTATCCATCACTGCGGACAGCGATTCCTGCAGGGCTTCACGACTCATGGCGTTCCTCTCTTGGCTGTCGCCGCTGTCTCAGTTTTCCTGCAACAACGGCTGCAGGGCTTTATCGATGGCCTCCCGGGCGCGGAAAATCCGAGAGCGCACGGTACCCACCGGACACTGCATGACGCTCGCAATGTCCTCGTAACTCAGACCATCGAATTCACGTAAAGTTAAAGCCGTACGCAAATCCTCTGGCAGTTGCTGAATGGTTCGATGGACGGTGCCTTCGATCTCATCCCGCAGCAGTGCACGTTCTGGTGATTCGAGATCCTTGAGGCCATGATCGCCGTCGTAGAACTCTGCATCTTCGGAACTTACATCGCTATCCGGCGGCCGGCGGCCGCGGGAAACCAGGTAATTCTTCGCCGTGTTAATGGCAATACGGTACAGCCACGTATAAAACGCACTGTCGCCGCGAAAGTTTCCAAGTGCTCGATACGCCTTGATAAAGGCTTCCTGAGCCACGTCCTGGGCTTCATGGGTGTCGTGCACAAAACGCACGATCAACCCGAGAATTTTGTGCTGATATTTCAGCACCAGCAGATCGAAAGCTCGCTTGTCGCCACGTTGAACGCGTTCGACCAGTTGCTGATCCTCTTCCTGGGTTAGCATGAACACTCCTCGATAAGCCCGGAGGAGACTTGCATAACTAAATGACCAGACTTGCAACCATAGACTCGGGCTTTTCGCAAAAGTTCTCCCCCTCCAAGCAAGTTTCCTGCGGGCTCTGTTTTGGCACGCACGAAAAACGCAGCGCGGGATAAACCGGCTGCGCGAATAATCTTGTCATCGGTTTCGCCGGCTGGAACCCAACCGCAGATTCCGCACGTAAGCCGACACTGTCCCTTGTTTCTGGCACCGTCTATTGATCTTGGGCCTTTGGCAAAAGTTCCAATTATTTATAGACGCACCCACTCCACATTGGGCAACCCCGGGAAGGAAAAGTCTGTTTCATCGTCGATACAGTCGTCTTTTCCCAAAACTCATGGAAAATCTTCCGACGAAACACACGGTTTTTTCCGTCACAGTAGTTTCACAATGCCATATAGGCCCGGCTATTGTGCCGCCCCACCCCTCTATATACTAGTGGGCTGTGTGGTTGTCTTGACTCGCCAATCCAGCTGTCTTGCGCCACCCCCGATCCGGGTCGCTTTGAGCGGAATCCTGAAATGAGCCAACAGTTTCAACACGATGTTCTGGTCATTGGCAGCGGTGCTGCCGGTTTGAGTCTTGCGCTGACCCTTCCAGGCCATTTGCGCATTGCCGTATTGAGCAAGGGCGATCTCGCCAACGGTTCGACATTCTGGGCCCAGGGTGGCGTCGCCGCCGTACTGGACGACACCGACACTGTCGAATCCCACGTCGATGACACCCTGAACGCCGGCGGCGGTCTGTGCCATGAAGACGCCGTGCGCTTCACCGTCGAGCACAGCCGGGAAGCCATCCAGTGGCTGATCGATCAAGGCGTGCCGTTCACCCGCGACGAACAGTCCGGCACTGAAGACGGCGGCTTTGAATTCCACCTGACCCGCGAAGGCGGCCATAGTCACCGGCGCATCATCCATGCGGCCGATGCCACCGGCGCTGCGATATTCAAAACCTTGCTGACCCAAGCCAAAGAACGCTCCAACATCGAACTGCTGGAGCAGCGGGTTGCCGTCGATCTGATTACCGAACGACGCTTGGGCATGGACGGCGACCGCTGCCTGGGCGCCTACGTGTTGAACCGCGCCACAGGTGAAGTCGATACCTATGGAGCGCGTTTCGTGATTCTGGCTTCCGGCGGGGCTGCCAAGGTCTACCTCTATACCAGCAACCCTGACGGCGCCTGTGGTGATGGCATCGCCATGGCCTGGCGCTCGGGCTGCCGCGTGGCAAATCTCGAATTCAATCAGTTCCACCCCACCTGCCTGTATCACCCGCAAGCCAAAAGCTTCCTGATCACTGAAGCGTTGCGCGGCGAAGGCGCGCATTTGAAGCTGCCCAATGGCGATCGCTTCATGCACCGCTTCGACAAGCGCGCCGAACTCGCACCGCGAGACATCGTCGCACGCGCCATCGACCATGAAATGAAGCGTCTGGGTGTGGATTGTGTCTATCTCGACATCAGCCACAAGCCTGAAGCCTTTATAAAAAGTCACTTCCCGACGGTTTATGAACGCTGTCTCGGTTTCGGCATCGACATCACTCAACAACCGATCCCGGTCGTACCCGCCGCGCACTACACCTGCGGCGGAGTCATGGTCGACCAAAACGGTCGCACCGATGTACCGGGTTTGTATGCCATCGGTGAAACCAGTTTCACCGGCCTGCATGGCGCCAATCGCATGGCCAGCAACTCGCTGCTGGAATGTTTCGTCTACGCCCGCTCGGCGGCGGCAGACATTCTGGCGCAACTCGATGATGTGACAGCGCCAAGCGCCCTGCCCGCGTGGGACGCCAGCCAGGTCACTGATTCCGACGAAGACGTAATCATTGCGCACAACTGGGATGAACTGCGCCGTTTCATGTGGGACTACGTCGGTATCGTGCGCACCAACAAGCGCCTGCAACGGGCCCAGCACCGTGTGCGCCTGTTGCTGGACGAAATCGACGAGTTCTACAGCAACTATAAAGTCAGTCGCGATCTGATTGAGCTGCGAAATCTCGCCCAGGTTGCTGAGCTGATGATTTGCTCAGCCATGGAGCGCAAGGAAAGTCGCGGCCTGCATTACACCCTCGACTATCCTGACCTGCTGCCCGAAGCGCTCGACACTATTCTGGTGCCGCCCACCTACGTCGGCTGAACTTGAGTCGTACTCGCAGACGTCGGTGCAGATCCGCCGTCTGCGAGTCCCGAGGCACACAGATCGACCTGACCTGCCACTCCCCGCGCAAACGAAAGCGCAGCACCACGATCAACGGCAGCGCCAGACTGTCGGGGCGCAACTGCACGGCTTGCCAGCCTTCGACCTGATTCCACAATTGCCAGCCATCGGCATCTCGACGCAATCCACAAAATGCTTTTGGATGACTCAGCAGGATCTGCCGCGGCAATACCCAGAAACCGTGAACCAGGCAGCCGAAAGCACCGACCAGACTCGCCCAGAGAGGAATAGACAGTAGGCACAACGAGCCCAAAGCGAATGCCTGGGCCAATAGATACGCCGCCAGCAACTGCCGTGAGGCATGCCAGCGGCATTCGAACGTATTACTTGGGCTGAACACGATCCAGGATCATGCGAACCATGCGTTGCAATTCCGGATCTTCGGACTCGCTGCGCTCCATGAACCAACCGAACATGTCCTGATCCTCACACGTCAGCAGTCGCACGTACAAATCGCGATCCACCTGATTCAGGTCTGCGTAAACCTCTTTCACGAACGGCACCAGCAGCACGTCAAGTTCAAGCATGCCGCGACGGCTGTGCCAAAAGAGGCGATTGAGTTCAACTTGTTCGACCATGGGGCCCTCCTCAAATTTGGCGGCAAGTATACAGCCCCCACGCGGCTCGCACAGTCGGCTTTGGTCGGGCACCATCGATCCTTTATGAACTACCCATTTCAACAACGCCCCCTTATGATGTGCCCCAGACTTTTTTACCCTGCGAAGACCCATGGCCGATTCTGCTTTTTTCTGCACCCTGTCTCATGAAGGCGTTCTCGCGGTTCGCGGCGCGGATGCCGGAAAATTCCTGCAAGGCCAATTGACCTGCAACATCAACTACCTGAGTGACACCAAGGCCAGTCTGGGTGCGCGCTGCACACAAAAAGGCCGGATGCAGTCCAGTTTCCGCATTCTGCTCGAAGGTGACGGCGTGGTGCTGGCCATGGCCAGTGAGCTGCTGGAGCCGCAACTGGCGGATCTGAAAAAATACGCCGTGTTCTCCAAATCCAAACTGACTGATGAAAGCGCCGCTTGGGTGCGTTTCGGCCTGTCGCATGGTGACAGCGCCTTGACCAGCCTCGGTCTGGACTTGCCGGCGGAAACCGACAGCGTCGTGCGCAGTGAAGGTCTGGTCGCGATTCGCGTCTCGCCGGATCGTGCCGAACTTTGGGTGCCGGCCGATCAAGCCGATGCGATCAAAAGCAAATTGTCGGCGGTCCTGCCTGAAGGTGAACTCAATCATTGGCTGCTGGGCCAGATCCGCGCCGGTATCGGCCAGGTCATGCCGAGCACCCGCGAACTGTTCATCCCGCAGATGCTCAACCTGCAAGCAGTTGGCGGCGTAAGTTTCAAGAAGGGTTGCTACACCGGCCAGGAAATCGTCGCGCGCATGCAATACCTGGGCAAACTCAAGCGCCGCCTGTATCGCGTGAGTCTGGAGGCGGGTGAGTTGCCGGAGCCCGGCACGCAACTGTTCGCGCCGAGCCACAACAGTTCGATCGGCGAAATCGTACTGGCCGCCCACGCCGGACAAAACATTGAACTACTGGCGGTGCTGCAGGCCGAAGCTGCCGAAGCGGGCAATCTGCATCTGGGCAGCCTTGAAGGCCAGACACTGCACTTGCTCGATTTGCCCTACGAACTGGATCGCGACCGCGAAATCCAGCGCTGATCGCAGCGTTTGTGCAACACCCTAGAGAGTCTAAATGAGCGAACTGGCGGATAAGGTCCAAAAGGATTTGATTGAGGCCATCGACAACGATGACCTGGTTCTGCCCACGTTGCCGGAGGTGGCCCTGCAAATTCGCAAGGCCGCTGAAGATCCGGAAATCAGCGTCAGCGACCTGAGCAAAGTGATAGGCCGAGACACCGCGCTCTCGGCGCGCCTGATCAAAGTGGTCAACAGCCCCCTGCTGCGCGCGGCGCAGGAAGTCACCGACCTGCACACGGCCATCACCCGACTGGGCATCAACTACAGCAGCAATCTGGCGATCGGCCTGGTGATGGAGCAGATTTTCCACGCCAGTTCCGAAGTGGTGGAACAGAAAATGCGCGACGTCTGGCGCAAGAGCCTGGAAATCGCCGGGGTCAGTTATGCGCTGTGTCGCCGCTACTCCCAGCTCAAGCCCGATCAGGCGGCATTGGGCGGGTTGGTGCATCAGATCGGTGTGCTGCCGATTCTGACCTACGCCGAAGACCACTACGAACTGCTGTCGGACCCGGTCAGCCTCAACCATGTGATCGACAACATTCATCCGCTGCTCGGTGACAAACTGCTGCGCGTTTGGGAGTTCCCCGAGCGACTGGTGAAATTGCCGGGGCTTTATCAGGATTTCACACGCGATTCGGCTGAAATCGATTACGTCGATCTGGTGCAAGTGGCGAGCCTGTATTGCCACAAGGACACCGATCATCCGTTTGCACGCATTGATCCGCTCACTGTCCCGGCGTTCAGGAAGCTTGGGATCGATCCCGAGAACAAAGTGTTGTGCGCAGACCTGGAAGAGTCGCGGACGATGTTTTACTGATCTGAAACCACGCCATTGGCGAGCAAGCCCACAGGTTTACGCGCCCACTGTGCGAGCTTGCTCGCGAAGAGGCCTGCACACCCCATACAAATCACCCGGCGATAAAGCTCACCCGCACCTTCAACCCCGCCTGCTCACCATCGTGCAGGCTGATCTGCGCCAGATGCGCCCGACAAATCTCACCGACAATCGCCAAGCCCAAACCCGAGCCCGCCACCTGCTGATTACGCCGATAGAAGCGCTCGAACACCCGATCACGCTCCTCCAGCGGAATCCCCGGCCCGTCATCTTCAACCTCAAGCACCGCCGGCGCCGTGACCCGCAGAATCACATTGCCGCCCGACGGTGTATGCGCCAATGCGTTGTCCACCAGATTGCTCAGCAACTCATTGAGCAGCGTCGGTTCGCCACGCAACCACACCGGCTCATCCGCCTCCAGCGCCAGGGCGACACCGCGCGCGTGCGCCAGCGGCGCCATGGCCATGCCCAGTTCACGGGCCAATTGACTCAGATCGAGCAACTGCGCGCCGCCCTCGGCAATTGCCCGAGCGCCGTTTTCGACGCGGGCCAGCGACAGCAACTGATTAGCCAAATGGGTCAGACGATCGGTGCTTTGCGCGCAGGATTCCAGAGTGCTGCGCCACGTCTCGGGTTCACTTGATCGCAAACCCAACTCAAGCCGAGCCTTGAGCGCTGCCAATGGCGTACGCAATTCATGCGCCGCATCGGCGATGAACTGCGCCTGACGTTCAAATTGGCCGCGCAGGCGCTCGGTAAAATGGTTGAGGCTGCGTACCAGCGGACCAAACTCGTGCTGCACTTCCACCAATGGCAACGGGCGCAAGTCATCGGGCTGACGCTCCTCCACCGCCGTGCGCAACCGCTCCAATGGCCGCAACGCTGCACTGACCGCGAACCAGACCAACAGCAACGCGCCAATCGCCAACATGCCCAATCGCAGCAACGTATCGCCCGCCAGACCGCGTGCCATGCTGACGCGAGCTTCATCGGTTTCAGCGACGCGGATTTCGGCCATGCCATTCATGTTCGGCTCGCTCACCGCTTTGAGCAGGCTGACCACGCGCACGTTCTGGCCCCGGTAGGTGGCGTTGTAGAAGCGCGCCAACGCCGGATAATCGTCGGTTCTTGGCGTACCGGGCGGCGGTCCTGGCAGGTTTTCGTAACCGGAAATCAACTTCTGATGAATGTCGTTGACCTGGTAATAGATCCGCCCGGCGCTGTCGTAGGCGAACGTATCGAGGGCCACATAAGGCACATCGGCACTGAGGGTGCCGTCACGCTGGGACAAGCCGGCAGCGATGGTTCGCGCCGAGGCCAGCAAGGTTCGGTCATAGGCAGTGTCGGCGGCGACGCGGCCATTCCAGTAAGCACTCAAGCCACTGGCAAGCATCAACACCACCAGCAATATCGCCAGATTCCACAGCAACCGCCAGCGCAAGCTGCTGGGCTTATGCATCGCGGCTTTCCAGCAGATAGCCGAGGCCACGGAAGGTTACGATCGCCACCGGTTGGCCATCGAGTTTCTTGCGCAAGCGATGCACGTAGATTTCGATCGCGTCAGGGCTGGCCTCCTCATCAAGGCCAAACACCTGCGACGCCAGTTGCTCTTTGCTCATCACCCTCCCCGGCCTTGCTATCAGTGCTTCGAGTACCGCTTGTTCGCGAGACGTCAGGCTCAGCAATTCCTCGCCGAGGGTGAAACGACGGGTGTCGAGGTCGTAGGCCAGCACACCGCAACGCTGCTGACGCTCGCCGCCGAGCACAGTGCGGCGCAACAGGGCCTTGACCCGCGCTTCCAGTTCGGTCAACTCGAAAGGTTTGGCAAGGTAGTCGTCAGCGCCAAGATTGAGGCCGTGCACGCGATCCTTCACATCACTGCGTGCGGTCAACATCAACACCGGCAAATTCTTTCCGCGCGCGCGCAATCGCGCCAGCACCTCAAACCCGTCCATGCGCGGCAGGCCGACATCGAGGATCGCCACCGCGTACTCCTCGCTGCCGAGCGCAAGGTCGGCCGCCACCCCATCGTGCAACACATCCACGGTAAGACCCGTGCTCTTGAGCGCCTGAGCAACACTTTCGGCCAGTTGCAGATGGTCTTCGACGAGCAGAACACGCATGGATTTTCACCTCATTCAGGGGTGGCCGACGCCACGCTTTGCTGCGGAGTTTACAGCCGCCTCTGCCGCTGTGAAGCCCGAAAACCGTGAAAGTCATTTGAAAGGTTAGCGAAAGGTTGGCCCGTTAGAGTCAATGCACGGACAGTCCAGACTGCCGTCGCTGATGCCACACAGCGTTACGAAAAACGCCACGAAGCGTTTTCGACCAATAAGAACAATAAACGGAGTACCCCCGCATGCCGTCCTTGCAGACCAAGGCTCTCACGCCTGTTCGTCCTTCCCGTTTCAGCCATACCGCCCTTGCCAGTGCCGCCGCCCTCGCCGGTTTTTCGCCGCTGAGCCACGCCGACTTCATCGAAGACAGCAGCGCCACCTTCGAAACCCGCAACATGTATTTCAACCGCGACTTTCGCTCTGGCACCAGCGCCCAGCAATCCAAACGCGATGAATGGGCTCAGGGTTTCATGCTCAATCTGCAATCGGGTTACACCGACGGCACCGTGGGGTTCGGTGTCGATGCGCTGGGCATGCTCGGGGTCAAACTCGATTCGAGTCCGGATCGCACCGGCAGCGGCCTGCTGCCGACCCACGACGATGGGCGCGCCGCGAACGAATACTCGAAAGTCGGCCTGACCGGCAAAGTAAAGATCTCCGCCACGGAACTGAAAATCGGCAGCCTGATTCCCGAACTGCCAATCCTCAAGGCGAACGACGGGCGCATCCTGCCGCAGACCTTTGAAGGCGGCTTGCTGACGTCCAAAGAGTTCAAGAACCTGACCTTCACCGGTGGCCGTCTGGAGAAGGCCAAGGATCGCGACAGCACCGATTTCGAGGACATCGCCCTCAACAACAAGAACGGCCGCTTCGCTGGCGCCGTCGCCGGTAAGCACTTCGATTTTGGCGGCGTGGACTACAAGTTCACCGACAAGATCACTGGCAGTTACCACTTCGCCCAACTCGACGAAGTCTACAACCAGCACTTTTTCGGCCTCGTCGCCTCACGACCGATGGGCCCGGGGACTTTTGCGACCGACCTGCGTTTTGCCCTCAGTGATGACCAAGGCGCAGCCCGTGGCGGCGAGATCGACAACCGCTCGCTCAACGGTCTGGTCAGCTATGCCTTGAGCGACCACAAGTTCACCGCCGGTTATCAGCACATGTCCGGCGACAGTGCATTCCCCTATGTCGATGGCAGTGACCCGTACCTGGTCAACTTCGTGCAGATCAACGATTTCGCCGGCGCCGAAGAGCGCTCCTGGCAAGCACGTTACGACTATGACTTCGGCAAACTCGGCATCCCTGGCCTGAGCTTCATGACCCGCTACTTGAGCGGCGACAACATCAAACTCAAGAACGGTGATGAAGGCAAAGAGTGGGAGCGCAACACCGAAATCAAATATGTGGTGCAAAGCGGCGCCCTGAAAGACGTTGCCGTGCGCCTGCGTAATGCAACCTACCGTTCCAACTATTCTGCTCGCGATGCGGACGAAGTGCGTCTGCTGGTGAGCTATAGCGTTGCTCTTTGGTAACCGCCCTTGGGTAAGCAACACCTCGAATAACAACAATGTCCGTGGAGACTGAAATGAACTTATCACTGCGTAAAGTGGCTCTCGCCGCCAGTTGCATCCTGTTTGCCGGCCAGCTCTTGGCCGAACCGAAACGTCCGGAATGTATCGCCCCGGCTTCGCCTGGCGGTGGTTTCGACCTGACCTGCAAACTGGCGCAAAGTGCGCTGGTCAACGAGAAGCTGCTGAGCAAACCGATGCGCGTGACCTACATGCCCGGCGGTGTCGGCGCGGTCGCCTACAACGCGGTGGTCGCTCAACGTCCCGCCGACGCCGGCACCCTGGTGGCGTGGTCGAGCGGTTCGCTGCTGAACCTGGCTCAGGGCAAGTTCGGTCGTTTCGATGAAAGCAACGTGCGCTGGCTGGCAGCCGTCGGTACAAGCTACGGCGCCATCGCCGTGAAAAGCGATTCGCCCTACAAGACTCTCGACGATCTCGTTCAGGCGCTGAAGAAAGATCCGAGCAAAGTGGTCATCGGTTCCGGTGGCACCGTCGGCAGCCAGGACTGGATGCAAACAGCGCTGATCGCCAAGGCTGCCGGGATCAACCCGCGTGACCTGCGTTACGTCGCCCTCGAAGGCGGCGGCGAAATCGCCACGGCCCTGCTTGGCGGGCACATTCAGGTCGGCAGCACCGACATCTCCGACTCCATGCCGCACATCCAGAGCGGTGACATGCGTCTGCTGGCGGTGTTTGCCGACAAGCGTCTGGATCAGCCGGAAATGAAAGACATCCCGACGGCCAAAGAGCAAGGCTATGACATCGTCTGGCCGGTGGTACGCGGTTTCTACCTCGGGCCAAAAGTCAGCGATGAAGACTACGCCTGGTGGAAAGCGGCGTTCGACAAACTGCTGGCCTCCGAAGACTTCGCCAAGCTGCGCGATCAGCGTGAACTGTTCCCGTTCGCCATGACCGGTCCGGAACTGGACACCTACGTGAAGAAGCAGGTCGCGGACTACAAAGTGCTGGCCAAAGAGTTCGGCCTGATTCAGTGATCGTCTCTGTCTAGCGGCTGTGGCCCCGTTCGCCCGGGGCTGCAGCACAGGAGTTCCCCATGCTTATTCAACGCATTTTCGCCTCGGTGCTGTTGCTGGCCTGCGTCGGCCTGGCACTGATGGCCTGGCCGTATCAGGCAGCCTTTTCCTACGAACCGGTTGGCCCTCGCGCCTTTCCTCTGTTGATGCTCGGTCTGATGGGCCTGGCCTTGCTGTACATGGTGTTTCGTCCCGCACCGATCAAAAGCAAAGATGACGAGCCGCCGCTGGATCGTGAAACCCTGACCAAGATCGGTATTTGCGTGATTCTGCTGCTGGTGTTCGCCGGCACCTTCGAACCCCTTGGTTTCATCATCGCCAGCATCCTGACGGGCATACCGATGGCGCGTCTGTACGGCGGCCGCTGGTTGCCAAGCATCGTGATCATCAGCCTGATGGCCGTCGGTCTTTACCTGCTGTTCGACCGTGTGATGGACGTTCCGCTGCCCCTCGGCCTGCTCGACGTTCTGGAGAACTGATATGGATACTCTTGGCTATTTGGGTCAGGGCTTTGGCGTCGCGCTGACCCCCTACAACCTGGTCACCGCGCTCTGCGGCACCTTGATCGGTACTGTCGTCGGCCTGCTGCCGGGTCTGGGCCCGATCAACGGCGTGGCCCTGCTGATCCCGATCGCATTCGCCCTCGGCCTGCCGCCGGAATCGGCGTTGATTCTGCTGGCGGCGGTTTATCTGGGCTGCGAATACGGCGGGCGAATCAGTTCGATCCTGCTGAACATTCCTGGCGAAGCCTCCACCGTAATGACCACCCTCGACGGCTACCCGATGGCCCGCAAGGGTCTGGCTGGCGTGGCGTTGTCGCTGTCGGCGTGGAGTTCGTTCATCGGCGCGCTCATCGCCACTTGCGGCATGGTGCTGTTCGCCCCGCTGCTGGCGAAATGGGCGATTGCCTTTGGTCCCGCGGAATACTTCGTGTTGATGGTCTTCGCGATTGTCTGTCTCGGCGGCATGGCCGGTGATCGACCGCTGAAAACCTTTATTGCGGCGCTGATCGGTCTGTTCCTGTCGACCGTCGGCATCGACGCCAACAGCGGCGTGTATCGCTTCACCGGTGACAACATTCACCTGACTGACGGCATTCAGTTCGTCGTGCTGGTGCTGGGCCTGTTCTCCATCAGCGAAATCCTCCTGCTGCTGGAAAAAACCCACCACGGCCAGGAAGCGGTAAAAGCCACCGGGCGCATGATGTTCAACTTCAAGGAAGCGGCGTCGGTGTTCACGGTGAACCTGCGTTGCGGCGTGCTGGGTTTCATCATGGGCGTGTTGCCGGGGGCCGGTGCGACGCTTGCCAGCGCCGTGGCCTACATGACCGAGAAGCGTCTTGCCGGCGCCACAGGCAAATTTGGTGAGGGCGATGCCCGTGGCCTCGCAGCCCCGGAAACCGCCATCGGTGGCGCGGCTTGCGGTGCCTTGGTGCCGATGCTGACCCTTGGTGTTCCAGGTTCAGGTACCACCGCGGTGATGATCGGTGCGCTATCGCTGTACAACATCACGCCGGGCCCACTGCTATTCCAGCAACAACCGGACATCGTCTGGGGTCTGATCGCCTCGTTGTTCATCGCCAACGTCATGCTGGTGGTTCTCAACATCCCGATGATCCGCGTGTTCACCCGCATCCTCGCCGTGCCGAACTGGGCACTGGTGCCGGTCATCGCCATCATCACCGGGATCGGCGTTTACGCGGTGCATGCCACCACGTTCGATCTGTTCCTGATGATCGGCATTGGTATCTTCGGTTACATCCTGCGCAAGCTGGACTTCCCGTTGTCGCCGCTGCTGCTGGGCTTCATCCTCGGCGAACTGATGGAGCAGAACCTGCGCCGCGCCCTGTCGATCTCCAACGGTGCACTGGAAATCCTCTGGTCGAGCCCGATCACCCTCGGTTGCTGGGTGTTGACGGGGATCATGCTCTTGATGCCGATCATCCGTATCTGGCGCAAACGTTCCGCTGCCCGTCGCGCCATTGCCGGTGTCTGATCGGTCGCTCAAGACCGTGTGGGGAACGCCGCTGGTCGGTCTGCTTGGCGGTTATATCGCCAGCCAGATCGGCTGGCCACTGCCGTGGATGGTCGGCTCGTTGTTGGCGATCATCCTCGTGCGCTGCCTCACTCCTTGGCAATTGAGCGAAATCCCTGGCGGGCGTAAATGCGGCCAGTGGATTGTGGGAATCGGCATCGGCCTGCACTTCACCCCGGTGGTGATGGAACAGGTGCTGAGTCATTTCGGTTTGATCTTCTTCGGGGCGCTGGTCACCAGTGTGTCGGCGGTGGTCGGTGTGTGGTTGATGCGCCGTACCGGCGAAGATCGAGCTACCGCGTTTTTTTCCAGCATGCCCGGCGGCTCGGGTGAGATGGTCAACCTCGGCGCGCGCAACGGCGCGATGCTCAGCCATGTCGCGGCGGGGCAGAGTTTGCGGGTGTTGGTGGTGGTGTTGTGTGTGCCGGCGGCGTTCAAGTATTTGCTCGGCGATGGCACGCCTGTTTCTCACGCAGGCAGCGTCGACTGGCGCTGGCTGGCGCTTCTGTTTCCGGCGGGTGCCCTGCTCGCCTGGGTCTGGGAGCGACTGCGTCAACCCAATCCCTGGCTGTTCGGGCCATTGCTGGTGAGCGCGTCGATCAGCATTGGCTGGGACTTGCACATCGGTCTGCCCGATGGCGGCAGTCAGATTGGCCAGTGGCTGATCGGCAGCGGTTTGGGCTGCCACTTCAACCGGCAATTCTTCCGGCGGGCGCCATCGTTCATGGGCCGCACGTTGATCGGCACGGTGTTGACCATGTTGATCGCCACATTGGCGGCGCTGGGCTTGAGCACACTGACCCATCTGGATCTACGCTCGCTGACCCTGGGCATGATGCCTGGCGGTATCGCTGAAATGAGTCTGACGGCGCAGACCCTGCAACTGTCGGTGCCGCTGGTGACGGCGATGCAGGTGATGCGGTTGTTGTTTGTGCTGTTTCTGGCTGAGCCGTTGTTCAAATACTGGAATCGCAATTCCGAATAATTCAGAAAGACCGGGTTGCCTTCTTCGCGAGCCTGTTCGCGAAGAAGGCAACCCGGTCACCCCATCAAACCGGCGGCAACCGCCACTCAATCGGCGTCTCGCCGTTCTGCTCCAGAAACTTGTTGGTGCGACTGAAGTGCCCGCAACCCAAAAAGCCACGATACGCCGACAACGGTGACGGATGCACTGACGTCAGCACCAGATGCTTGGTCGCATCAATCAGCTTTTGCTTGCTCTGCGCATGGGCGCCCCACAGCATGAACACCAGGTGCGGCTGCTGCTCGCTGACCAGCTCAATGATTCGATCAGTGAAAAACTGCCAGCCCTTGTCCTTGTGCGCGTTGGCGGTGGCACGCTCCACCGTCATGGTGGTGTTAAGCATCAACACGCCTTGATCGGCCCAGCTCTGCAAATAGCCATGGTTGGGGATGTCGATGTTCAGGTCGCGCTTCAACTCTTTATAGATGTTGACCAGCGACGGCGGTGCCGGCACACCCGGTTGCACCGAGAAGCACAGGCCATGGGCCTGGCCCGGGCCGTGATACGGGTCCTGGCCGAGGATCACCACTTTGACTTTATCCAGCGGCGTCGAATTCAGCGCGTTGAAAATCAGCGGCCCCGGCGGATAGATTTCCTTGCCGGCCGCCCGCTCCTGCTGCAGGAAGTTACGCAACTCTGCCATGTAAGGCTGGTCGAATTCGGCACGCAGTGCCTCCTTCCAGCTCGGTTCGAGTTTGATACGGTCGTCAGCAGTCATGGTCATACCCGGCAAAAACAATGGGGCGAACCCTAGGAAAGCCGACCACGCTTGTCAATTGATCTGACGCAGATCCGGCACTTTCCCACACAGCGATCATACTGAACGCTCAAATTCCCGATCGAGGTCACGATGAATCTGCACTTCGAAGAACTCACCGGCACCGACGGCGCCCGCATCGGTATCGCCAGCCTGGATGCTGAAAAATCGCTGAACGCGTTGTCCCTGCCAATGATCAACGCCTTGAGCGACAAACTGAACGTTTGGGCCAAGGATCCGCAAATCGTCTGCGTACTGCTGCGCGGCAACGGCGCCAAGGCCTTCTGCGCCGGCGGCGAAGTGCGCAGCCTGGTGGAAGCCTGTCGCGCCCATCCCGGCGAAGTGCCGCCACTGGCCGCGCAGTTCTTCAGCGCGGAATATCGCCTGGATTACAGCCTGCACACTTATCCAAAACCGCTGATCTGCTGGGGCCACGGCTACGTGCTGGGCGGCGGCATGGGCTTGTTGCAAGGCGCCAGCACGCGGATCGTCACCCCGAGCAGCCGCTTGGCGATGCCGGAAATCACCATTGGTCTGTATCCGGATGTGGGTGCCAGTTGGTTTCTCTCAAGGCTGCCGGGCAAGCTCGGCTTGTTTCTCGGCCTGACCGGCGCGCACCTGAACGGGCGCGATGCGATTGATCTGGGCTTGGCCGACCGTTTTATGCTCGACGAACAACAACCGGAACTGATCGAAGGCCTGCTGCAATTGAACTGGCAGGAACAGACCGACATGCAACTCAACAGCCTGCTCAAAGCGTTGCAGCAGGAAGCCGTTGGCCAATTGCCAGAGGCGCAGTGGTTGCCGCGTCGTCAGCAAATCGACGATCTACTCGACGTCAGCGACGTCACCTGTGCGTGGAAAGCCATCAGCCTGCAACGTGACAGCAGCGACCCGTTACTCGCCCGCGCTGCCAAGACCCTGAGCGAAGGCTCGCCGGTGACCGCTCATCTGGTCTGGGAACAGATCATCCGCGCCCGTTATATGTCACTCGCCGAAGTCTTTCAGATGGAATACACCCTGAGTCTCAATTGCTGCCGGCATCCTGAGTTCAGCGAAGGGGTTCGCGCACGGTTGATCGACAAGGATCAGAAGCCGCACTGGCATTGGCCGGACGTCAATCACGTGCCGGATGCAGTGGTCGAGGCGCACTTTCACAAGGTTTGGGAGGGACGACATCCGTTGGCGGATCTGACGCAGTATTGAAGTACTGATTGCCCGCGATGGTCACCTTTGTCTTCGATCGCGGGCACCCTCAAACTGACGTTATTACAGTTAATTCAGTTCGTAGAACTTGATTATCTCGGCCAACGCGAGTTGCGACTCTTCATTTTCTTTTACAAGAATATCCTCCACATCACGCAGTGGCGGAAGAGGATGCAGTCGTTCGGCAATTTGCGCTGCGGGGTAGTCTTTAACCATTTCTCCTTCGCCGCTAACCCTTATGAACCCAATCGCGCTTTCGCCTCCAGAAAAATGATTAGCCACTCGAACCTTGGGGCCTGGACGAGCCCCATGAAAGACAGGACACCGTTTCCCCCTTACGATAAGGGATAGGCAAACGGTTATGTTTATGACTAATAGCAACGACAAGAGTGGGGAGCTTTTGGGTCAGGAGCGGCGGCGCCGCTGGAGCCCAGAGCAAAAGCTGGCCATGGTTCGCGAGAGCCTTGAGCCAGGACAAAGTGTGTCGGTGGTCGCTCGACGCAACGGCATCAATGCCAACCAGTTATTCCTGTGGCGCAAGCTGTATCAGGACGGCAGCCTGTCGGCGGTCAGTGCAGGCGAAGCCGTGGTGCCGGCCTCCGAGCTGAGCGATGCGCTCAAGCAGATCCGTGAACTGCAACGGATGCTGGGCAAGAAAACGATGGAAGCCGAAATCCTCAAAGAGGCCGTGGAGATCGCCCGGTCGCGAAAATGGATTGCGCACTCACCCTTGTTGCCGGGGGACGACCAGTGAAGCTGGTCAGTAAATGTCTCGGTGTAGCGCGCTCGCAATTAACGGTTCGAATCAAGCAATCAGTATCGCCCAAAGCGCGGCGAAGCCGGCCTGTGAACGATGTAGAGCTGGTCGCTGAAATTCAGCAAGAGGTCAGCGAACTGCCCAGCTATGGATACCGTCGCGTCTGGGGACTGCTGCGTCGAGCACGTGAAAAGCGCTCGCTGCCAGCGATCAACGTGAAACGGGTTTACCGGGTGATGCGTGACCACAACCTTTTGCTTGAACGCCGGATCAAACAACCCGGCGTGCCGCGTCGGCACGAAGGCCGTATTGCGGTGCAAACCAGCGATACGCGTTGGTGCTCGGACGGCTTTGAGTTCCGCTGCGAGGACGGCGCCAAACTGAGCGTGACCTTCGCCCTCGATTGCTGTGATCGCGAAATTATCGGCTGGGTCGCCAGCCCGACCGGGTACAGCGGCGATGATATCCGCGACTTGATGCTGGAAAGCGTGGAGAAGCGTTTTGGTGATCAACTGCCCGCCACGCCGGTGCAATGGCTAAGTGACAACGGATCGGCGTACACCGCCGGACAGACACGCTTGTTTGCTCTACAGATCGGCTTACAGCCGGTGACCACCCCGGTACGCAGCCCGCAGAGCAACGGCATGGCCGAGAGCTTCGTGAAGACGATTAAGCGAGATTACGTGGCGCACATGCCCAAGCCGGATCGAGAAACGGCGTTGCGTAACTTGGCAATTGCCTTCGAGCACTACAACGAGCAACATCCACACAGCGCCTTGAACTATCGCTCACCGAGGGAGTTCAGGCGCTTAGCGGCAGCATCAATTTAACGGGGAGTTGGTGTCCGGTTTGGTAGGGGCAAGTCCAGGGCCCATGCCATAGCAGACCACTATGACAAGATCTTCCTGATCGCGATGAAACCTTAATTGTTCAATAGGTATACCCACACCCGAAAAATCGATTCCATCGATCCCACCCCCGGTGTTATTAATCAAGTCTCTTCCAAGACCATCGTATTTGTAGAGATCGTTGCCAGCACCACCAGACAACGTGTCATTACCGGGGCCGCCTAGCAGTACATCATCGTCGACACTCCCCATCAGCGCATCATGTCCCTGCATACCTCTGATTTCACCTGCGCCGCTTAGAGTGTCATTACCGTGACTTCCCACCAGTGGGAGCGCTTGGCCATTTCTCATAGATTTGGCACTGGCCGCATTATCGACCAAGAGACCATTGTAATAAGTATTCGGGGCAGGACCCAGCTGACTGGAGCCAAACAGTTCTTTGAGAGTAAGGCTTGAGCCATCTGCAAATTTAATAATCTCAATGCCGGAACCCTCGATATCTCCGGCATTGGGTAGAACAATGCGAACTTTCTGCGACCCACCCCATTTAATATCGAGTGTCGAATAGAGCATTTGCGCGCGCGGCGGATGGCGATAGGCATTACGACGCGGATCAGGTGCCAACTCAACATTCACTGTTTCAATGAGTGTTGCGCCCCAACTGAGCTGCAAATTCTCCTGCATCGCGTCTTCTGGAAGCACGACAGTATCTTGATCGACTAATCCATACTCGTCCTTCCATCCGGCAACACCTACTTCAGGTCGGATAAAAACCGGATTCAGCACATCCGCGATAATGGTCGTTGCGCCAGCATGCGCCTGCACGATGTAAGTATCGGCACCGTTTTCACCGTACAGGTAGTCATCCCCAGCGCCGCTCACTAAATAATCAGCGCCTTCAGAACCGAGGAGGGTATCGTTGCCTGCACCGGCGGACAGAAAGGCACCCGGTATCCTTTCATTAATATAGCCGTAATCAAGTAGAACACCAGAATAGGCGACGATCAGGTCATCGCCTGCACCCCCCAGGAAAAGATTGCCGACTTCGACATTAACTCGCCCACCGACATCGTCGCCGTGGACAACTTTATGTTTGATCGTTTCAGTTGTGACATCCCGCCGAAATTCCTTGCGGACAGTTTCGCCCGCCGTGAAACTTTCAGCAGGATAGATGTACCACCCTTCGATAGCACCTGAATCTGTTCTATCTGCAATAATTACGTCGCCGACTTTGAATGAAAAACCGCTGGCAGTGCCAGATCGAAAATAACGTGGCTCCAGCAATAACGGCGACGTAATGCCCTCTTTCTTTACCTCTCGAAAACTGGATCGGGATGTAGAGCTTGACTGTCTTTCGCTAAATACCGCATCGCCAGTGGCAGACCCCATCCATTGAGGCGTTTCAGACAATGCCCCCGTTTCGATGCTTTCATCGATCACATCAGTGTGGGTGATATAACCCGTATCGTTGGTGGTTATATGGTTACGAACCCAGACACCTGGTTTGCTCAAGGTAAATCCTGTTGCATGCCTGCTAGCGGAGCGCTTTGCTTTGAGCTCCGCCAGGAACCTGTCTGTCCAGCCAACATTATGATCAATGGCATTACTTCGTTCCTCGCCAGGAACAACGATCCCTGATTGGTCCGGAACAGCAACCTGTACTTCGTTTGCAATAATGTCTATATCTTCTTCTTTGGCCAGCACTCCATCCCCTGCTGGCGGCTCGATGATCTCTACAGCTGGCAGCGTTTTTTTCATGACCTCTTGATAGCCGAGAATGACACCATCGCTAAACGTGAACGTTGAATTCTTCCATTCTTCATAATTCCTGATAAGGATGGCGTCCCCCTCACCATTGAACAGCCGCAATACCCGGCCTACGGAAACATCAATAATGTCGGCTTTCAAACTTTCCGCAGAGAACCCGGCACCGAACTTGATGACATTGCTGCCACCTGAATCGGTGATAACGTCAAGACCATCACCCACCCCGAAATAGTAAACATCAGCGCCGTCATGGCCCTCCATCACGTCGTTACCGGGCCCGCCATCAAAAACGTTATTGCCGGAATCCCCACGAAGGTGGTCTACACCCTCCCCGCCCAACAACGTGTCGTTGCCACCACCGCCGAGCAAGGTATCGTTGCCTGAACCACCGTCCAGATAATCTGCGCCATGCTCGGCTTCGGCTGTCTGCGCGTAGTCGCCGGATAAAATGTCATCATCAGCGCCGCCATAAAGCGTGTCGGCGCCCAAGCCGCCCAGAAGGGTATCGTTTCCTTCATCGCCTTGAAGGTAATCATTGTTGATTCCACCTGACTGCAGGTTGGACACATCGCCATCCAGCGCGTCAGCTCCTGCCCCACCGATCAGGGTATCGGCCCCCCCCATTCCCTGAAGTGTGTCATCGCCCGCTCCACCATCAAGTAAATCATTGCCGTGGTACCGAATTGGATGCTCAGCATAATCCCCGGCCAGCGCGTCGTTACCCTCACCTCCGAACAGCAGATCATCCGCCCCACCGCCCCAGAGTGTGTCGTCTCCTGCACCACCGTCCAGCAGGTCGCTTCCAAAAAAGTGGGCAGCGTCACCGGCAACGCCGTTCAGTACATCATCATCGCCCTTGAGAGTGTCATAGCCTGGACCACCATAAATCGCATCGTTTCCACCGTTACCAGCGAGCCAATCATCGCCACTTCCACCGTCCAATACATCGTTACCATGGTGTTTGCTTTGCAGTCCCCCGCCCCAATCGAGGTTGTCTCCCATTATCGTGTCGTTACCGCTTCCTCCGGCCAGCGTGTCATCCCCCCCATCCCCTGCAAGAAGATCATCTTCTGTTCCACCATCAAGCAGATCCTCGCCCCATCCGCCATTGAGAACATCGCGACCGCCCTGGCCGTAGAGAACATCGTTATCGCCCTGCGTCGAACTGTTAAAGGAGGCCTGTGAAAAGACAGTTCGGTGACTGGTGACACCACCGTCTATAAGCACTTCGACGCGTTTGAATCCCCATTTCTGCTCCAGCGCGCCGGTCGTTTCATCCCCTGATAAAACGTCATCTCCCGCACCTCCAATCAGCGTATCCCGATCGTTACCGCCCAGAAGCACGTCCTGGGATGCCGTACCGATGAGCAAATCGTGGCCGGCGCCTCCGTCAAGCCAATCGCCTCGAGCGGCTTTCCCTTTAGAGTCACCAGCGGCCATGGCTTTTTCGAGCGTCGTCTGTTTATCCCCAAACAACTGATCGTTTCCGTCCTTGCCGAATAATCGGTCTGATCCACCAAGTCCGAGAATGACGTCGTCTTTTGCAGAGCCGTAGAGCACATCGGCCTTGTTTCTCTGTTTTACGTTGGCCAATAGCAACGCGTTGCCCAGCTCATCGTATGAGAACTGATCACCGGGAACATTGGGGTCGATATCTTTCGCTTTCCAGTCGCCCTGGAGAACCAGATCGGGAGCAGAGACCGTATGGTCTTGGTGTTCAGGAAGTCGGATACCAAGCATCCCGGGGCGGAAGTTCTTGATAACGACGAGGTCGTTCAGGCCATATTTGATGTTGAGGGTGGGTTCAGTGAGTTCTTCGATGAGGGTCAGGGTGATGGCCTGATCCTCGGTCGACCAGATATTGCTCAAAGGGGCGCGACGTTTGAGTGAAGGAATCGGCGCGCCGTTGATCCACAGCTGCCCATTGGCGTTGGCGTCGAAGATCTCATCGATGCCATCACCGCTGGAAAACTCATAGCGGTCGCTGCCTTCGCCACCGCTCAAAGAGTCGTTACCCTTTCCTCCGACCAGAACATCATCACCGGCCATTCCGTGCAACGCATCATTGCCGTCGCCTCCACCAAGCAAGTCGTTGCCGCGTCCACCCTCGATGACATCGTGACCTGCCAGTCCGTTGATCGTGTCATTGCCCGCGCCGCCATACAGATGGTCAGTGTTCGCACCGCCCGCGAAAGACCGTGCACCGTCATCGCCGAACATGACCAGCGGATTCAACACACCGGTGGTCATCGGCGCCTGTTTGGCTGAGGCGAGATCGGAGTAGGAAAACTTCTGCAGCGAGTGCTCTCCAAACGAGCCCTGGGTTCGGGCAATCAACCGGGCCAACATCTGCGCACGATCGGCAAGCCATTGCGCGGTGATGAAACCTTCGCCGGTCAGCGGATCGTAGAGTGCCAGTCCGCGTCCGGGGTAACCGTCATCGCGTTCGATGACGATTTCACTGAGTTGCTTCAGGGAATTACGCAACGCCAGGCCGATGGGTGTCGACTCGCCAGCCAGTTTTGCCCATGAATTGGCGTTTCCGTATTCGCCTATCGAACGGGTGACGATGCTTTGGGACTGCTCTGGTGAAAATGCCGAGAAGAATGCGTAAGCGTTGGTGGCGAAGGTTTCATCGGTGGTAGGTGGCGCTGCTGAATCGCCGTTGTAGGTGCGCTTGAACATGTCCAGAAATTCGTTCTGGCCATAGCGCAATATCAGGTCGACCACGACGGAAACCGGCGTGCCTTTCACGACATGCTGAATCAGCGGATTGAGGCTGCCACTGGCGAGCGCGATATTGATTTGCTCTGGCACGACGGAAAGCAGACTTTGCAATGGATTGACGCCGAAATTGCTGATCGCCGCTCGCAGGCCGACACTGTAGGAATCGATGGCGAACAGAATATTTTTATAGTCATCGAGCCTGTTGGCTTTTGCTTGAATCGGCGGGCCGCCATCTTCCCCTTGCGAATCACCCGCAGAGATCAATCTCCAGGTTTCATAGGGCGGCGCTCCACCCAACAGGCTGAATCCGACTGTCCCTGACCAGCCGGCGTTATGGCTCACGGCTGTATCCTTCTCTCCGCAAGCCTCACTAAACAGTGCCTTGCCGATCGCACTGGCATCAATCTCTGCAATCTGGCTGATGGATGGAACCGTCCAGGGTGCCAGCCGACCCGCGAGGGATCCGTCGATCAAAGTATTGATGAAATTGGCGGCGACCTGATTCGATGACAGTTGCATCAGGTTTTCACTGAAGATTTTATTCAATCTCAGTTCACCTTGCCGCGAGGTGTAGCCGCGAATCAGGGCGGAGTAGGCACCGTTTCCACCGTTGGCATCAATGGCCACGGCAAGCCAGAGCCTGGCGCTTTTCAGAATTTTTCCCGCTTCTTGATCGACAGCGGTAGCCTCAGAAACTCTTCCGCCAATAATATCGAATAGTTTTTGATACAGGGGAGCGCAGCTAGCCCCTGTTAATTCCAGCGCAAGATATTCGACATCTTCAGAATCGAACATCAGTCCCTTGCAAATATTTGCTGCATTTAAGATTTCTGTTTTTTCCAGATCATTAAAAACATAACTCATCGTTACTTCCTTGTAATAACAGAGCGTGAAAGATAGCTACTGAGAAACTTAAGCATCTCAGGTGACTCTCGTAATGACGATAGACCGAGACTTACCCGACCGTGCCCTCCGGAAAAATCAAAGCTGTGTAACTCCACAGTGCAAAAAAAATTCAAACTCCCAAAATCCAGGTTTTCCAATTCGGCTCTACTGAGTTTCGCCAATTTCTCGTCAGTCAGTTCCTCCTCAGCAGCCGGGCGAATCAAGCCGTTACAGCTTATCAATCGAGGAGTGCCATCACGCCGCGGCCAGTCAGCAATGACAAACTTTCGAACGGAAGCCTCATTCTTGAAATGCGGCGGAGGTGCATTCAGCCAAAGTTCCAGTCCAGGATAATTTTTCAACTTCACAATCAACTCATCCGGCCAGTTGACGTGCCGATAGCCCCGTTCATGGGGTTCAGTGTTTTCTTTTTTTGTATAAAGCCCAGCGTTCAGCTTATAAAGACGCCAACTTTCAGGAGTCGGCTTTACACTCTGGTCGTGGTAAGACCGTATCTCCGTCCCGGTCCACCAGAAATGCCCCTTGAGCGTATTGGCCAGACACGCTTTCTTATTCGCCAGTTCAGGCATGCCCACATAAAACTCCGGGACCAGAGTCTTATCCACATAGCTGCCGCCCAGTATGGGCACCTGCTTCATGCTCGCCAGCTTCTTTTGACAGGCCTCCTGATCCGCGTAATAGATTGCCATCGCCTCGGCGACCTGTTCTTCACGGATATAAAAATTCACCACGCAATAACAGGCATAAATAAACAAGCCGTATTTCAACAACCTCTTAAACCATTTAACCCATGGCTTGTGCGACATCCGGAGCATTTCAAATCTCCCTGTCAAACTGACGAGCAGGCGGTTTCTTGAGATGCCCGAACATCGCGTTTTCAAATACCTCAAAGTAATGTTTCGTGCCGTACGCCACATCAAATCTGCTCGCCGTCAACTTCGCAGCGCGGCGCAGGCAGTCGAACTCATCAACGGAATCAAGAACCTTGGCAATACGTTTGGCGATACCGTGATGATCGAAGAAATCCACCAGCATTCCATTGTGACCATCGACGATCACCTCCCTTACCGGAGCCGTATCCGACGCTACTACCACACACCCAGCCGCCATCGCCTCCAGTAACGACCACGACATAACAAACGGATACGTCAAATAAACATGAACCTTTGAACAGTCCAGAACTGCCCGGTAAGTCTGGTAAGGAAGCTTCCCTGTGAAATGAACGGTGGAATGATCGAAACTTACCTCTGCCTCCATCCTGCTGCGCCAATTTGCATAGCCAACCGGCTTACCCCCGTAACTGACGTCATCACCGCCCACTATGATTATCTGCGCACCGGGACACTCAGCCTGAATATGCGGGATCGCTCGCATAAAACTGTGAAACCCGCGATAAGGCTCAAGATTCCTCGCGACATAAGTAACGATCGGCTGCCCGGCTCTCAGTTCGACGCCATTGGGCAACCTGACGGCCCCAGCTTTCGCCAAACAGGAACTCTGAATGACGCCCTCGTGAATAACCCGAATGGCCGACTGATAAGCGGCCGGAAAGAGACTGCGCTGCCACCGCGTGGGCGCAATGGCAATGTCACATTGCTCAAGATTCAAAAGATGCAGCGAATTGAGCACTCGCAGCCTTGATGACTCTCTTGTTGCTCGCGGGAATTCAGGGTCGAACCCGGAATCTGCTCCCTGCGCCCGATAGTAATATTCGCAATAGTGAATAAGCGGCGCGTCAGGATAGACATCCTTGACGAAGAGCGTTTCCCCCCATCCGGGATGAGCGAGAATCACGTCCGGCCGATAACCCGAATGTTTCAGCCGGCTCAGAGTTTCAAAAACCTTCTGTCCATCAGTCACCGCTTGTTCGTAACGGGTCAGGTAGGGGTGAATACCGCTCGGCGCTCGGCTGGCAGCGCGGTATCGATATATTTTCACCCCTGCGATACCCGGCGCCGTATCCCGACCTATCGCTAAAACCTCATAACGCCTGTCAATCGCCGCCAGCACCACATGACGGAACTGGCCCGGAAAGTTTTGGTGAATTACAAGAAGCTTCATAGCGGCATCGTCCTTTTATTCGCCGCTGTTGAACTGAGTATTGCTCACCTCGATCGGCAGGAACAAACGCTAACAAATACAAGGAAATGAAACTGTAGGAAGCGTCTGGGAATGCCCTAGGAGATGGCTAACGGGACGACTTTTCGACGGTTGCGTAGTAACGCGGGGCGGCATCCGTTGGCGGATTTGACGGGTTACTGAGCCAGACGCAGGGTCGGACCGGACGCAAATCTACATCCTGTCCGACCGCCAACACGGCGTTTAACTGGACACAAGAACTCGCACTTGATTTATGGAATGTGTTCACCGCGTGTTTTTACACTCGTGAACGCTGGAAGCGCCTAACCGCGCTTTCCCAAGGACGACTCTTTGACTATGGACAGTCTCATGACGGGCAACACCCTAGAACGCACACCTTCGCTGACACAACCGCTCCCCCCCGATGAACCTGAAGGCATCGAAGCGCTGCCGGCTGTCACTGACAGCACGATTGAGCCCCCCTTAGGCAATTGGGGTGGGGCGTTGTCCTGGCCGATTCCACTGAATCCAGACGAACAACGGCGCTTGCGCCTGATTACGATGAATCATGCGCACCACTTGGGCGACCAGCCGTTGGTGATGCAGACCCAGGGTGGTGCGCTGGAGTTTCTGCGTTATCGCTGCCCACTCCCGGATAACATCGCGAACGATCCTGCCCGGATACTCGAAATCCTGATCGGCTCCGCGCAAGGGCAACTGATGGGCAATGCGCTGCAACGAAGAATGCAGGGTATCGACAGCGAAAGCAGTGCGATGGATTACCTGCTGGCAGGCATCACACTGCAACTGGACCCCGAATCGATCACTGCCCCTGATCGGCGCAAAACTGCCGATTTTGATCTGGCCAGTGATCAGCATTGGGGCCGGCGCGCCTCTGAAGTCGCAGATAACCTGGCTGATCACTTGAGCCGGGAAGGTAGAACCAGCGCTGCCCTGGCGAAAGCCGGTGCGTACCTTTTGCTGGGCAGGTCGGCACCGCAATTTCTGATTGAGGACATACCCGGGAATGTAAAAGTTGGCAGTCTGGCATGGGCGAACCTGACCATTGCGGCAATGACCATCGAGGCTCAAACACCGGGCAAAGTCCCCGGCATGTCGTTTGCCCAGATCATGAGTCAGTCTGAAAGTGCTCGCCTGGTTGACCCTGCATCCAGCCAACGCATTCAGGCAGCCGTATTACTCGATTGGGCTGTCGCCAACCAAATCATTCTGAAACGGCACGCTGATAACTACCCCGCCGGACAACTTGAAACGATAAGGGCGGCATTTAACCAGGAGCTTGATGAGCGGCTTGTTGCCGCCAGAATACTGGACAAAGAATTACCGACACGAAAAGACATTGCCCTGGCCGTATTGATAGAGCGATTTGGCGATCTGGGCACGCTTTTCGAGGTCAAGGCACTCCACACGGATACGTATCGCGGCGAGAGTGGGCAGTCGGGTTTCAGTGGCATTCATTCGCTACAGGATTACGCGATGATGGATTTGCCCAATCCGCGGCCGCTGGCATCCATTGATGCCCGCATCCCGTTGGAGGCATTGAATAACAACCCGACGTTTGGAGTGCGGGAAGCTTTCGAGCAGCAGTTCACGCGCGCCATCGAGGATAAAAAAGCCGCCGTCAATACAACGGTCAGGCACATGATCTGCCTGCTCCCACTGGAGGACAAAAAGAACTTCGAGTTTGGAAAAATCAGTTTCTTCCAACAAGGTTCATATGTGTCAGATGGTTTCTTTAATCATACTCCTTGCCCGAACGAGCCCGGACTGCTCATCAGAACGGAGCTGAGCGGCAACCTTCGGGCGTATGAAATCAATATCAATAAAGACACGATTGAACGAACAGCCCTGCACAGGGCAAAGCACCGGGAATCAAGGGAAGCCAACAAATATTTTACGACCAGAGAGCTTATCCCCCGTGAGGCGGCAAGTGAGCTGGGGCGTGAGCGCGCGTTGAGCGAATCACTTTTTAACAGTTTCAGCAGCGCTCGGTCCCGTGCGATTGCCGACGCCTTTGTGCAACATCTCGATCTGGATGATCCCGCAATCAGAGCGCTGGCCCGCGGGCAGACACCCATGGACGAGTATTACCAGCCCAAACCGCTGGGTGAGTTTTTGTTGAACCTGATCCCCTTCCGATCAGCCATTGTCAATTTTCAGCAGGGCAACTATGGCGCGGCGGTGTTTGATCTCACCGTGGATATATTCGGTTTTCTCACGGCGGGCGCCGCCACTGCAGGAAAACTGATCAGGATCGGCAGCACTGCGCTCTCCACTGGAGCCAAGGCCTTGAAGACCGTCCATGTCATCGGCGTCGCCACAATCGATGTGCTCAACCCGGTGGGCGGCTTGGGTGATCTGGCCAGACTGGTGGGGACCGGTGGCCTTTATCTACTGTCCAAAGGCGCCAAAACCGTCAACCGGCTCAGGGGCGCTGCCGACAGTTACGAAGTATTGAAAGCTGTCAGCAAACAGTATGACGCAGCGGCAACGGGCACCGTAAAAGTCGCCGGCCAGACTGTGGAAGGCGCAGCTGTATTGAAGAACGGTCAATGGTATTCATTTGATGCCGACACGATGCGACCTTACGGCAGTCCGATCGAGGAGTTTGCAGTCACCACCCAGGCGGTCGCCGGTAAAGTGGTCACTTCATACCTCGATGAGTTGCACGAGCTGAGCCATGCTCTGTTCAGTCACTTCAGTGTGCCCGAATCCAGCATTGCCGGGCTCTCGCGCAACGGCCAAGGGATATATGTTGCCGCCGACGGGCATCTCTCCCACATACGCCATACCGATAGCAGCGGTAAAACAGCGGTGTACGAGGTCAGGCAAGTCACTCGCAGTGAAGATGGCGTCGTGCAGGCGCGGGTCTATCACCGCAACCGGCAAACCGAATTGCTGATCCAGCATCTCCGCGGTGACCAGTGGCAACGACTGGGCGCGCAAGGGGGGGGACGGGAGATTAGTGCATTGCATTTACGGATGTGGGAAGCATTGTCCCCGGCGCAACAGCATCAAGTTACCCGCGGCGGCTTTGCCCGACAGTATCTACTGCCGCGAAATACATTTGAGTACTACGTCAAGCCTGGCGGTGAATTGAGCGCTGCCGGCGTGCTGGTGCGTGACCGACCCGCAGATACAGCCTTCAATCTGCCGAACGTAGCGCATGTCCGTGAATGGCAGAACATGACGCAGAAAGCCCGTGACGAAATGACCATGGGGGGATTTGCCGGTCTGCATCACTTCAACCCGGCAACCTTCAGAAGTTACGCAAGAGCCGACGGTCGCTTGGGGCCGGCCGGCGAAGCGCTGCTGCACAGCGCGGCCGGTGGTGCCTATAACAAATTCGGTTATGACCATTTACACCAGTGGAATGTGCTCTTCAGGCAACCGGGCAACACGGTGACAGAAGCGCAGTTCATGCATCAACATCAGCTCAACCCCAACATATGGCGAAAACATGTCAGGCAGGATGGGTCGCTGACAGAGGAGGCGATCAAACGTCTGGACAAGGTGAAAAAAAACACCGATCAACCTGTCCCGGATCAGCAACCTGATACGCAGAGAGTTCCGGAAATCGACTGGCCCGGCCGGGTTCCGAAGGGCAAGACTCGAAGGGTCACTGCCGAGCACCTGCGGCAATGGGAGGCGCTGCCTCAAGCAGAGCAGCAGAAGCTGACGCGTGACGGCTTTGCGCTGCAGAACAATCTGCCGCGAAAAACATTTGAGTACTACGTGAAGCCTGACGGCCAATTGAGTGAAACCGGCGTACTCGTGCGTGACCGTCCGACAGACAAAGCCTTCAACAGGACCAGCGAAACGCATGTCCGTGCCTGGCAAAACTTGACCCAGCAAGAACGTGACACCATCACAACTCAAGGATTTTCCGGTCTTCATTTTCTTCACCCGGAGACTTTTGCGGGCTATGTACATGCCGATGGAAGCCTGAAACCAACCGGACAATCCTTGATGCACCGAGCGGCCGGTGGCACCTACAAGACTTTGACCGATGAACATTTACGTCAGTGGTGGGTGCTTTCCGGGCAGCGCGATAACACCCTCACGGCAGAGGAATTCATCCGTCAACACGCATTCAATCCTGCTACATGGCAGGCGAACGTCAAAGTCGATGGATCCCTCAGAACCGCAGCCTTGCACCGTATCAAAAATGCCTTGCCTCCTGAAATGTCCACCCAACTGACAGGCCGGACTTCGAGAGTGCGTAAGCAAAGGGTCATTGCCGAACATTTGCGGGACTGGGAGGCATTACCGCAAGCGGAGCGACAGAGGCTCACACGCAAGGGGTTTGCCCGAGAGAACAACCTGCCTCGGAAAACATTCGAGTACTACGTGAAGCCCGACGGCGAGTTGAGCGCGACTGGCGTATTAGTGCGTGACCGTCCTGACGACTTACCGTTTAACCAGCCGGAAGAAACACATGTTCTTGCGTGGCAAAACATGTCTCAGCAAGAGCGAGACACAATGACCATCGAAGGATTTGCCGGTCATCATCATCTTTATCCGAACACTTTTTACAATTATGTCCGGGTCGATGGCAGTCTTGGGCCAAGGGGGCAGTCCATGATTCGCAAGGTTGCAGGCCATTCGGGGCAAAGCTCCATGCCACGCCTTGAAGGCCAACAAGCTGAAACGAGTACGCCACAAAAGCGTCCGGCGCCGGCCTCACTGGAGTCACCGCCGCCGAAAAGACCCGCCGACACGCCAGACCGTGTCGCAGAAGTTCCGGGTCCCTCTTCGGACATCTTGCCTGTCGCTATCAAAGTTGAACCAGGGATCTCCTCGTCGTTGCCTCATCAGGTCGACAACAACCTGCCGATTCTGCAGGACCCGCGAAACCCGACAATCAGCCGGACTTTATCCCTCGAAGGGCCGATAGATGACATCCGTATCGCCCACTGGAATGGCCTGCTTGACGGTCTCGATAACGCAAGCAAAAAAAACGTTTCAAGCCAGATCAAGGAATCGATCAAAGACTGGTTGCGTACCGAAGGACGGCATCAATCACGGTTTGATCAAACTCTGGAAGTGTTCACGGCACTGGATGACGGTGGGCCCAATCGCGGCGCGTCAGTGTGGGCACGACGCGATATTGCCAAATTTGAAGTGCTAGGACCGTACGCAGGCAAATTCCATGAATCAGAAGCGTCGTTGTTTCAGGAAATACGCAAACAAGGTTCAAGGGCTGTACTGACCTACTTGTTCGGCACACGGTCGGGCAATCGCTCGGTGAGTGCGCTGCACACGGGCAACAACCTGAGCCTGATCAATACCTCGCAATTGGGCGGTGGGCCGGCGTGGCGCTCGAATAACGTCATTTCCATCGCAGTGGGGAAAAACCTGACGTTTTACGTGGCGCTGAATGACATCAGGAAGGGTGAAGAATTGCTGGTTGATTACGGCCTTTCCTATAAGCCAGTGCCTGATATAGCGATTAAACCGGACCCTAGTCGATGAGTATTCAGTTCCGGCGCCGAGCCTGCTATGGCCATTAATCCTGCGTTTACCGTTGCGGCTGCATCCTGACGATATTCCGGGCACAAAAAAGCGGCGCTTTATGCGCCGCTTTTTGTTGGCGGGTGATTACCATCGGTTGCCACGCCCGTTATGGTCACCACGCCCGCTGTGTCGGTCATAGTTACCGCGACCGCGGTGATCGTTATCCCAACCGCCGCGACGATGGCCATCCCAACGCCCGCGATCGTTGTCGTGCCAGCGACGGCTTTCGTAATAACGTGGAGCCGGCTGGTAGTAACGCGGCGCCGATTGGTAATAGCGCGGTTGCTGGTAATACCGCGGGGCCGGCTGGTAGTAGCGAGGCTGCGCGTAATACGTGCTGCCACCGTTGTAATACGTGCCGCCCGTGTTGTAGTAGGCCGGTGCGGGTGATGTGTAGACCTCTGAGCTGTAATACGAGTCCGCGTAGGAGTACGGGACGCAACCGGCAACGGAAAACATCATCGCAGCAAGTAGAAGAATTCGTCTATACATGGCGGCCTCCTGGACCGCGGGTTGGCCACACCAGCGACGCTGGCAGGCGACAGTCATTTAATCGGTGACTGTCGAAAAATCAGACAGCGTTTTCGGCATCTGGTGCGTTCCTGCAACAAGTTGAAACAAGTGATTGATGAAATCCTGTTCATTTGGAAAACGCTGTCATTCAGCCGCTGATTAATGGTGGCCACCGTGATATCCGCCGCCGTGATAACCCCGTCCGTAACCGCCTCGATAGCCGTAGCCACCGTGGTAATAACGCGCGCCGCCGTAGTAGCGCGGAGCGTAATAACCACCGTAGGAATAAGGTGAGTAATAGCCGGGATAGTAGTAGGTAGACGGATAAGCATCGTAGGGCCCGGCGTAGTAGTAACAACCGGACAGACCCAAACCGAGCACCGCTCCCAGCAGCACCCTTCGCAATGTTTTTTGAATAAGCATGGCGGCCTCCTGAAAGACCCGCGACAGCAGTCGGCACAGACCGGCTGACATCTGTTTTGACTGGCAAACCCAGACCGAGTGCCAACAGCGCAAAATCATCGGATCAGCGGCAAACACGCTGCATCACGGTGCAGCCGCGCACCAACTCAAAGCGCCTCAGCAGCCTCGCCACCAACACTAGGTAAGCCGCGCGCCCGTGCCAGAGCGCCTGACGCGACTTGGCACGCGTCTCGCTTTAGCAAACCCGTGCAGGAGTCATCACAGGTTCGCGGCACCACAATTTGCAATGGCTGACTAGGGTTCCGGCTCGCATCTGCGAGTGACTGGTCCGAGAGTTGGCGACCTCCAGTTGAGGTTACACGGCGGGACAAAAGCCCGGGAGACAAGCCACCGTTCGCGGTGCCGCGTTGCCTTCCTGTCCGCCCTTGATCAACTGGAGAAACCACCATGTCACGACTACGCCTACCCGCCCTGCTCGCCGCCGTCTTCGCCGCGCTTGTCAGCACCCAATCCCCCGCCGCCCAGAAAGACCATTTCAGCGTCTGTTGGACAATCTATGCCGGCTGGATGCCATGGGAGTACGCCGGCAGCCAGGGCATTGTCGACAAGTGGGCGAAGAAATACGGGATCAAGATCGACGTCGTGCAACTCAACGACTATGTCGAATCGATCAACCAGTACACCGCCGGTCAGTTCGACGGCTGCACCATGACCAACATGGACGCACTGACCATTCCCGCCGCTGGCGGCGTCGACAGCACCGCACTGATCGTCAGCGACTTCTCCAACGGCAACGACGGTATCGTGCTCAAGGGTGAAGGCAGGAAAGTCGCCGACCTCAAGGGCATGGACGTCAATCTGGTTGAACTGTCGGTGTCGCACTACCTGCTGGCGCGGGCGCTGGACTCGGTGGACCTGACCGAGAAAGACCTGAAAGTGGTCAACACTTCCGACGCCGATATCTCCGCCGCTTTCAACACCGAACAGGTCAACGCCGTCACTACCTGGAACCCGATGCTCTCGGACATCAAGGCCAAACCGGGGGTGACCGAAGTGTTCAATTCCAGTCAGATTCCCGGCGAGATCATGGACATGATGGTGGTCAACAGCGCCACCCTCAAAGACAACCCGGCGCTGGGCAAAGCGCTGACTGGCGCGTGGTTCGAAGTGGTCGAGTTGATGAACGCCAAAAACGCCGCGAGCAAGACTGCGCTGGAGCACATGGCCAAGGCCTCGGGCACGGATCTGGCCGGATTCCAGGCGCAACTCGACACCACCAAACTGTTCGCCACCCCGAGCGAAGCACTGAGTTTCGCCACCAGCAAACAACTGCCGGCAACCATGCGCAAAGTCGCCGAGTTTTCGTTCGAGCACGGTTTGCTCGGTGAAGGCGCCAAAGACACCAGCGCCGTCGGCATGTCGTTCGCCAACGGTGTGACCAGCGGCGACACCAGCAACCTCAAGCTGCGTTTCGATCCGACCTACGTGCAGATGGCCGCCGACGCCAAGCTGTAAGCCACGGAGGATTTGGCCATGCGCCTGATCAATCGCCACCCGGATCGTCCGAGCCGCTTGTTGCTGGTGATCCTGCCGTTCGCGTTGCTGCTGTTCGCCTACTTCATGGGTTCGGCCGAGCGACTGGCAGACAACCCCAACGACAAACTGCTGCCCAGCGCAGTGCAAATGAGCGACGCGGTAACACGCCTGGCCTTCAATGCCGACAAACGTACCGGTGACTACCTGTTGTGGCAGGACACCGCTTCGAGCCTGCGGCGCCTGGCCATCGGCCTCGGTATCGCTGCGCTGGCCGGGCTGTGTCTGGGCATCGCTGCCGGGACTTTACCGTTATTCGGTGCGCCGTTGTCACCGCTGCTGACGGTGCTGTCGATGGTGCCGCCGCTCGCGATCCTGCCGATTCTGTTCATCGTCTTCGGCTTGGGCGAATTGTCCAAAGTGATGCTGATCGTGATCGGCATCACACCGGCACTCGCTCGGGATCTGGAACAGCGCGCCCGGGAAATCCCCGTCGAGTTGCTGATCAAGGCGCAGACCCTCGGCGCCTCGACCTGGACGCTGATGCTGCGCGTGGTGCTGCCGCAACTACTGCCACGGTTGCTGATATCGCTGCGGCTGATGCTCGGTTCAGCGTGGTTGTTCCTGATTGCCGCCGAGGCGATCGCCTCCACCGACGGGCTCGGCTACCGGATTTTTCTGGTGCGCCGCTATCTGGCGATGGACGTCATCCTGCCTTACGTCGTGTGGATCACCCTCCTCGCCTGGCTGATGGATTGGGGTTTGAAACACCTGACGCGGCGCGCATTTCCCTGGTACGAAGGGGCCGCCAAATGAGCTTCATCCGTGTGAAAAACGTCTGGCAGCAATACGCCGATCAGGTCGTGCTCGAAGGCCTGAACCTGAACGTCAACGAGGGCGAGTTCTGCACGCTGGTCGGTGCGTCCGGTTGCGGTAAATCGACCTTCCTGCGTTTGCTGCTCGGCCAGGAAACCGCCAGTCGCGGCGAGATTCTGCTCGACGGTCAAGCGCTGGCCAGCGAGCCCGATGCCAGCCGTGGCGTGGTGTTCCAGCGCTACTCGGTGTTCCCGCACCTGAGCGTGCTGGACAACGTCGTCATCGGCCTTGAGCTACCGCACTCGCCGTTGCTGGGGCGTCTGTTCGGCAGCGCCAGGCGCCAGGCACGCGAACACGCTTCGGCGCTGTTGCACAAAGTTGGCCTCGGTCATGCGCTGGACAAATATCCGGCGCAACTGTCCGGTGGCATGCAGCAACGGCTGGCGATTGCTCAGGCGCTGATCATGAAACCGCGAGTATTGCTGCTCGACGAACCGTTCGGCGCACTCGATCCAGGCATCCGCAAAGACATGCATGCCCTGCTGCTGGACCTGTGGCGCGAGACGCCGTTGACGGTGTTCATGGTCACCCATGACCTGTCCGAAGGTTTCAGCCTGGGCACTCGTTTGCTGGTGTTCGACAAGGTTCGACTCGACCCGCATGCCCCCGGCGCCTATGGCGCACGCATCACCTATGACATCCCTTTGAACAGCGACCGCCGCGCCCAACGCGCCGCCGTCGAAGCCTTGCCGGCGTCACTGGCGGGCGCACTTCGAACTGCTTGAGAGGCACTTTCCAATGACTGATTCGACCCAACTGTTCCCACCGTTCGCAGAAGAAATGCTGCCCGGTGGCGGTCACCGTTCCTTCGTGTTGAAGCGTGGCCAATTGCTGCGCCTGACCGATCTGCGCGGTGGCGCCAACGTCAGCCTGACCCTGCTCAACGCCAACGAAAAAACCGAGCGGCTGAACCTGCCCGACAGCCTCAAATGCCAACACACCGCCAAGCTCACCACCGGCCACTGCCTGTATTCGGACATGGGCCGCGTGCTGGCCGCCATCACCGCCGACACTTGCGGCTGGAGCGACAGCCTCGGCGGTGTGCTTTGCGCAGAAGAAGTCGCGCACAAGTACGGCCAGGGCCGCTACCAGGAACTGCGCAATGGCTTCTTTCGCAATGGCACCGACAACCTGTTGGTGGAGCTGGGCAAGTGGGGGCTGGGCCTGTCCGACCTGCTGATGACCCTCAACCTGTTCAGCCGCGTGAACGTCGATCAAGCGGGACATTTGCATTTCGTCGAAGACCACTCCAAGGCTGGCGACTACATCGAGTTATACGCACCGATGGACACACTGGTGGTGCTCACCGCCCTGCAACACCCGATGGACCCGGCGCCGGACTACGCGCCAAAACCATTGAAGCTGAGCTGGATGAACGCCGACGCCAGCGTCGCCGAACACTGCCGCACCTCGCGCCCCGAGAACGAGCGCGGATTTATCAACACTGACCGTTTGTTCGCCTGAGGATCGCCGCCATGTCATTTGCCATCGCTACTGCTGACGTTTGCGAAAACAGACAACCCGACACCGCGGTCTACCGCGCGACCATCCCTGCCGGCGAACCCTGGCTGATGGAGGTCAAGGCCGGCCAGACCCTGCGCATTCTTGATCTGGAAGGCAACCAGGCGATCGACACCTTGTTCTACAGCCTCGCCAACCCCAAAGAACGCTACGACGTGCAACGCACCTTGCGTCGGCAGAACAGCGTCTACCTGAGCACCGGCAGCGTGCTCTATTCCAATCTGGGCAAACCGATGCTGACCCTCGTCGCCGACACCTGCGGACGCCACGACACCCTCGGCGGCGCGTGTGCGCAAGAGAGCAACACCGTGCGCTACGCCCTGGAAAAACGCTACATGCACAGCTGCCGCGACAACTACCTGCGCGCCTGCGTGCACGATGGGCGACTGGGCAAAAGCGACATCGGGCCGAACATCAATTTCTTCATGAACGTCCCCGTCACTGCCGACGGTGGACTGACCTTCGAAGACGGGATTTCCGCGCCGGGCAAATACGTCGACCTGCGCGCCGAGATGGACGTGATCGTGCTGATCTCCAACTGCCCGCAACTGAACAACCCGTGCAACGCCTACAACCCGACCCCTGCGGAGCTGCTGGTATGGAACTGAAATTGCGCCGCTTGCGCCGCTGGTTGTTTGCCTTATGCCAGGCCCGATCCGGGCAGTGCCTGAAACCGTCCGAACGCCCCGCTCCCACAAGGGTTTTGTGCTGATTGGGAGAACGTGTTTTTCATCCGGGACGACCCGGATGCCAGTCGAAAAACGGCGGGACGGCCCGCTTCCCCTTCAGGGGTTATGCCATGTTCGAAAAAGTCCTTATCGCCAACCGTGGCGCCATCGCCTGCCGCATTCTGCGCACCCTCGCGCCGTTGCAGGTCAAAAGCGTCGCCGTTTACGCCCAAGCCGATGCCGCCAGCCTGCACATCCTGCAAGCCGATGAAGCCCACAGCCTTGGCGAAGGTGCAGCGGCCAGCACTTATCTGGCGGTCGATAAAATCCTCGCGATTGCCAAAGAAAGCGGCGCCACGGCGATTCATCCCGGCTACGGTTTTCTCTCGGAAAACGCCGCTTTCGCTGAAGCGTGCCAAGCCCAAGGCATCGCCTTCATCGGCCCGACGCCGGAGCAACTGCGGGTGTTCGGCCTCAAGCACACCGCGCGCACTTTGGCGAAACAGCACGGCGTCCCCATGCTCGAAGGCACCGAACTGCTCGACAGCCTCGACGCGGCGCTGATCGCTGGCGAGCACGTCGGCTACCCGGTCATGCTCAAAAGCACCGCTGGCGGCGGTGGCATCGGCATGCGCGTGTGCCGCAGCGCCAGCGAATTGAGCGACTCATTCGAAGCGGTCAAGCGTCTGGGCCAGAACAACTTCAGCGACGCCGGGGTGTTCATCGAGAAATACATTCAGCGCGCCCGGCATCTGGAAGTGCAGGTATTCGGCGATGGTCGCGGCGAAGTCATCGCCCTCGGTGTGCGCGACTGTTCAGTGCAGCGGCGCAACCAGAAAGTCCTCGAAGAAACCCCGGCGCCCAACCTGCCAGTCGGCATGGCCGATGAGCTGTGTGCAGCGGCGATCAAACTGGCCAAAGCGGTCAATTACCGGAGCGCCGGTACCGTTGAATTCGTCTTCGACAGCGTGGCGCAGCGCTTCTATTTTCTTGAAGTGAACACACGTTTGCAGGTCGAGCACGGCGTCACGGAACAGGTCTGGGGCGTGGATCTGGTGCGTTGGATGGTCGAACTGGCCGCGGGTGAGCTGGCGCCGCTCGCCGAGTTGTACCGCGACCTGAAACCCGGCGGCCATGCCATTCAGGCGCGCTTGTATGCCGAAGATCCGGGGCGTGATTTTCAGCCAAGCCCGGGCCTGCTGACGGCTGTTGAATTCCCACCGGCCAACGGCATTCAGTTGCGCATCGACACGTGGGTCGAGGCTGGCTGCGAGATCCCGCCATACTTCGACCCGATGATTGCCAAAGTCATCGCCTGGGCACCGACCCGTGAACAAGCGCGCACAGAACTGCATCAGGCGCTCAGTGACAGCCAGTTGTACGGCGTGGAAACCAACCGCGATTACCTGCGCCAGATTCTGCTCGACACCCCGTTCGCCAGCGGTGAGCCGTGGACCCGTTGCCTGGAGAACCTGGTTTATCGCGCCAATACCTTTGAGGTGCTCAGCGCCGGCACACAAACCAGCGTGCAGGATTATCCCGGTCGCCTCGGTTACTGGGCCGTCGGTGTGCCGCCCTCGGGGCCAATGGACAGCCGGGCGCTGCGTCTGGGCAATCGCCTGCTTGGCAATGCCGACGGCGCAGCGGCACTGGAAATCACCATGAGCGGGCCGATGTTGCGCTTCAACTGCGAGGCAGTGGTGGCGGTGACCGGGGCGCCGATTGCCTTGGCGTGCGAGGGTCAAACCGTGCCGATGAACACCGCGCTGCTGATCCCGGCGGGCGCGACGTTGAACCTTGGCAGTATCAACGGCGCCGGGGCGCGCAGTTATCTGTGCCTGCGCGGCGGCTTGCAGGTGCCGGACTATCTGGGCAGCAAAAGCACGTTCACCCTCGGCCAGTTCGGCGGCCATGGCGGTCGTGCGCTGCGCACTGGCGACGTGTTGCACATACCGGCGCTGGCCGATCGCAGCGCCGGTCAACAACTTGCGGCGCAGCACATCAGCGTGTTGCCGGCCGTGCGGCAGATTCGCGTGATGTACGGCCCTCACGGCGCACCGGAATACTTTACCGAACACGCCATCGACACCTTCTTCGCGAGCCCGTGGGAAGTGCACTTCAACTCCAGCCGCACCGGCGTGCGCCTGATCGGCCCGAAACCGGAATGGGTGCGCGCCGACGGTGGTGAGGCCGGGTTGCACCCCTCAAACATTCACGACAATCCCTACGCCATCGGCGCCGTGGACTTCACCGGTGACATGCCGGTGATCCTCGGCCCGGACGGCCCGAGCCTCGGCGGGTTTGTGTGCCCGGTGACGGTGATCGAAGCCGATCTGTGGCAGCTAGGGCAGCTCAAGGCTGGCGATAAAATCCAGTTCATCCCGGTGGACCTCAAAACCGCCCGCGAACTCGCCCTGCAATGGGATTCTCACGGTGGGAGCGGGCTTGCTCGCGAAGAGGCCGTGTCCGTCAACATTGATGTGCCTGACACACCGCTTTCGCGAGCAAGCCCGCTCCCACAGGGTTTGGTGTCGCCCGTGGTGTTGGAGTTGGGTCAGGGGGATCGGCGGCTTGTTGCGCGAGTCTGTGGGGATACTCACCTGTTGCTGGAAATCGGCGAGCCTGAACTCGATCTGGTCCTGCGCTTCCGCGCTCACGCCCTGATGCAAGCTTTGGAAAGCAAATCCCTGCACGGCGTGATCGACCTCACGCCGGGCATTCGCTCGCTGCAAGTTCACTACCAGCCCGAGCAATTGCCACTCGCCGACCTGCTCGGCATCGTCGCCGGGGAGTGGGACGCGGTGTGCGCGGCCAAGGATTTGCAGGTGCCGTCGCGCATCGTGCATTTACCGCTGTCCTGGGACGACCCGGCCTGTCAGTTGGCGATCGAGAAATACATGACCACCGTGCGCAAGGATGCCCCATGGTGCCCGAGCAATCTGGAGTTCATCCGCCGCATCAATGACCTGCCGGACCTCGACGAAGTACAGCGCACGGTGTTCGATGCGAGCTATCTGGTGATGGGCCTTGGCGACGTCTACCTCGGCGCGCCGGTGGCCACTCCGCTCGACCCCCGCCATCGATTGGTCACCACCAAATACAACCCGGCACGCACCTGGACCGCCGAAAACTCGGTGGGTATTGGTGGCGCTTACCTGTGCGTGTACGGCATGGAAGGCCCGGGCGGTTATCAGTTCGTCGGGCGCACGTTACAGATGTGGAATCGCTACCGCGAAGTGGCGGCATTCGATGGCAAACCGTGGCTGCTGCGTTTCTTCGACCAGATTCGTTTTTACCCGGTCAGCGCCGAAGCGTTGCTGCGCATCCGCAGGGATTTCCCCCTCGGGCGTTTTGAACTGGACATCGAGCACAGCCAGCTCAACCTCGCTGAGTATCAGGATTTTCTGAGCCGCGAAGCGCACAGCATCAGTGCGTTTCGCAGCCAACAACAAGGCGCGTTCAACGCCGAGCGCGAACGCTGGATCGCCAGTGGTCAGGCGCACTTCGACAGCGAAGAGGTGGCGCCGCCATCAACCGAGGACGCACCGTTGGCGCACGGCCTGCAGAGCATCGAAAGCCATATCGCCGGCAACCTCTGGCAAGTGCAAGTCGAGGCTGGCAGCCGCGTCGCGACGGGTGATGTGCTGGTGATTCTCGAATCGATGAAGATGGAAATCCCTGTGCTCGCGCCAATGGCTGGCGTCGTACGCGAAATTCGTGTGCAGCCGGGTTCGGCGGTGCGCGCAGGTCAACGGGTCGTGGTGCTGGAGCTCGACTGAACCCATTTGTAAAAGGATCAACTCATGAATCTGCAACTCGATGTTCTGCGCCAGGCCTATATCAAGGGCGAAACAACACCCCGCACATTGCTGCCTGCACTGCGCGAAAAAGCCGCCGCGCTGAATCCCGACTATCACCTGTTCATCCACTTGCTCAGTGTCGATGAACTGGAGCCGTACCTCGCCGCCCTCGACGGCCGCGACATCGACAGCCTGCCGCTGTACGGCGTGCCGTTTGCGATCAAGGACAACATCGATCTGGCGGGCATTCCCACCACCGCCGCGTGCCCGGCGTTCGCTTACACGCCACAGCGCTCGGCGACCATCGTCGAGCAGTTGATTGCGCTGGGAGCGGTGCCGCTGGGCAAGACCAACCTCGATCAGTTTGCGACTGGCCTCAATGGCAGCCGCTCACCCTACGGCGCATGTCCGAACAGCGTGTTGCCGCAATATCCGTCCGGAGGTTCCAGCGCCGGTTCGTCGCTGGCGGTGGCGTTGGGCGTGGCGAGTTTTGCCCTGGGCACCGACACTGCAGGGTCAGGGCGGGTGCCGGCGGCCCTGAACAACCTGGTCGGTTTGAAAGCCAGCAAAGGGCTGATCTCCACGGCCGGGGTGCTGCCGGCGTGCCGGACGCTGGATTGCGTCACCACGTTTACCGCGACCGCGCGCGAGGCCAGTCAGTTGTTGGCACTGACCGCAAAACTCGATCCACGGGATGAGTACAGCCGCCCTAATCCGGCGTGGAATGACGGCTCGGCATTCGGTGCGCCACAGCCGTTTCGCTTCGGGGTCCCGCGTGCGCAGGATCTGGAGTTTTTCGGCTGCGTCGAAGGCCCGCTGCTGTTCGGCGATGCCATCGACCGGCTCCAGGCCCTGGGTGGCGAAGCGGTCGAGCTGGATTTGTCGCCGTTCCTGGAAGCCGCACGCTTGCTGTACGAAGGGCCGTGGGTCGCCGAGCGCTACAGCGTGGCGGGCGAATTGATGGAAGAGAATCCCCAAGCGGTCTTGCCGGTGATCCGCGCCGTGCTGGCCAAGGCTGCGGCGGTGACGGGCGTGCAGACCTTCCGCGCCCAATATCGGCTGCAAGCCCTGAAAGCGCGTTGCGATCAGGCCCTCGAAAACCTCGACTGCGTGCTGACCCCGACCCTCGGCCGTCCCGTGACACTGGCGCAATTGGACGCCGAACCGGTGCTGCGCAATTCCGAACTCGGTTACTACACCAACTTCATGAACCTGCTCGATTACGCCGCCGTCGCCGTGCCAAGCGCGTTCATGGCCAATGGTTTGCCGTGGGGCGTGACGCTGTTCGGACGGGCGTTCACCGATCAATACCTGTTGAGCGTGGCGGATGCGCTGCAGCGCCAGCAAGATTGCGCGCAGCCATCACCTGCGAACGTGGCGCGCAATGACCGCGCGCGCGTGGTGGTGTGCGGCGCGCATCTGCAAGGTTTGCCGTTGAACGGGCAGCTCACGCAACGGGGTGGGCGCTTGCTGGAAACCACGTTCAGCTCGCCGGACTATCAACTTCACGCCCTGGCGGGTGGCCCACCGAAGCGCCCGGGCATGGTCAGAGTGAAGGATAGCGGCGTGGCCATTGCGGTGGAAGTCTGGGAGTTGCCGAGCAGCGAATTGGGCTCCTTCCTTACCGGTATTCCCGCCCCGCTCGGCCTGGGCAAGGTGCAACTGGCGGATGGGCGCTGGGAGAGCGGGTTCATCTGTGAGCCGTATGGCTTGGAGGGCGCCGTGGATATCAGCCATCTGGGCGGATGGCGGGCCTATCTGAAAACCCTGGCCTGAGGCGCTCCTTGGCAGGCGTGAGCCGGCTCGCGATAGCAGTGTTTGAGCCACACCATGGGTGAATGTCACGGCCCCATCGCGAGCAGGCGCACACCGATAAGGGGTGGCGCCACTTCAGGCCAGTACAGGAACGACCATTCGCACCGCACATGGAGCAGATATTTGCCCCGCAGTCCCGTTAGAATGTTTGCCATCGGGCCACTGCCAACGGATCTGCCATGCCGCATCGCTCTGCGCTGTACTCCCAACGTTCACTGGTGTTGACGCTGATCGCCCTGCTGGGCGCCGGTTTCCTCGCCACCTCGTTGCTCAGCTACTACGCCTCGCGCACGTCGATCCGCGACAACATCGTCAACACCGAACTGCCGCTGACGTCCGACACCGTGTATTCGGAAATCCAGAAAGACCTTGTCAGGCCGATCCTGATTTCCTCGATGATGTCCCGCGATACCTTCATGCGCGACTGGGTGGTAAACGGCGAACAGAACCCCGAGCAGATGACCCGTTATCTCGACGAAGTCATGACCCATTACGGCGCCTACACCGCGTTTTTCGTCTCCAACAGCACCCTCACCTACTACCACGCCAAAGGCGTGCTCAAGCAGGTCAAGGTCGAGGAGCCGCGTGACGCCTGGTACTTTCGCGTGCGCGACATGAAAGACCCGTACGAGATCAACGTCGACCCGGATCTGGCCAACAAGGACAACCTGACGTTCTTCATCAACTACAAGGTCTACGACTACCACAACCGCTTCATCGGCGCGGCGGGTGTCGGCCTGACGGTGGACGCGGTGATCAAGCTGATCGACAAATACCAACAGCGCTATCAACGCAGTGTTTACTTCGTCGACACCTTTGGCCGGCTGGTATTGACCGGTGCCCAGGGCGGACCTGAAGGCGCGCACATTGGCCAGAGCCTCGGCGAAATCGACAGCATGAAAAGCCTGGTCAGCCAATTGCCCAAGCCCCACAGCGGCAGCTACGAATACTCCGCCCACGGCCAGGGGCACTTCCTCAACGTGCGGTTTATCCCGGAGTTGAACTGGTACCTGTTCGTTGATAAACGCGAGGACGGTGCACTGAGTGAAATCCGTCAGTCGCTGTACCTCAATCTGCTGATTTGCCTGCTGGTGACCTTGATTGTGTTGGCAGTGCTGAACCGTGTGATCAAACGGTTTCAATCGAAAATCCAGGCCCAGGCCACGCTCGACAGCCTCACCGAACTGCCGAACCGGCGCGGCTTTGATCTGCTGGCCGCGCAAGCCCTGCACGAAGCGCAACGCGAGACCAAGCCGCTGACCGCGTTGCTGCTCGATCTCGATCACTTCAAAGTGCTGAACGACACCTACGGCCACATGGCAGGCGATCAAGTGTTGATCGGTTTCGCCCGGGATCTACAGAGTTGCCTGCGCCATGCCGACATCGTCTGCCGCTGGGGCGGTGAGGAATTTATCGTTTTGCTGAAGGACACCGACGGCGAAACCGGTCAGAACATTGCAGAGAAGATCCGTCAGCACGTCGAACAGCACGAATATGCCTACAACGGCCATACGCTAAATCTGACGGTGAGCATCGGTGCCACCACCCTGCAACGCGATGACACCTTGCACAGCCTGCTGTCCCGGGCCGATCATGCGATGTACCGGGCCAAGCAAACCGGCCGCAACCGCACCTGCGTGGAAATGCCCCACTCGACCTATGCCTGACATCAATGCAAGACCCGACCTCTGCCCGGCCTGCGGTGCCCGCAACGACTGCAGCCTGGCCGACCCACGCACCGCCGACCGCGCCTGCTGGTGCTACGGCGTGAGCATCGACCCGGCCGTGCTCGAAGCATTGCCGCCCGAACGGCGCGACACATCCTGCCTGTGCCCACGGTGCGCGCAGGTCCAGGCGCAACTGCAAGCGGCCAGCCAGACGATCCCGTAAGATGCGCGCCCCTTCACCCAGCGAAACCTGAACATGCGCGTTGACCGCTTCCTCAGCAATCTACCCCGCTACAACCGTCAGCAGGTTCGCCTGTTGCTGGTGGAAAAGCGCGTGCGGGTTGACGGAAAAGTCGTCATCGATCCCCACAGCGATGTACTGGAGTTCAGCCGCGTCGAAGTCGATGACCAAGTGCTGCAACTCGGCAAACCGGCGCGCTACTTCATGCTGCACAAACCTGCAGGTTGCGTCAGCGCCACCCGCGACCCACAACACCCGACCGTGCTCGACCTGATCGATGAGCCGGACAAAGACGACCTGCACATCGCCGGACGCCTGGACTTCAACACCACCGGGCTGATGTTGATCACCAACGATGGCACCTGGTCGCGACGCCTGACCCAGCCGCAGACCAAATTGCCGAAGGTCTATTACGTGGAGACCGAACAGGACATTGGCGCGCACTATGCGCTCACGTTTGCCGAGGGGATCTACTTTGCTTTCGAGGATCTGACCACGCAGCCGGCGCATCTGGAGTTGCTCGGCCCAAGGTCGGCGCGCTTGAGCATCGTCGAGGGCCGCTACCATCAGGTGAAGCGCATGTTTGGTCACTTCAACAATAAAGTCCTGCGCCTGCACCGCGATTCCATCGGCCCGTTGCTGCTCGATCACGCGCTAAAACCGGGCGAGTACCGCGCTTTGCGCACCGAAGAGATTCAATTGTTCTAAAGCCGCGACCGCTCAGCAGAAGTCGTCAAAGAATTTACCAACGGCACTTGCGCGATCCCGATCCCCCTGCTTGAATCAGGACGTCGGCCGAAATGTGACCGACGAGTCACAACATACCTCTAAGAAACTTTTTGCCGGTAGACAGCCCTCAGGGCTGCGCCTCAGCCGGCAGACTGCCCGCCAATAACAATACCCGTCGACCTGCCGTACCGGATCGACATGGGCCAAGCAAATTTCAGGCGTATGCCTACCTGTCACAAAGCTCGTGCAATCTCTATTTGCGCGCATACCCGCTTGCTTGCCAGGAGTCTTATGACATGAGGCCAGAAATCGCTGTGCTGGATATACAGGGTCAGTATCGGGTTTACACGGAGTTCTATCGCGCAGACGCCGCAGAAAAGACCATCATCCTGGTCAACGGCTCGATGGCCACGACTGCGTCGTTTGCACAGACTGTGAAAAACCTGCACCCGCAATTCAACGTGGTCTGCTACGACCAGCCCTACGCGGGCAAGTCAAAAGCCCACAACCTGCACGAGAAACATCTGACGAAAGAAGTCGAAGGGCAGATCCTGCTGGAACTGATCGACCACTTCGGCGCTGAGCATGTGCTGTCGTTTTCCTGGGGCGGCGCCGCCACACTGGTTGCCCTCGCACACCAGCCTCGGCGCATCGAAAAAGCCGTGATCAGCTCGTTCTCTCCGGTGATCAACGCGCACATGCTCGATTACCTGGAGCGCGGCGTCGACTACCTCGGCCAACGCGATGGCGATCGGGTAGGTGAACTGGTCAACAGCACCATCGGCAAGCACCTGCCGTCGCTGTTCAAGCGCTTCAACTACCGCCACGTCAGCAGCCTGGCCGAGCACGAATACGGGCAGATGCACTTCCACATCAGCGACGTGCTGCACAGTGATCGTCTGTGCTATTTGAATGCAGCGCAGAAAATCAACGTGCCGGTGCTGTTTCTCAACGGTGAATGGGACGAGTACACCGCCGCCGACGATGCGCGCCTGTTCGGCAACCATGTGGCGCAGAGCACCTTCACCACGCTGCAGGCCACCGGACACTTTCTCGACATGGAGCACAAGGCTGCCTGCCGAGATAGCCAGAACGCCCTGCTCGGCTTTCTGAAACCGGCACCGCAGGCGAGCCGAACGCGTTACTCGTTTGTTCAGGATCACCATGCACTGGCCATTTGAAAAAGCGTCGTCGCGAGCGAGCCTGCCGGGTTGAGGTTTTCGTTTACTGACCCGCAGCGCTCGCCCGCGATTGACCGTTTTCAGCGATTTAAAGCCATCGCACGCAAAAGAAAACTTCAAATTCGTTGGCGACTCTGGTACAAAGTCAGCCGCTCTGAGCGGGTATAGTTTAATGGTAGAACAGTAGCTTCCCAAGCTTCCGACGAGGGTTCGATTCCCTCTACCCGCTCCAATCGAATAGAGGTCTCACGTCGCACTGTTCGGCGGGGGATGCAGAAACAGAAAAAACCGGCCTTGATGGCCGGTTTTTTTACGCGCTGTAGAAAGCAAGCAGGGACTCGGTGTCGTACGCCGGAATGGCGAGAAACACCGGTTCGGGCTCGTTGGTAGAGCCCATGATTTGGCCTATCAAGTTACCGACCACCCTCCAGGCACACAAGCCGGCGAATTCTGGCGTACCGGCAGGCAACAGCTCAAGGGTTTGCAGGCTTCAGGACGTAACACCGAATACCTTTAAACACGGCCTCCAGAAAGCGTTTACGCACCCACATAAAACGGCGATTCGCCCGACATTACAGATCGACAACACTGCACCGGTTCTCACTTGGCGCGCGACCCGCTAGCATTTCCTCATCAACCACCCCCTCCCCCCTGCGCGGCCATCGACGAATACGCGTCATCACTTTCGAGGGAATCCCAATCACGGCCAATTTGCCGCTAACGACTGAACTCAAAAGAGCACTTCACCCATGACTCAAAACATTTACGACGATCCCGAGTTTTTCCAGGGCTACAGCCAGATGAACCGCTCCATCGGCGGCCTCGATGCGGCGCCGGAATGGCCGGCGCTCAAAGCGCTGCTGCCCCCCCTGCATGGTTTGAACGTGGTGGACCTGGGCTGCGGCTATGGCTGGTTCAGCCGCTGGGCCAGCGAACAGGGCGCGGCTAACGTGCTGGGGCTGGATGTCTCGGAAAAAATGCTGGAACGCGCACGCCAAACCACCACAGCAGCGAACATCCGCTACGAACGTGCCGACCTTGAACAACTCGACTTGCCCGCCTGCTGCTATGACCTGGCTTACAGCTCGCTCGCGCTGCACTACATCAAGGATCTGCCGGGGCTGTTTGCCCACCTCTACAGCGCGCTGAAACCGGGTTCGCACTTCGTGTTTTCCATCGAGCACCCGATCTTCATGGCACCGCGCAATCCGGGTTGGCTGATCGACAGTGAAGGTCGCAAGCGCTGGCCGCTGGACAGTTATCAGCTGGAAGGCGAACGCGTAACGAACTGGCTGGCCGAGGGCGTGATCAAACAGCATCGCACGGTCGGCACGTTGCTCAATTCATTGATTGGCGCGGGTTTCAGCATTCGCCATGTCAACGAATGGGGCCCAAGCGATGCGGATATCGCAGCGCAACCGGCGCTGGCTGAAGAACAGGAGCGGCCGATGATGATGTTGGTGGCGGTGCAACGCTGAGCACAAACCCATCGACCGCCGATAGCCGGTTTAGGGTGATAATGCGCGGGCGAATCAATCGCCCGCGCATTATCGGTTAACAAAATATCCGGTGTGCGCCGACGCAGCAAATCATCACTCAAGGAAGCAAGATGCAGATCACCCAAGGACAGCGGCTCCCCCTGTCAAACATTCTTCAGGGGCAATCGCTCACACTCGCGGTACAGATCCAGTCCAGCGACGTCATCGATTTCGTCTGCTTCGGCGTCGACGCGCAAGGCAAGCTTTCAGACGATCGCTACATGGTCTTTTTCAATCAACCGGCGACGCCATGCGCCAGCGTAAAAATCGAAGATCAGGGCCGCTTTCAAATCAACCTCGCGCAGTTACCCGCCTCCATCGACCGCTTGGTGTTCACAGCCTCCATCGACGGCCAAGGGACGATGAGCGCTATCGGCGCCAGTCACTTCTGTGTGTTCAACCCTGCCGGCCAGACCGTCGCTCAATGTGCGTTTTCCGGGGCGACGTTCAGCGCCGAGAAAGCCATCATGGTTGCCGAGTTGTATCGCAAGAACGGCGAATGGCGCCTGCTCTCGAACCTGCAAGGTTACGCACAAGGTCTGGATGCGCTGGTGAATCACTTCGGTGGCGAGGTCGCTGAAAGCCCTGCGCCAGCACCAGCACCAGCACCAGCACCCGCCAAAATATCCCTCGAGAAAAGAATCGCCGACGCCGCACCGCATCTGGTCAGTCTGGCAAAGAAAGCACAGATCAGCCTGGAAAAAGCCAACCTCACCCAAACCAAGGCCCGGGTTGTTCTGGTGCTTGATGCTTCTGGTTCAATGAACCATCAGTACGTCAAAGGCCGGGTGCAGGAAGTGGTCAACCGGCTATTGCCGCTGGCGGTATCGTTCGATGAGGACGGCGAGCTCGATTGCTGGGCGTTCGGCGCCAAGCCGTTGCGCCTCTCGCCGGTGACGCTGGGCAATCACAAGGCATTCATCGACACCGACAATAGAGGTTGGAGAAACTGGGAACTCGGCAGCCGGATCAACGATGAGCCGAAAGTCATCCAGAAAGTCGTGGAGCAGTTTAAGCAATCCGACGACGGCACGCCGATGTATGTCCTGTTCATCAGCGATGGCGGCGTGTCTGAAAGCCGCAAAATCACTCGCCTGATGGTCGACGCAGCGAACCTGCCGATTTTCTGGCAATTCGTCGGGCTCGGTGGCCACGGCTACGGCATTCTGGAGAAACTGGACACCCTGCCGGGACGCGTGGTCGACAACTGCGGCTTCTTTGCACTGGACGACCTGCACGACATCAGCGAGGAACAGCTCTATGACATGCTGATGGCCGAGTTCCCGATCTGGCTCAAAGAGGCCAAGGCCAAAGGCATTATTCGCTGACGGCATGCGGATGATTGCGCTGCCCGAACGCCGGGCAAGAAAAAGCCCCCTCGCGAGGGGGCCCCTCCCCACCCTTTCGGGTTAGCCGATGCTCACGCCGTGAGCTTCAGCCAGAGGCTTCAAGCCGCCAGCGAAACCCTGGCCGATCGCCTTGAACTTGAACTCTTCGCCGTTGCGATACAGCTCACCGAAGATCATCGCAGTTTCGGTGGAGGCGTCTTCGCTCAGGTCGTAGCGGGCCAGTTCTTTGCCGTCAGCCTTGTTGACCACACGGATGTAGGCGTTGGACACCTGACCGAAGCTTTGCTTGCGAGCTTCGGCGTCATGGATGGTCACCGAGAACACCAGTTTTTTCACAGCGGCAGCCAGGCCGTTGAGTTTGACGGTGGCTTGTTCGTCATCACCTTCGCCAGCGCCCGAGCGGTTGTCGCCCATGTGCTCAACGGAACCGTCGGCAGAGGTTTTGTTGTTGTAGAAAATGAAACCGTTGTCGTCGAGCACTTTGCCGTTTTCACCGACGATGAAAATCGACGCATCCAGGTCGAACTCGGCGCCGTCAGTGACACGCGGATCCCAACCCAGGCCCACGATCACTTCGGACAGGCCCGGAGCTTCTTTGGACAGCGAAACGTTGCCACCTTTGGACAGACTTACAGCCATGTTCAGATTCCTTTTGTTGGGGGTTGCTTAGAAGTTCATACCGTAGGAGTTGGCCAAGGCGCGCAGGCCGCCGGCGTAACCCTGACCCACGGCTCGGAATTTCCACTCGCCGTTGTGGCGATACAGCTCTGCGAACACCATCGCTGTTTCAGTCGAGGCGTCTTCAGCCAGGTCGTAACGAACCACTTCAGCACTGGTCACGTCATTAACGACACGGATGAAGGAACCACCCACCTGACCAAAGCTTTGCTTGCGCGCTTCGGCGTCGTGAATGGTCACGACGAAGACCACCTTGTCTACGTCAGCCGGGACACGGCTCAGGTCGACCTTGATCACTTCGTCGTCGCCGTCGCCAGCACCGGTGCGGTTGTCGCCAGTGTGCTCAACCGAGCCGTCCAGGCTTTTCAGCTGGTTGTAGAAAATGAAGTCAGCTTCGCTGCGGACCTTGCCGTTCGCACCCAGCAGAAGAGCGCTCGCGTCCAGGTCAAACTCGGCGCCGTCAGTTGCACGCGGATCCCAGCCCAGGCCGACCAGAATCTTGCTCAGGCTCGGGTCGGTTTTGGTCAAAGACAGGTTTGCACCCTTTTGAAGAGTCAGTGCCATGGGTATTACTCCTTGTGGTGAAGACGATTACTCATTGGTTTTCAAGCGGTGCATCTTCCTTTGCAGGGAAGATCAGACTCGCAACGACGCCTATCGCCAGAACAACCATCACGATCAGCAAACTGGTGTTCGCATCGATGGTATAGCCGTGATGAAACATGTGATCCGTTGCATTCAAGCCCAACTTGACAGCAATGAAGAACAACAGTGCGATAACCGATTTTTCCAGGTGGACCAGATAGCGTTTCAGGGCTTCGAGAACGAAGTACATGGTGCGCAGGCCCAGAATGGCGAACAGCATGGCCGAGTAGACGATCAGCGGCTCGCGACTCACGGCGATCACCGCCGGCACAGAGTCGAAGGCGAAGAGAATGTCGGACACTTCAGCCACCACCAGGCACAGGAACAGCGGCGTGGCGAACAGCGTGCCCTTGGCCGCGAGCGTCATGCCCTGGTGCTCAGGTTTCTTCAGTTCCACTTCCAGTTGCTTGCGGGACACAAAAAAGTTGTGGCCATACAGCTTTGGCCATACCGGAAAGAGCTTTTGCGCGAAGCGGTAGGCCATGTGCTTGGAATAGTCCTCCTCTTCTTCGTCATCACCGCCGCTGCGCAGCATCATGATGGCGGTCCAGGCGACGATCACGGCGAAAACCACCTCGACCCATGGGCCAAACGCCAACAGACCGGTGCCAATGGCAACGAAGATCCCGCGGAAAACGATCGCGCCGATGATCCCCCAGTACAGCACCCGGTGACGCATGCCATCAGGCACTTTGAACCAGGCAAAAATCGCCATGAACACGAACAGGTTGTCGACGCTCAGGACTTTCTCCAGGGCATAACCGGTGACAAACAGGCTCGCGACCTGCGGCCCGTGCTGGACATAGAGAAAGCCTGCGAATGCCAGCGAGATGGCAATCCAGAAAACCGACCAGATCGAGGCTTTAGCCAGCGAAATGGGCTTGTCGCCACGGTGCGTGACCATGTCGAGCAGCAGTGCGCCCAGCGCAATACCGACGAATACCGCCATGGTCAGTGGGGGGAATCCAATGTGACTGTCCAAGTACCGCTCCTTAAAGTTCGAAATCAGCCGGGTTCAAACCCAGTTCAAGGCAAATCTGACGGCAAGCCGCTTTTTCTTTGTCGTCGAAGTTGCCGTCCGACGCGCCGATAGCGCAGGCAACACGGACCAGCAAGCGGCCAGCACCGGCATCGTTCTTGATCTTGCCGATGGTCTTCAGCGCTTCCGCCTGACCGATCTGAAAGTCGAACTCAAACTTTTCGCAGTGAGCGTTGAAGGACTTGATGACGTCGGCCATGTTGAAAACCTTCAACTCCGACGAGTTGTTGATGAACCCGGCCATTTTGGTTTTCTCGGCGGAGGAGATCTCTCCGTCTGCAGCAGCGACCAATGCGCAGGCTGCGGTCGTGGCATCCATGAATTTCTGATTTTTGAACTTGCTGACCTCAGAGGTCAGTTTGTCGCGTGCCAATGCAGCGTTTTCTTTAAGCCATGCAAGCATTTTGAAGTCCTCTAAAAGGGCGGGGCCCCAAGCCCCGCCAAGGTAACTATTTCGAACCGGCGCGCCAGTTCATGCCCCAGCCGTAGGCTTTGTCCACCGCAGAATGCCCACGGTGGAAATCCACCCGCCGGGAAACCTTGACGGCGCCGTTGTCATTTTCGAGCATCGCAATGGCGCACATACCATCGCGTCCGCCCTCTTCGTTGAGGCGAACCTCGATCTCCGGCTGATTCGGGATGTAGATGGTTACGACGCCATCGGTCTCGCGCCAGTTAGGAGCCCCTTCGTAGATGAAGGCGAAAATCAGGATGCGGCGTACTTCAGCCCACTTAGCGCCATTGATGTGCAGCCACTCGCCACCGGCGACAGAGCCGGTACGGTCGTCACCCATCAGTTGGATGTAAGGCTCTTGGTTCAGGCTGCCGAAGCAGTTGCCAAGCGCTTGTACGACGCCCTTCTCACCGTCCTGCAACTCGTACAGGCAACCCACGTCGAGGTCGATCGAAGAACTGCTTTTGAAAAAGCCGCCAGAGCTGCGCTTGTTCCAGTTCAGGTTGACCTTGATCTCACCGAAACCGGCCGCGGTCTTCTCCAGACTGATAGAGCTGCGCGTCTTGTCGAGGGTCACCTTGCTCAGGCTGATCGACGACTTCGGCGCCGCAGGCGCAGGCGGCACGGGTGTTGGCGCGGGTGTCGGCGCCGCTGCCGGCGCGGCGACATCGACCCCGAAATGCCTGGCCAATGGCTCAAGCCCACCGTTGAAGCCCTGTGCAACACAACGGAATTTCCACTCACCCTGGCGACGATAAAACTCGCCCAGAATCAGCGCGGTTTCCTTCATGCCACTGGTAGGGATCTGCGCTTCGATACCACCGGACACCACGACCGACAGCTGCGAGACGCGCTCGAAACTGGCCTTGTTTTCGTAGATCGTGGCGGTCAGTGCGACCTTTTCCACGGCCGGCTCCAGTCGGCTCAGGTCAACTGTGAACACCGCCCGACCCGCCGAGGAGTCGGACAAGGTGACCGCCCCGCCCAGCACACTCGGCTGACCGTAAAAGCACATATCGCCATCGCCGCGAACCTTTGCCGTGGTTCCCAGAGCGAAGGCCGAGACATCAATATCGGCGCCTGGAATCGGCGAGTAATTGATGTCGACGCGAAGCGGGCCGCTGGCAACGGGTGCGTTGCCGCCCGGAGCAAGAGTGGCCATTAGCGCAGCGCCTGAACGGCCAGGTTCACCAGGTCATCGGCGGTACGGCCGTTGGTGGTCTGGCCGATAGCGGTGAACTTCCAGCCATCGCTATCACGAGACAGGCTAGCCATCACGATGCCGGTGTGGGCGCCACGCTCGGACAGATTGAAGCGGGCCAGCTCATTCTTGTTACTGGCGTTGACGATGCGGCAGTAGGCGTTTTCGACTTTTTCGAAGTTCTGCCCGGTGAAGCTGTTCACCGTAAAAACCAGGTGCTGGACGACCGCCGGCAGACGCTGCAGATCAACGTGGATAGTTTCGTCGTCACCCGCGCCTTCACCGGTACGGTTGTCGCCGGAATGCTGGATCGAACCGTCCTGAGATTTCAGTTGGCGGAACCACACCAGGTCGATCGGTTGAAGGCTGGCGTCGAGCAGGATGCACGAAGCGTCCAGGTCGATTTCACCACCATTGCCCATCAACTTGCCGAGAAAACCGGCCTTTACCGGGTCCCAACCCAGGCCGAGGCTGACGCTGGTCAGCGCAGTACCGGCGGTTTTTTCCAGGGAAATGGACTGTTTTTTACTCAGGGTAAGTGCCATCGTTACGCTCCTTGTTGGTCATCGTTGTTCATGTGGCGATCGGATGTGCGCGCCACATGCAAGTCGGCCTGCGCACCGCGCACGCCCGGATTTATTCCATTGGCGACCCGCAGACGTCCACGACGCCATGCCGGATGAAAATGCCGCCAGTGCGGTTCTTCGGCTGCGGCGAGCAACTCATGATCACCTCGGGTATCGCCCCAGGCTTTGATCCGGAATTGCTGCAAAACGCCGTAGACAGCCTCAAGCCTCTGGACTTTGTTCTCGCATCTGCAGTTGTTGCCGGTGATGTGCCCGGTCAATACGCCGTCCACCACTTGCAGCTCGGTGCCGATCAAACTGACGCCAAGACGCTCGGCGAAAGGCTGCAGTACCAGCGCCGGTGAAGCTGAACAGAGCGTCACCACCGCGCCGGATTTGATCTCGGCCTCAATCGCCAGCAAACCCGAAGGGCGCATCAATCGCGGCCAGACCCGCGTGCAATAACTCGCGGCTTGCTGTTGCAGCCACTCAAGCTTCACACCGGTCAGAAACGTGCGAATCAACTGCGCCTTGAGTTCGTCACGGCTCATGCGCCGCACGACAAATCGCAGGCTGGGTAGCGCCAGACGGAGCAGGCGCCGATTGAACTCCCGCACTCCGAATGCAAACTTCAGAAACGGTACGAAACTGTCGTGCCGGGTCAACGTGCCGTCGAAGTCGAACACCGCAAGGACTGGCCGCTGCAGCGCGGTTGCATTGTCGATCTGCTCTTTCATCCTGCGGCCTCAGCCAGACGAATCGATGTTTCGCCGGCACCGGTTTCCGCATGACGGATACCGTGCCACCGCGCGCGCTCAAGAATCCGGATCGCCCATTTGTAATGGGTCGCGGGCTCACACATGGCGTCGTTATGTCTGAATACCGCCGGTGCTACGTCGCTGACGATCAGTTTGGCGCTGTTGAAATCCTCGAGGCTGACGCGCAAGGTGTCCTGAATGATTTCGATCTGACTGGGATGAATGGCGGTCTTGCCGACCAGACCATGGGCGATATCGAATTCCAGTTCTTCCTTGAGCAACTGCGGCGACGCCAGTTGTTCGAACACCGGTGCCGTCAACGCAAAACCTTGCGACCCCATCACCCCTGCCAACATCGCAATCACGTATCCCATCGGCGTGCTGTAGAGCGTGGTGCTCGGATTGCGACGCAGGCCTAGGCTGCCCATCAAGTCGTTTCCACCGATGCGCAAGGCGATGATTCGCTGGTCGAGGCTGGCCTTGAGCGCCTGCCCCAGTTCAACCATGGCGACAGGATTGAAGACATCCGTGGTTTCCAGCGTCGGCATCAGGAACAGCGCGGGATTAGTCACGGCCTGCTCCCAGGCGCCCAGATTGGCCAGCGTCAGTTTCGGGATGACGAATCCATCGACATGCGACATCAGCGGCCAGTCGTTGAGTACCGCAGCCATCTGCGAGTCACGCGGACGAACAAACAACAACGGGCCGCCCTCGGGACGACCGCCACGCTCATCGATAACCGTCAGCAAGCCATGCAGATTGGCCAGCGCCGTTTCGATATCAATGTCTGCAATCGCGTCCTCGAGGCAAACCACCAGGGAGCGAAGTTCCGGCAATTTGCTTCGGAACACCACATCAAGCAGATCCGGCCGGGTGGCGGGCATGTAAAGCGTGGCACCGAGGGCATAGGGCGAGAGGGTCTTCATCAGCCCAGACTCCGAATGATCGTCACTGCCCGGTAAGGCCCCAACTGCGCACCGACTTCCTCGACTGGAACGCCGGCAGCTTCTGTCAGGTGCATCAGCAATTGCACATCGCTGTCGCTACGGTCGCGGATCAACACATGGTGCGGGACACGACGCAACACGGCGCGTGTCGCCTCGGCGATGCCCGGCTTGACCCGATTGAGATTGGTCACGTCAAAACGTGCCGCCAGCGATTCGACGACGTGGGTGGCCGCGCCCTGGAGTTCGAGACGCTGTTCGTCGCTCCACGGCAGGGCTTTGGGAACGATGCCCAAGACTTTGCGCTGGGCTTCGATCTGCTCGATGAATACCTGTGTCACATCGTGCTCCTGCAGGTGGTCATAGACCACGCAGCCGTGCAGCCCGCCGTTTACAGGCCAGATCGAACGTGAAACGAGACCGGAGACTGTGGCTCCCAGAATCCCCGAGGGGATGACCCAATCCTCAGCGGACGCCGCCATCCATGCTCGGCCGCAAGGATCGGCCAGCACGACAAGTCGCGGGGATTTCGGGAAGCGTGCATCAGCGCCCAGGCTGCGCTGAATTTCGCCACTGATCGCGCCCTTACCGGTCCAGCCATCGACGAAGACGATGTTCTCGGCCCCGTGAGTCTGAATGATGGCCTCCAGGGCAACCGTGTCGATGCCGCGATCACGGACGATGCTGATGCCGTAATGGAAGGCTTCGCGCCCCATCTCGATCAACGCACGACGCAACAGCACACCCAGCGGGAGGCCGGCGCGTACGAACGACACCAGCACGATAGACGTGCCGGTACACGCCTCATTCAAACCTAGCGCCAGTGCTTGAACATCCGTGGCCATGCGCGCACCGTTTTGCGCCAGAACACGCTCGTACAGTGCCTTGTGAGTTTCACTTGGGGCGCTTTCCTGACTGATCATTTCAGAATAGTGCTTCTGCTTCGTTTGAATCAGTCGCTCTTTTTCCTCGACGTCCGTCACGTCCATCTGCACGGCCTGCAACAGGAAATGCACGTCATCCGACGCATAGCTCCCGCTACCCACCGTTACCAGGTCGGTGATGGTTTCATTCATGGATCGAAGCCCCTGCCCGCTTGGCCAATTGGCTGCGCGTCGGAGTCGCCCACAGGTGGCACTCCTCCATGAAGGCCAGATCGGTGATGCTGTCGCCAAAGCCCAGCACAGGGCGTTCACCGTTGATTTCGCGATCACGGCGCAACCACTCCTGAACCGCTGCCTGCTTGGACAAGCCCTGCGGCAGGAACGCCAGGTTGTTGCTATTGGCGTGAATATGCATGCCATCCAGCAATCCCTGAGCCTGAACCTCAGCCAGCACCGCGCTCAGCACCTCGTCACTGGACTCGTTGTGCTTGGTCACCACGTAGTGGCGCAACCCCTGCTCTTCAACTACCCAACCGCGCAAGGAAATGCCCAACTGCCGGCCAATGGCGAGCGTCGCCTCACTAAGCTCCGGCAGGCGGCTTTGGTAGGCCGCTAGGATATCGCTCATGCGGTCCTGCCAGGCCTGATCGAGTGTGCCGTCCGGTCCCAGGATCACACCACCATGGGAGCAGATGGCGCCGTGTTGAAATGGCAGCTTGACCCGCGTGAACGCTTCTACGCTGCGCGCCGTTACCGCTACCACATCGGTCGTTGCCAGCAGCCATTCGGCCATCGACTTCTGCACAGGGCTCATGTAGCCGTTGGGCTGGCCGTGTATATCAAGTGTCGCCGTGTGGCGTGGTGTGCCTTCTTTCATCTTGCGCGCGGTTTGAAACAACGTGTCGTCGAGATCAACCAACGCCAAGGGGCGATTAATTGTCATCGACGATCACCTGCGCGTTCAAAGTCTGCAGCAACTCGGCAGAGACCGCCTGCGCGGGGGTTTCCGAACAGATCAGCACCCGATCGAATTGACCCGGGCGCACGTTGTAGAGGAAGTTGGGAATGCCCAGGCCGTAGTTATCAGCGAACGATAAGGCGTGCTCGATCACATGGCCCAGTGCAATCGGCGAGCGGCTGGTCGAACTGAAATGCACATCCGCGCCCGCGCGCTCCAGACGTTCGGCGAGCAGGAACGGACGCCAGACAAACTCACTGGTGCCCACGACCAGAATCCGCTCGCCGGGTTGTACGTGAAGGTCTGGGGCCAACGAGTCGCCAACAGAGCGCACGCCCAAGCGTCCCCAGTCATTATCCGAATTCACCGGCCAGTCACCGGCGGCAATAGTGCCCACCGCAGGCATATCGGGCAATGGCGCATCGGGATCTTCAATGAATTGGTAAGAGCCCTGCAACAGGGACACTTGATGCACGCAATCACCCAGCGCATCACGCACTGCGCCGCCGGACCAATCCGTCAGCACACAGGTCACGACTTGTTCGACTTTATTCAGACCGGCATCGACCAGAGCACGGTGCAGATTGATGAACGTCTTGCCCGTCGAGGCCTCGTCATCAACCAGCACCAGCGAACGGGCATTGAGCATCTGCTCACGCACTTGCGGATCGACTGGCAAGTGAATCAGATGCGCACTGGCATGGCTGTGTTCTTCTTCAAAGCGGGTAAACAACTCGGTTCCCGTGGGATGACGGGTGCTGACCATATACACCGCATCGGGGCGAGTGGCGCTATATGCCCGATGCACGCCGGCACCGAGGCCGACGGCGGTTTCGGCCATGCCGATGACCAGGACAGGCCCCGGCAAATCCGCCGGTATTTCTGCGGCCAGGCTTTCAAAACTGGCGGCCATCACCGAGGGACGCACCGGAATATGTCGTCCGAGCACTTTAGACACGAACAGGAATGCCCGCTTCGGATTACGACGCTCGGCGAAGCCGAACAATGAGTCGGGGGCAATGACAGCATCATCAACCTTGACGTCAAGACGTCCACGCATCAGTTGTGCGCTCAGCGCTTTCGTTGCTGTACGAGGTTCCATTAACAAATTCCTGCCTTGGCGTAGGATTACGATCCAGCGCCTCTTCCGTGGGTTTCAATTCAAAGATGAATCAGAGATTGGTCGCTTCCACCCGCCACATTGATGTTTGAGCTTCGCGAGCTAACTGCGCAGCGGTGAACGTCTGGCCAGATGCATTTTTTTTGCCATCAACACGACAGGCATCAAGGAAAGAAATCAGCAGCGATGCTTTCACCGCAAAATTCATGTTCTGTGCATCGGGTACCGATGAGGTGACGAGACCGACCACGGCTCCCGAAAAATCAAACAGCGGGCTGCCGCTGGACCCAGGCTGGATGGCAGCAGTGAACTGCAAAAGACTGGCGTCGTTGTGCAAACCGAACAGCGCCGACACCCCACCTTGAGTGACGTGAACGCCGCCACCGGCAAAACCGGCCAGTGGAAAACCCAACGCGACAATGTCTTCACCCAGATCGCAACCGAATCCGGACTTGAAGGCCACAGGCTTCAACGCGGGGGAATCGATCACCCGCAGCAAGGCGATATCGTTACGCCGATCGATGACCACGGGGTCAACACGATAGCGCCCGTCAAACGAGGCGATGTGAATCTCACGCATGCCTTCAATAACGTGGGCACAGGTCATGACATGGGTGGCCGAGACGGCGAATGCTGTACCGGTGGCGCTGCTCGCGGATCGCCCAGCCCCTGGCGCGTTTGGGCGTCCCTTGGGATGCGCTTCGTCGATCTCGAGACCGATGCGACGGCCGAGCGCCGCCAGACCGTAGGCAGAACCCTCGGCCAACGCGCGAAATTTCCATTGCTGATTGCGGCTGTAAAACTCGCCGATGATGATGGCGGACTCGCCGTTTTCACGAACATCCAGGGAATGCTCGATCTGGCCATCCACCTGCAGGTGCAGATTTCTCAGCTCACTGATCGGGCCGATGGCTGAAAACGTGTAAACCACAAGAAGCACGCGATCGCTGCCCGCCGGGAGTTCATCCAGGTTGAGCTTGCAGCCGACTTTTTGCTGATCACCTACCCATTCCATCCACGCGCGTGGCGTTTGAAAAAGGGCGGCATCACCTTTCGGGCGGCGTTTGTCATCAACCGGCAATATGGCAACAGCGGCATACTCCCCAAAAGCCGAAGAGTTTCCGCACTCCAGAGTCCATTCACTCCGGGCGCTTGATACTGCGGTGTTTGCGCCAGGCGCGAGCACCATCATTCCTTGAAAACTCCTTGTTTTGCTTCCTGCGTGGGTCGCTGTCGAACCACACAAACGCGCAAATAGTACCAGACTTCATATGTCTATTTAATATCAGGGGAGTGTTACCGCAGCAACGCTGATACCTTTTACACGCACGTTCGACTGCCAAACACCCGGCGGCTCTGGCAAACCCAGTCGGCGAGTGGCGAATATGCCGGGGAGGTTCAAACCGGCCGCCCGGGTGTAACCGATGCCTCCCGAATAACGAGCGTTTATCTCCAGCAGGTGTGGTTTACCGTCTGAGTTGTCGCGAGTCTGGACATTGACAATGCCATCACATTTGAAGTGCTCGGCGGCCCGGAGGGCGAGCTCTACGGCGGCGCCTTCACGTTCAAAAACCTGGTGCAGCCCTTTTTTGCGACGACCAACGAAAGCAATGGGGCGACCGGCTTCGCACACCATATCAACCGAACATTCGTTTCCGGGCATGTAGGGCATCACGAGCATCGGTGGCGGCGGCGTAACCGCCGAGTGGTAGGCGTGCATATAGAGGTCGAAGTTGACCTCACGCGCATCCGGGTTGGCGAAGCAGCGGAAAGGGTCGGCGCTTGCCTTGAACCGCCAGAAGCCTTGGCCATAAATACCCACAGCCGGTTTGACGCAGACTTCGCCCAAGGCGCCGAGCGCCTGAAAGGCCGCGAGCATTTCTTCGGCATTGGCGGCGGTGATCGCTGGCACGCAGGCCAGGCCCACGCGTTCCGCTTCTGCCGTGAACTGGCTTTTGTCATCGACCAGATCAAATGTATTCAAAGAAAGCGCACCGGTGACCAGTACGAGGCCAGCACGCTCGAAACGCTCCCGATCGTGCTCGAACTCCCGACCCACTCGACCTGCCAGGACGACTTTGATTTCATGAGCCAGCGCGGTGGAAATGACCCAATCGATACGCTCTTGATTGTCCGCAGGCTCGGTGAAACTGACGTCGGCAAGCGAGGTGATTTCAGGACGCTCCTGTCGATGCGAGGCATAAACCTTTACGTCGGCCGGCAGCGCCTCGCGCGCACCGAGAATGATGTCCCGTTGACTGGACTGCCCTTCTAGAAACCAGATCACTATGTTTACCCTTCCTTGTACAGACACCGAAAGCCGCGACATTTCTTGAACACGTCGCTAGACCCGCACCATGGGTGCGGACAGTACCGCCTTCCCACACAAACTCAAGGGTAACATTGCGAATGGATCAGGCGTCCGCCGAACGCTCTGAGCGCCTCCCAGGGTTATTGCCGAGTCGCCACAATAAACAACCGCGGAAACGGCAACAGCACCGAGCCATCCGCCAGCGCAGGGTAAGCCTTCGCGACTTCTGCCAGATACTGCTCCAGATACTGCGTGCGCTGCGCCTCGGTCAGCGGGTCCAGAAACGGAATCAACCCGCTGCCCTTGAACCACTCCACCACCCCCGCTGCCCCGCCTGACAACTGATGGTGATACGTCGTGCGCCACACATCGACCCGGGCACAATGCGGTCGCAACATCGAGAAATAATCACCGGCACTTGCCATATCGGTTCGCTGACCGGCGGCGCCGGCGAGTTTGCTGGCCCATGGGCCGTTGGCGGCGACTTCGCGCATCAGTCGATGGGAAGGCTCATTGAGGTTGTCGGGCATTTGAATCGCCAGACTGCCGCCCGACGAGAGTTTGCTTGCCAGCGCCGGCAGCAAACTGGCGTGATCCGGTACCCACTGCAACACCGCGTTGGCGAAGATCACATCAAACGGACCCGCATCGGCCCATTGATCAATCTCGGTCACGTCGAATTGCAACTGTGGCAAGCGCTTGCGCGCTGCGTCGATCATGTCCGGTGAACTGTCGAGCCCGCTGATTTTTGCCCCTGGAAAACGCTGCACCAAAAGCTCCGTCGAGTTGCCGGGACCGCAACCGATATCCACCACTGACCGGGCCTGCGCCGTGGGAATCGCCGCCAGCAGATCGCGGGCCGGGCGGGTACGTTCATCTTCAAAAGCGACGTATTGTTTGGCGGACCAACTCATTGTGTTTTCCTTTTGGGACTTTCAACAGTTTCGCCACGATACAGGCTGCTATACAGCCGGTTCCAGAGCTACATTGCAAAGGGTGTCAGTTCACCGCCAACTGCTCGATAGAAGATCCCTAACGTGATTGCTAGTACAGCTACGTCATTTATCGCATGACCGTCGCGCGCGACGACAAACTTTCAGAACCGCGCCTAATGCTCATACCAACCGAACCCGACCTTGACCTTTCGGACTTACACGACGGCACTTCGCATCGCCAAATGTAAGTTGAGTTTCATGCTGATCCGTCAGTATCGTGAAGCGATGGGTCACGTCAATAAATCGTAGAAAATTGAAAATCGGCCTTTAAGGCCGATTTATCGATTAGTCGTAGTATCCAACTGTTTTTTTCAAATGATCTGAATACTCATAGATGTCATCGACTGAGCTGATCGGATGACGTGTTTCGTTTTTTTCTTCATCAAAAATACCTATGTACTTCTGCGACCGATTGAAATGCAATCGACAGATGGGTTTGCGATTGTTGTCATCCAGCAAAATCCCAAAGTAACTCTGCGTGTCTCGCTGAACGATTCGCTTGGCATCGACCACCGACCGTACCAGCGCTCGAACGATGTGATATCCCTCTAACTCTTCCAGCGTTGTTAAAATTTTGTCGTCTGATTCGTCACGCGGATCTACTGGATCAGTCCCGACAGAAGCTGAAGGCAAAGACGCTAACGCAGGTTGAATAGCTCCACTCATTGCAGATTTGAGCCGGTCATTGATCTGGTCATTTAAAAACTGCACAACGGCTTTTCTTGTCAGTTCTTGAAATTGCTCACGTACTTTTTGCGTGATCACACCGTCATAAACACGAGAGGCGAAAACCTTCACGAAATCATCATCCGGTTTGCTGACCTGAGCCGCAATAACCTTCTTTATTTGACTGACATACTTCAATTCGCCAGCCGCACTTATGATGGAATCAACATCAAATGCCGATTTTGTCAATTTGATCAGTTCGGGAACTGAATACTCGTCTATATCCAAGAGATCCAGTTCCAAAAATGGCTTTTCATCCATCTTGTTCGGGGCGTCCAAGTCGGTGAAAAACTTGTAGACCTGTCCGTTAGTTAGGATTGATATACGAGCGCTAGTGACGTGAAAATACCGAAAGAGCTGAGATGCATGATTGATATGCAGTGACTCACCAATTTTCTTGCACTCGATGAGTATCTGTACTTCGCCGTCTTTCATGACGGCGTAATCTATTTTCTCGCCCTTCTTCGTACCCACGTCACAGACAAATTCGGGCGTTACCTCCGTCGGGTCAAAGACGTCATATCCCAAGACCGTACTGATGAATGGCATGACGAACGCATTTTTCGTCGCTTCTTCCGTATGGATTGCAGCGCTCTGCAATCGGACTTTAGCGGCTAAGCTGGCTAGCTTTTCGAAGAATTCCATGAGTGGCCTCTTGCGTGATGTCGATCCGTGTAATGAGCTGCTGGCAATTTGACTACCACTTGATACTAGACACAAACCTGCACAATGGAAGTTCGCCCACTAAACGGAGAAGCCATCGTCGATGGATTTCACATACCTTCATTGATGGCAGACAGTTCTAAGTAAAATTTTCGGCAATCCATAAGTGTCAGGATTTCAAACGCCCACCCACCCATAATGACCACAGCTATGAAATTCGCAAAAATCTCGCAAAAATTCGTACTCTAGCCGGAATCCCGAAGATTTTTATGGTGGCGTTGATCTTGATCGGGTTGTGGGGTTTGAGCGGGCCGATTTTTCATTACTGCGACACTTGGCAACTGATCATCAATACCTCGACCACCATCATCACCTTCCTGATGGTTCTCCTGATCCAGAACACGCAGAACCGCGACACCGACATTCTGCATTTGAAGATTGATGGATTACTGTTAGTTAGCAGAAGCCATGTTCGGCTTGGAAGCACCGAATTCGAAGCAACTGGAGGCGTTGTGCGAACACTTCCGCAAGCTGGGCGAGGGAGCAGTGTTCAACCTTGAATGACTGCTGATAATCAAAAACGGCGCCAAAGCGCCGTTTTGATTTGAGGTCTGCCCTTAGCGGCTGGCTTGCAGCGCTCGGGCCATTTGCAGGTGATTTTGCAGTTTGGGCAACGTCTCATCGGCGAAGGCTTTGATCTCCGGCACGTCGGTGGTCTGCGCTTGCTGCTGGATCTGCTCAATGGCTTCTTCGGTGGCTTTCACCTGACTGGCGGCGTAGGCCTGGTCGAAGGTCGCGCCGTCTTTCACTTGCGGTATCAGTTGCTTGGCCTTGTCGGCCATTTCTTCACGGGGCGCGACGGGAAGATCGAGCTTTTTGGCAATCTTCGCCAAGTGCTGGTTGGCCGTGGTGCGGTCGTTGATGACCACGATGGTGTAATCCTTGACCTCTTTGGATTCGGTCTTCTGATGCGCCATACGGCTGGCCTCGATGTCGGCCATGCCCTTGGCGGACGCATCGTTGATGAATTCGGCGGGCGACTGGGCGAAAGCATTGCTGGCAAACAGGCCCAGTGCGGTGACAAAACTGAAAGTGCGTATACGGGTGGCCATCCGGCTCATGGTCGCGCCCTCCTTCTCTGTAAATTCAAGCGGAAGCTCAGGCCCCCGCCGCTCAATCAAAATCACCTTCACCGACGACGTCGATGTCTGAACGGGCTTGACTCCTTTCGGTTTTCGACAGTCGTTGTGGTGATTTCCCCACCCTTGCGACCCGTTTCAGAAGCCTTCGTTCGGTCGTTGGCGAAGTTTGCCCAGTTCGAATGACTTGTATCCGGCAGGTTTCTCTCGCTCTTGATAATGAGCGCGGCGAGCAGATGCCCTGCATTGATTGAGAATTTCCTGGCCGACAAAGGTTTAGAAAAGTTGCAGTTACCACGACGAACGGTGCCCCCCGTTCAGATATCCAGCGCCCGATGATTCAGCCTTTTGGCGGCATACATTGCTTGATCGGCATGGCGGAACAGTTGCTGTTCCTCGCGGCCGTGCTCGGGGTAGCGGGCGACGCCGATACTCGGTTCAATTTGCAAGTTGTGGCCATCCAGGCGCATGGGTTGTACCAGCACTTGTCGCAGCTTTTGCGCCACGCTGTCGGCATCTTCCGTTGCTTGAACGCTGTGCAGCAGCACAACGAATTCGTCACCGCCAATGCGCGCCACCGTGTCAGTCTCGCGCACGCAACCCTTGAGGCGACTGGCCACGGTTTGCAGCAGCATGTCGCCCACGGCATGCCCGAAAGTGTCGTTGACCTGCTTGAAACGATCCAGATCGACATACAGCAACGCCATGTGCCCCTTTTGTTCGCGGGCGCAGGTCAACGCAGCCTTCACGCGATCGCGAAGCAACTCACGATTGGGCAATTGCGTCAGTTGATCGTACTGCGCCATGCGTCGCAGACGGGCGTGTAACTGCTGACGCTCAATGGCCGTGGCCACTTGGGCGCAGACATATTGCAGCAGTTCTTTGTCTTGCTCGGTGTAGCGTTCGCCGCCCGGCAGGCTTTTGACGATCAGCGCACCGATGGTGCCGTTTTTCGAGTTCAACGGAACGCCGAGCCAGCAAGAAGAATTCTGCCCCGCCACCAGCGCGGCGAAATCGGGCGCCGAATCGGGACTGTCCGGCGTCAGAAGAATCGGCTTACCGCTACGGATGACTTGCGCACACAGACGTCCGGTGACGGTGCCGGGTTGTTCAGGCTGCAACTCGTGATCGTTGACGTGATAGGGGAAATTCAGCTGAGCACACTGATCGTCGTAGAGCGCTACGGAGAAATTCAGTGCCGGCAGCCACTCGCCGATGATCAGGTGGATGCGTTTGAACAGCGCTAACAAGTCCTCCGACGCATGCGCCGCCTCGGAAATCGCATACAACGCCGCTTGTCGCGATTCGGCTTGTTTGCGCTCGGTAATGTCACGGGCCACGGCAATACGCAGTTGATCGACCTCCGACCAGCGCGCCGACCAGAGGATGTGGGCCACGCTGCCGTCCTTGCGTATGTAGCGGTTCTCGAAGTTGTGCTTGGGCTCACCGCCCATGATTTGACTGGCGGCCGCCAGGGTGCGCTGACGATCAGCCGGGTGCACCAGTTCGATCATCGGACGGCCGATCAACTCGTCTGGCGTGTAGCCGAAAACCCGCTCGCAGGCCGCGCTGACAAAAACGAAGCGGCCTTGCTTATCGACTGCACAAACGGCGTCCAGCAACAGATCGATGAAACTCGCCAATGGCGCGGAGTTTGGGCTTTCCATGGTTCAGCGTGGGAGTCCAAGTCATGTAGCGTTTATCAACCATCCCTGACCTTGTGAGTGCTCATCCCTGCAAACAAAATCAAGCCCTGTTCGGCATCAGCCCTGGCAGTGCATGCACCAGCGCATTGATGGCGAACCCCATGAACATCACGCCACACAAACGGGTGATCAGCCGCTCATGCCGTTGATACAGCGCGCGCACCCGCTGCGCGCCGACAACGCCGGTGAGGATAGCGTAAGCCGACAACCCGCCCAGAAAGCTCAAGGCGATCAGCGCCGGCAGCATCGACCAGTTGAGCAATTCGGCGCGGCTGGATAACAGCGCGGTAAATGTCGCCACCGCGACCGGGTAAGCCTTGGGGTTGGTCAGGCCGAACACAATGCCGTGCCAGAACGGCCTGCGCGCCGCGCCTTGCGGTTCGTCATCGTTGCGGCGCTGGGCACGCACCGCCCGCCAACCGAGCCAGAACAGATACACCCCGCTGAGCACGCCGAGCACATCAAATGCGGTGCTGCCGATTTCCCGGGCGCCAACAATCGCGATCAACGCCGTGCTGCACCAAACCACATCCCCGAGCAGATGACCACACAGAAACCCTGCCCCCGCTCTGCGCCCATGCGCCGCGCCGATGCCGAACACCGCCAGCACACCAGGCCCCGGCGTGATGCCATAAATGAAACCCGAGGCCAGTACGGCCATTAACAACGATGGGGTCATGGAACACCTGCACATGACGACGCAAATGACGGCCAGTCTATATCAGCTCAACGCGTCGGGTCAGGACTCGTCGTAGAAACGCATGCCGGCGTACGGTTTCAGCCGACATGCTGCCAGCCGCGAAGCGAGGTTGCCGACGTGGGCTTCCAGTTTGTGGCCATCAGGGTCAAGGAAGTAGAACGACGCACCTTCGCTGCCGTTGTCTCGCCACTCCTGCACGTTCGCCGCTTTCAGCGTCTGCACGAAAAGCACGAAATCCCTGGCGTTCAGGCTGAAAGCGTAATGGGTATAGTCGGCATACGGCTCGCCGTCGCGCTTCGGATCAAGCGACAGACACAACCACAGCCCCGGCAGCGACAGATAGGCGCCGGCGTCCCACGTGGCTTCGACACGCAGATCAAGCACATCGCGATAGAACCCGATACTGCGGTTCAGATCGCGGACGGCGAGGGTCAGATGGTTAAGGCCTGTGAGCATCGGTTCAGTAACCTCTGAGGTCTTCAGGCACGACGTATTGTTGGCCGTCGTAGGTCAGGGTGATTCGGGTTTTCTTCAGGTTGGTGTTTTTTGAAACGCACTGTTTTCCCGATTGGGTGTTTTTCATTTTGGTGCCGCTGGTGGTGACGATCAGATCGGCGAAACCGTAGTGACTTGATGAACCGACCTCGATGGTTCTGCGGATCTTCCTGGCGTAACCCTCGCAATCACTCATGAATTCGCCGTTGTTCTTGTAGATCACCAAACCTTCCAGCACCGGGCGCAAGGTATTGCCCTCGCGGACATACAGCGCCAGATCGGTTTTCTCGTAGGGAATGGCGCGGGAACTGTGGACGAACTTCGAACGCAGGCCAAAAGCACGGACATCCGGCGCCAGTCGGTAGCGGCCTGTGTCGACACGCAGATCATCAAACCGCACGGCATCGGAGTTGTACGCGCCCGGTTTACGGTAAGTGGCGACGGGTTTGGCATTGCTGGCGTTGACGATCGCCAGATCCAGATCGAACACCCCTGCATCGTCGCCACCGGCATCAGCAAGGTAGGTGGACTTGACCGCGATCGCCTGACTCGGGAAGGCCGGCCAGACGATGCAGCGTGACAGTGATTGGCTGTCGAAAGCGTTTGTGGTGCAGGCGGCTTGGGCTTGGGCAGTGACAGCCAGAAAACCGAGGGCGATAAGGAGTCTGGTGGGGGTAGACATGGTTCTTCCTTGATAAAAATCGTTGTTGGCAGGCTGGCTACAGACCTTTGAAACCTGGCGGCAGGACGTAAGACTTTCCGTCATAACGCAAGGTTGTCAAAACCGGTTTGTAGACGGTGGTTTTATCTTCACACGCGTCCCCTTCACCTTCGCTTTTCGTGCCTGTTTGCTGGGTTTTGACGATCAAGTCTGCGTAACCGTGGGAGCTCGTTTTAGCGATATCGATAGTTCTTGAGATCTCGAAGCGCTCCCCAGCGCAGTTGTCATCCCACTCGCCGCCGTACTCATAAACCACCAACTGACGCAGGACTGGGCGCAATTTTTCGCCCTCCCTGACGTAAAGCGAGAGCTGGCTTTCATCCATCGGATTGAGGCGAGAACCATTGGTGAGTCGTGCACGTAGACCAAATGCGCGAAGGTCGGGGGCGAGTTTGTAGCGCGCCGTATCCAGTGTCAGCTCGCGCAAGCTGGCGCCATCCATCACGAAAGCAGTGGCCTGGTGGTAAGTCGCAACCGGCTTCGGTTGCGCGTCTTTCAGCACCGACAGGTCCAGATCATGGGTGCTGAGCGCGCCAGCGGCGGCAGGCGTGAACCGGGTTTTGGCGCTGATGGTCAGTCCCGGGTAAGCCGGCCAGTCCTTGCAGACTGACAAATCCTCGTCACCCATTACCGGCGCCGGCGTGCAATCGGCAAACACCTGCCCCGCCATCAGCCACCCACACAGCGCCACACTGCCGATCAATCCAGACTTCATTGTCACATCCCGCTCCTCGATAGCTTTTCAGCCGCGCACTATCCCCTCCTGAACGAACGGTTTCAACCGAGTGAATGCTAAATGGCCAGTCGCTGATTCGGTCCCGACACACCAGTGGAGCTAGCCGGTACCACGCAATGCACTGTCATCGCGAGACCGCTCATCCCCCCAAGAAACCGTGTTTCAACGCCCTATCAACTGTGGGTCAGCAAGCGGATCAACTGTGCGGATTCGTTCTTTGTTCCCAGCACCACGACCGAAGCGTCTTGCAAGCAGGCATCGCGGGCGATCCAGTCGATCTCGGCCGTGCCCCCGAGATCAAACGACTCGTCCACCGCCCCATCCTTCAGGAAGCCCCCCGTCAGCAGATTGCGATGCCCACCCGAGGTCTGACCCACGGTGACTATGCGCTGATCCGCAGAATCACCCACTGCAAACCCAGCAACCCAGCTCTTGAGTTCCTGCGGTTGCGTCGAAGCGCTAAGAACCGGCGCGCCGCCATTGAACGACGGATCAATTTCGCCGCCGTGGGTGATACCGGTCATGAACGCATGTTGACGTTTCTCCCCGCCTGCCGCCTCGACAGCGGCGCCGATCAAGAGTAAGCGCTGTGCCGACTGCTCTACGATGCCGTTCACCGAGCTTTCCAGCGGCGTGCCTTCATTGCGAATGTTCAACAACAACGTACCGTCATTGCCGAATGACTTCGCAACCTGTCCGGCATTGTCGAACGCCATGATCCACCCCTGATGGGTGACTTCTGTCTTGCCATAAACCAGTATCAGCCCACTGTTCAGTTGCGTGACGCCTTGCAACTGGATGGCGACGCCGGGGTGCGTGATGTAGATCCAGCCGTTGGCATTAAACGCGGTGTCATCGCTGCCATCGAGGAAAAAGCGCGCAAGCAGCGCGCCCCCCTGTTTCGACGTGGCGAAAAGCAACCTGTCGTGCGCCGCCGCTTTTTGGTCCGATTGCGCCAATTCAAGGCTTGCGGCCACCGCACCGAAGAGAGAAGGAACGCGCATGGGAACAATTTTGTAACCGCTCTGACCGTCACCGAACTCAAGATCAGGCGAACCGTCCGGCAGAAAGCGCGCAATGACTTGCTCGTAATCGACAGACGTCCCTTTGATGAGTCCGCACACCCAGATCCCGCCGCTCGCATCGATGCTGAGTGTCCCGCCGTGTGAGGGCACATCACGCCTGTATTGCCCCACGACATAGCCGGCCTGGCCAAAAGTCGGATCAAGATGACCATCGGCGAGCAGACGCGCCAAGCCATAACACACATTGCCCGATGCATCGGTGACGGTCGCACAAACCATGATCTGACCGGTGGGCGTTGTCGCCACACCCTGACCGACGGTCTTGCGTGCAGTGGGGAACTGCAGCGTTTGCAACCCGGCATTTGCAAAGGAACGATCGATTTCACCGGCTGACTGCGCTTCACGTGCGTTGGTTCGTGACATGTTCGTAGGCTCCTTACGAGATCGGGTTTGATCCGTTTCCCGGGCCATTCGATCCGAGTCAACCACAGACCACAACTGATAGAAATGACAGTCTTTTAGAAGAAATCGCAATTATTCATCGAACAAAAAAACCTAAAGAACTGTTACTTCTTACAGGTTCTCCAGCAAAAGAACCGTGCCAACCTCTCGCTTCACTCCACCCGGCAACGAGAGCACATCATGAGCACTTCGCCCCACTCCAACATTGAGTCCGTACCTGCCCCCGTCATCACCGACCCTGCCGCAGACACCAAAACGGGCCCGGCAACACTCTTACTGGGCGTCGGTGTACCTATGGCTTTTGTCGAAGTGTGGGACATCGAAAACACACAGTTGCACGGAAAAGGCCCCGTCAATGCAAATGGCCGATGGGCCTTTAGTTTCAGTGGCGATCTTGCGCAGGGACCACACCGTATTCACGCCCGCCAAACGTTCGACGACGAAACATCCCCATGGACTGACGTTCGTTTGTTTAATGTCCTCCTGCAACCGGATGTCGCTGCACCTGCGATTGGCACGCCGCAGGAAGGAGGACAGACGGATAACGCTGCGGTTCTATCAGGCGATGTACGACAGCCCGGTGGCATCGTGGACATTATTGACCTCGACGCCAACCTGTGGATTGCCTCGGCAACGGTGGAGGGTGACCTGAGTTGGCGAACACAGGCATCGATGTCGGCAGGCCCCCATCGGATTTCGGCCATTCACCGCGTGGCGGGCAAGGTTTCCGATTGGGCGCGTATCCGGACATTTACGGTCGCCAAAGGGTACATAAACCAGGCGAACAATCCATTCAAGGCTGTTCGCCCAATCCGCGCACTTCAAAACGCGTTGCGGAAAATCTCCTCGATCTGGCGCTGATCCGCCGCCCGTGGGTTGGTCAGGCCGCACGCGTCTTTCAGAGCATTGGTGGCCAGGATCGGGATGTCCGTGAGTTTGGCGCCCAGTTCACGCAAACCACCGGGGATCTCGACGTCGCCGGCCAGACAACGGATCGCGTTGATCGCCGCCTGAGCGCCCTCTTCAGGGCTGAAACCGCGAACATCGGCCCCCATGGCCTGCGCCACATCGGTCAAACGTTCAGCACACACCAACGCGTTAAACGTCTGCACATGAGGCAGCAACACGGCGTTGCACACGCCATGGGGCAAGTCGTAGAAACCGCCCAACTGGTGCGCCATCGCATGCACGAAGCCGAGCGAAGCGTTGTTGAACGCCATGCCCGCGAGGAACTGCGCGTAGGCCATGTTCTCCCGCGCGGTGAGGTCGCTGCCATCGCGCACGGCCAGGCGCAGATTGTTGCTGATCAGGGTCATGGCCTTCAGCGCGCAGGCGTCGGTGATCGGGTTGGCGGCGGTCGACACATAGGCTTCGATGGCGTGGGTCAGCGCGTCCATGCCGGTGGCGGCGGTCAGGCTTTTCGGCATGGCCACCATCAGCGCCGGGTCGTTGACCGACAGCAGCGGCGTGACGTTGCGGTCGACGATGGCCATTTTTACGTGGCGCGATTCGTCGGTGATGATGCAGAACCGGGTCATCTCGCTGGCGGTGCCGGCGGTGGTGTTGATGGCGACCAGCGGCAGTTGCGGCTTTGTGGATTGGTCGACCCCTTCGTAGTCGCGGATCTGCCCGCCATTCGTGGCACACAAGGCGATGCCCTTGGCGCAGTCGTGGGGTGAACCACCGCCCAGCGACACCACGAAATCACAGCGGCTTTCCTTGAGCAGCCCCAGCCCGGATTCGACGTTGGCAATGCTGGGGTTCGGTTTGGCGCCGTCGAAGATCACCGAATCGATGTCCTGCATCGCCAGTTTCTCGGCGACCATCGCCGCCACGCCCGCCTTGGCCAGCCCCGCGTCGGTGACGATCAGCGCCTTGCGAAAACCATAGTTGCGGATCGCGACCATGGCTTCATCCAGGCATCCGCTGCCCATTATATTTACGGCTGGAATGAAAAAAGTGCTGCTCATGCGCCTCTCCTGACTGGGGCCGAATCGACTGCTGCGATCCGGCGGACGCACACAGGATCGACTGATCGGTCACGGCGGATGTTGATCTGGCTCAATGCCCGCTCGTGATAAAGTCGCCGCCCATCAGCCCCTTTGTTTTGAGACCTCCCACGCAATGACCGATTTTCTGGATGTCGACGCCACTCTCGAAGACTGGAATGCCTTGCGCACCGCGACCGACTTCAAGGGTTTGCTGGTGGGTAACGGCGCCAGCCGCGCCGTGTGGGACGACTTCGGCTACGACTCGCTGTTCGAAAATGCCCGCACCGTGACAGAGAAACCGCTGAGCCCGTCGGAACTGGCCGTGTTCGACGCGATGCACACGCGCAGCTTCGAGCAGGTACTGGGCGCACTGAAAACCACCAGCCGGGTGAACAAGGCACTGGCCATCAGCTCAGCCGCACCGCGCAATCGCTACTACGCGATCAAGGAAGCGCTGATCAACACCGTGCACGCCGTTCATATCCCGTGGCGACGGGTTCAGGCCTCGACGCTGACCACGCTCAACGAAGAACTGGCGCGCTATCGCACGGTGTTTACCACCAATTACGACTTGCTCAACTATTGGGCGCTGCAGCACAAAAGCGAGGCCATTGACGATCTGTTCAATGGCACGAATGCAAGTTTTGATCTGAGTGAAAGTGCGACTGAAAAACCGCGCTTACTGTATCTGCACGGTGGTCTGCACCTGGTGCGCAATCAGGACGGCACCGCGCGCAAACTGACCTCCACCGAGGGCACGCTGCTCGGCAGTTTTGCGATCAACAACACGATCAAAACCCTGGATGACGTGCCGCTGTTCGTCGCTGAAGGGCCAAGTGCCGAAAAACTCAAAACCATTCGCAGCTCGGATTATCTGTCGTTCTGTTATGCGCAGTTATTGGGGCATGGCGACAGTTTATGCATCTTCGGCCATGCCTTGAGTGAACAGGACGCTCACATTGTCCGGGCGCTGCGTTTGGCGAAACCGAACGCCGTGGCGATCTCGATTTATCCGCGCAGTGCGGCGTTCATTCAGCATCAGAAGCGGCATTACGCCAAGGTGTTTGAAGGGACTGGGGTTGAGTTGCGGTTTTTTGATGCCAAGACACATGCGTTGGGGAGCCCCAAGCTTTCGGTGCCCGTCGAGGTCTGATGTCCGCGGGCCTGACGCCTTCGCGAGCAAGCCCGCCCACCTGTTGACCTTCAGCGTTCCTTAGAGGACCGGCAGGGTCTTGTCCTTGATGGTTGTGGTTGGCCCGTTGGCCTTGAGGCTGGCGATGCCTTTGGCGCAAGCGGCGTCTGAGGAGTACGACTCGCTGCTGCCGATGATCTGATGATTGGCGGCCTTGAGGTTGAAGTACGGATGCCCGTCCTTCGTCGTTTTTTTCTCGTAGCGTTCATCCAGCGGGCTGTTGGTCTGCACCGAAGCAATGCCATTGTCGGCTGCCGCGCGGGTGGTGTAGAGCTCGCTGGTGAGAATGGTTTCAGCGTTGGCGGCTTTCAGCACAAACCTGAACTGGCCGTTGCTGCTTTTACTGACTTCGTACCATCCGGACATGCTCGTTTCTCCTTGGCGGTTGAGAGGTTTCGCGCCAATGAGTAAAGACCAGCCTCAGACTTCTGTCGCCTGAACCAGCCTCTTCGCAAGCAAGCGGCTCCCACATCTGGAACGCATTCCCCGTGTGGGCGCAGGCTTGCTCGCGAATGAGGCGACTCGGCCCCGGCTATTTCACCCGCGCCCGCACCACCGACAACGGCGTCTCAGCCACCCGACGCTGACTCAGATACCGCGTACAACTCACCCGCAAGAACGACGCAAAGTTCACCACCTCCCCGCGATAATCCATCACCTCTTCGTACAGTTTGGCGATCAACTGGTTAGTGGTCATACCGTCGACCTCGGCGATTTCGCGCAGGATGTCCCAGAACTGGTTCTCCAGGCGCAACGTCGTCACCACCCCGCAGATGCGCAATGAACGCGAGCGCGATTCGTAGAGGATCGGGTCGGCCTTGACGTAGAGCTCGCACATGGGCGAATCCTCGTTACAGGGTGATTTGGGTGCCCAGCAGACCGAGGAACCCGGCCAGCCAGTTCGGATGCGCAGGCCAGGCCGGCGCGGTGGCCAGATTGCCTTGAACGTGGCCGTCGGTCACGGGGATGTCGATGTACGTGCCGCCCGCCAGTCGGACTTCCGGCGCGCAAGCCGGATAGGCGCTGCATTCACGTCCTTTTAGCACGCCCGCAGCCGCCAGCAACTGGGCGCCGTGGCAAACAGCGGCAATCGGCTTGCCGGCCTTGTCGAAGGCGCGCACCAGTTCGAGGACTTTTTCGTTCAGACGCAGGTATTCCGGGGCACGACCGCCGGGAATCAGCAGCGCATCGTAATCGGCCTCGCTGACCTTGGCGAAATCGAAATTGAGTGCGAACAGGTGACCGGGTTTTTCGCTGTAGGTCTGATCGCCTTCAAAGTCATGGATGGCGGTGCGCACGGTGTTGCCGGCAGCCTTGTCCGGGCACACGGCGTGGACGGTGTGACCGACCATTTGCAGGGCCTGGAACGGCACCATGACTTCGTAATCTTCAACGTAATCGCCGACCAGCATCAGGATCTTTTTCGCGGCCATGGGGAGGACTCCTCTGGGAAAGGGCTTGCGGGAGTATTCAAGGTAGACCTTATCGGGACGAGCAGGTAATAACCGACTACTACCGAGTTATCGTTCTTCGCGGGCAAGCCAGCACACAGGTTCTGCGTCGATCACAGGTTGTGTGTGGGACGCAAATACTCTGGGGCGAGCTTGCTCGCGAAGGGGCCCTGACAACCGACAGCTTCGTTGACTGTCAGCACGCCTTCGCGAGCAAGTCGAATCGGCGCACCGCCGCTGTCACAGGATCAGAGGTAACCATCCGCGCGCAGCAGGGTTTCCAGGCAGTGCTCGCTGATGTTGTAGAACGCCTTCAATTCCTGAATCTTCACCAGCAACTGAGCCGGGTCCACCGGTTCGGCGCGTTTGACCGCCAGAATCATCTTGTTCTTGTTGGTGTGATCCAGCGAGATGAACTCGAACACCTTGGTTTCGTAACCACAGGCCTCAAGGAACAGCGCACGCAGACTGTCGGTGACCATCTCCGCTTGCTGCCCCAGGTGCAAACCGTATTGCAGCATTGGCTTGAGCAGCGCCGGGCTCTGGATCTGCAAGCGGATCTGTTTGTGGCAGCACGGCGAGCACATGATGATTGAGGCGCCCGAACGGATGCCCGTGTGGATGGCGTAATCGGTGGCGATGTCGCAGGCATGCAGGGCGATCATCACGTCCAGCTCGCTCGGCGCGACACTGCGCACGTCACCGCATTTGAATACCAGCCCCGGGTGATCCAGCTTTGCCGCGGCGCTATTGCACAGGTTGACCATTTCTTCACGCAACTCGACGCCGGTGACTTCGCCCTCGGCCTTCAAGGTGTTGCGCAAGTAGTCGTGAATCGCAAACGTCAGGTAACCCTTGCCCGAACCGAAATCCGCGACCCGCACCGGTTTGTCCAGCGCCAGCGGTGACGAGGTCAGGGCATGGCTGAACACTTCGATGAACTTGTTGATCTGCTTCCACTTGCGCGACATGGCCGGGATCAGCTCATGCTGCGCGTTGGTTACGCCCAGATCCTTGAGGAACGGACGGCTCAGCTCCAGAAAGCGGTTTTTCTCACGGTTGTGCTCAGCGGACGGAGCCTCACGCAATTGCTGAGGTTTGCTCCTGAAGAGCGAAGGCTTGCCCTTTTTGCTGTATTCGAGCTGTGCTTCGTCAGTCAACGCCAGCAAATGTGCATTTTTGAACGAGGCCGGCAACAGCGCGGCGATCATCGCTACGCCCTCCAGCAACGGCAGGTTCTTGGTGATGTCGCGGGTCTTGTAGCGATAAACAAAGGACAGGTTAGGCTGCGCCTTGACCGTCACCGGTTTGATGATGACCCGTTGCAAATCCGCCTCTTCGCCGACGTACTTGGCCAGCACCAGTTTGATGAAGCCGTTCTGTTCGAGGCTGGTTTGCAGCAGCTCGATGAACTGGGCGTGGTGATCCGGCGCAGATGGCGCGGTGGGGGCGGTGACGGACATGAACAAGCGGCCTCGGACGGGGCGAATCGGGAATGGCGGGTATTTTAGGGGGGATGCGGGTTGGGGACACGCTCTTATTTACCGAACGGCATAAACTGCGCCGGCCCCCTCACCACAAGGGACTGCTGCGCCCTGAGATTTAACCCAACACCACCAACCGATTCGGCAATTCATTGCGTACCTGCGTCACCGGCACATGCACTTTGAGCAATTCGCCACACGCCTCGATGCAGGTGACAAACCCTTGCAGCGTGCGCCCCTGCCGCACCTGCTCGGTAAACGCCGCGACAATGGCATCCCAGCTTTTATTGTCCAGTCGCCGGGAAATCCCCTCATCCACCAGAATCTCCACGTACCGCTCAGCCTCGCAGACAAAAATCAGCATCCCGGTGCTGCCCACCGTGTGATGCAGGTTCTGTTCGAGAAACTGCCGACGCGCCAGATTCGAGGCGCGCCAGTGACGCACCCGGCGAGGCACCAGATGAGTGGTGATCTTGGGCAAGCGAAACAACAGGCACAGCACAATGAAAATGCCCCACTGCACCAGCAGCAGACTGCGCATGGTGAGCCAGCCGGTCAGGTAATGCACAACGCCTGGTACCACCAGCGCCAGCAGGCTGGCCCACAGCAACGGGATGTACGCGTAATCGTCGGCGCGGGCGGCCAGCACGGTCACCAGTTCCGCATCGGTGTCGCGCTCGACGCGGGCGATCGCCTCGGCGACTTTGCGTTGTTCGTGTTCAGTCAGTAATGCCATGTCAAAGAGTGCCTGCTCATTATTGTTGTGTGCTCACCAGCCGCCCGACGAACCACCGCCGCCGAAACTGCCCCCGCCGCCGCTAAAGCCCCCGCCTCCACTGCCGCCGCCAAAACCTCCACCGCCAAAGCCTCCGCCACCACCGGAGCCGCCACGGCCGGCGGGAAGGATACCGAGCATCTGGCAGACAAACACCGTCAGGATGAACAACATCACTAAAAACACGAACAACGTCGGGTGCCGCGAGATGAAATCATCAGAAGGATCACCGCCGGGTTCATACACCGTTGACGGTTCGTCCAGCGGATTGCCCCCCAGCACCACCAGCATCGCCGCGACGCCATCGCTGATGCCTTTGCTGAAGTGGCCGGTCTTGAACGCGGGGGTGATGACTTGATGGATGATCACCGACGCCTGCGCATCGGTCAGCCGGTCCTCCAGGCCATAACCGACTTCAATGCGCAATTTGCGCTCGTCCCGGGCGACGATAAGCAATGCGCCGTTGTTTTTGTCTTTCTGGCCGATGCCCCAGTGCCGGCCCAGTTGCACGCCAAAATCTTCGATGGTGGTGCCTTGCAGATCCGGCAGCGTCACCACGACCAATTGCTCGCCGGTCGCCTGTTCGTGCGCCTGCAACTGCTGGCTCAGTTGCGCACGCACTGACGGCTCGATCATCTGCGCGTCATCCACCACCCGCCCGCTCAGCGCCGGGAACGTCAACTCGGCCCGGGCGCTGACGGCGAACAGCCACAGCATCAGCACCAGGCCCATTTTCAACACACGCATGGGCAACCTCGGATCAGAACTTCACTTCGGGCGCCTTTTCTGCACCGGGGGTGGTGGCTTCAAAGGTTTCGCGGATCGGCAGGTCGCTGTACATCACGCTGTGCCAGAGGCGTCCCGGGAAGGTGCGGATTTCAGTGTTGTATTTCTGCACCGCCAGAATGAAATCGCGCCGCGCCACGGCGATACGGTTTTCCGTGCCCTCAAGCTGCGACTGCAGGGCCAGAAAGTTCTGGTTGGCCTTCAGGTCCGGATAACGCTCAGAGACCACCATCAAACGGCTCAACGCGCCGCTCAGTTGATCCTGTGCCTGTTGGAACTGCTTGAGCTTTTGCGGGTTGTCGAGGGTGCTGGCATCCACCTGGATCGACGTCGCCTTGGCCCGCGCCTCGATCACGGCGGTCAGGGTCGCCTCTTCATGCTTGGCGTAGCCTTTCACCGTTTCGACCAGATTGGGGATCAGGTCGGCGCGGCGCTGGTACTGGTTCTGCACTTGGCTCCAGGCCGCTTTGGCCTGCTCGTCGAGGGTCGGGATGTTGTTGATGCCACACGCGGTCAATAGCGTGGCCAGCACCAGCAATGTGGCGACCTGCAGACGCGAGCGGTTGATTGGGCTGACATTCATCAAAGTGATGCTCCTTGGCACATTTCATTAAAAACCGTCGGCGAAAACTTCGGGACCGGCTCTTGGGGCATAATCGGCCTCGTCACTGGAATGCGACGGGCGAATGGGCTAAAAAGTGCCCTGCGCGTTCACGCTACCGAGTGTCGGCTGTGGTTTTTTGGCTCGGTATTTTTGAGCCGGCACCCGAACAACAATAGTCGCTCCCAACATTTTGGCTGGCCGGCATTGCATTGCCGCTTGGGCCCTTGAGAAAAACATTCATGAAGAAGCTGTGTTTGCTGGGTCTGCTCGTCAGCCTGGCCAGTCATCACGTATTGGCCGCCACGACCCCGGCGCCCCTGGAAAACAAGGACGCGTTCATCAGCCATCTGATGAGCCAAATGACCCTCGAAGAGAAGATCGGCCAGTTGCGCCTGATCAGCATCGGCCCGCAAATGCCCCGCGAACTGATCCGCAAGGAAATCGCCGCGGGCAACATCGGCGGCACGTTCAACTCCATCACTCGCCCGGAAAACCGGCCGATGCAGGACGCGGCCATGCGCAGCCGTCTGAAGATTCCGATGTTTTTTGCGTACGACGTGATCCACGGTCACCGTACGATTTTCCCGATTCCGCTGGCCCTGGCGTCGAGTTGGGACATGGACGCCATCGGCCTGTCCGGACGCGTGGCGGCCAAAGAAGCGGCGGCCGACAGCCTCGACATCACCTTCGCGCCGATGGTCGACATCTCCCGCGATCCGCGTTGGGGCCGCAGCTCCGAAGGTTTCGGTGAGGACACCTACCTGACCTCGCGCATCGCCAAAGTCATGGTCAAGGCTTATCAGGGCCAGACCCCGAGCGCCGCCGACAGCATCATGGCCAGCGTCAAGCACTTTGCCCTGTACGGCGCGGTCGAGGGTGGTCGTGACTACAACACCGTGGACATGAGCCCGGTGAAGATGTACCAGGATTACCTGCCACCGTACCGCGCCGCGATTGATGCCGGCGCCGGCGGCGTGATGGTCGCGTTGAACTCGATCAACGGCATTCCGGCCACCGCCAACACCTGGCTGATGAACGATTTGCTACGCAAGGACTGGGGCTTCAAAGGCCTGGCGGTCAGCGACCACGGTGCGATCTTCGAGCTGATCAAGCACGGCGTGGCCCGCGACGGTCGTGAAGCGGCGAAGCTGGCGATCAAGGCCGGCATCGACATGAGCATGAACGACACCCTGTACGGCAAAGAGCTGCCGGGCCTGCTCAAGTCCGGCGAGATCGAACAGAAAGACATCGACAATGCCGTGCGCGAAGTGCTCGCGGCCAAGTACGACATGGGCTTGTTCAAGGACCCGTACCTGCGCATCGGCAAGGCTGAAGACGATCCGGCCGACACCTACGCCGAAAGTCGCCTGCACCGTCGCGAGGCCCGTGAAGTGGCGCGTCGCAGCCTGGTGCTGCTGAAAAACCAGAACGAAACCCTGCCGCTGAAGAAAACCGCGAAAATCGCGCTGGTCGGTCCATTGGCCAAGGCGCCGATCGACATGATGGGCAGTTGGGCGGCGGCCGGTAAGCCGGCGCAATCAGTCACGCTGTTCGACGGCATGAGCAACGTGATCGGCGACAAGTCGAACCTGATCTACGCCCGTGGCGCCAACATCACCAGCAACAAGAAAGTCCTCGACTACCTGAACTTCCTCAACTTCGATGCACCGGAAGTGGTCGATGATCCACGCCCGGCCAGTGTGCTGATCGACGAAGCGGTGAAAGCCGCCAAAGACGCTGACGTGGTCGTTGCGGCAGTGGGCGAATCCCGCGGCATGTCACACGAATCCTCCAGCCGCACCGACCTGAACATCCCGCAAACTCAGCGTGAGTTGATCCGAGCCCTGAAAGCGACCGGCAAACCGCTGGTACTGGTGCTGATGAACGGCCGCCCGCTGACCATCCTTGAGGAAAAGGAATCGGCCGACGCCATTCTGGAAACCTGGTTCAGCGGCACCGAGGGCGGCAACGCCATCGCCGATGTGCTGTTCGGTGACTACAACCCGTCGGGCAAACTGCCGGTGACCTTCCCGCGCTCCGTCGGGCAGATTCCCACCTACTACAACCACCTGAGCATTGGCCGGCCGTTCACGCCAGGCAAACCGGGCAACTACACCTCGCAGTATTTCGACGACACGACCGGCCCGCTGTTCCCGTTCGGCTATGGCTTGAGCTACACCGATTTCAGCCTGAACGACATGGCACTGTCGTCGACCACCCTGAACGCCACCGGCAAGCTCGACGCCAGTGTCACGGTGAAAAACACCGGCAAGCGCGACGGCGAAACCGTGGTGCAGTTGTACATTCAGGACGTCACCGGTTCGATGATCCGCCCGGTGAAGGAACTGAAGAACTTCCAGAAAATCATGCTCAAGGCCGGCGAACAGAAAGTCGTGCACTTCACCATCACCGAGGATGACCTGAAGTTCTACAACGCTCAGCTCAAGTACGCGGCAGAGCCCGGCAAATTCAACGTGCAGATCGGTCTTGATTCGCAGGACGTGACGCAGCAGAGCTTCGAATTGCTGTAACTATTGAGGCCACACACGCCTGTGTGAGAGGGGCCTTTGTGGGAGGGGGCTTGCTCCCGAATGCGGTGTATCAGCCAAATAAATGCTGAATGACATGCCGCCTTCGGGAACAAGCCCCCTCCCACATTGGAATCCACTGGTTTCGGAGCTGGCGTTAACCGCGCCTGTCCAGCAGGTTGACCACCAACCGATCCACCCACCCCCACACCCGCTGCTTGACCCTGTGCCACAACGGCCGACGCTGCCACTCCTCCAGACTCACCCGCTGACTCAAGCCGAAGTCCTTCTCGAAACTCGCCCGCACCGCCGCCGTCAACGACGGATCGAGTGCCTCCAGGTTCGCCTCCAGATTGAAACGCAGGTTCCAGTGATCGAAGTTGCACGAGCCGATGCTCACCCACTCGTCCACCAGCACCATTTTCAGGTGCAGGAAACACGGCTGGTATTCGAAGATCTGCACCCCGGCCTTGAGCAGGCGCGGGTAGTAGCGATGCCCGGCGTAGCGCACGGACGGGTGATCGGTGCGTGGGCCGGTCAGCAGTAAACGCACATCGACACCACGGGCGGCGGCCTTGCGCAGGGAGCGGCGGATTTTCCAGGTCGGCAGAAAATACGGCGTGGCCATCCAGATGCGTTTCTGCCCACTGTTCAGGGCGCGGAACAGCGACTGCAGAATGTCGCGATGCTGGCGGGCGTCAGCGTAAGCCACGCGGCCCATGCCCTCGCCTTTATCCGGCACACGGGGTAACCGCGGCAGGCCAAAATGCGCGGCCGGGCGCCAGGCGCGACGATAGCGGTTGGCGATCCATTGCCGGTCGAACAGCAATTGCCAGTCGATGACCAATGGACCGCTGATTTGCACCATCACCTCATGCCATTCGCTGGTGGCATGGCCTGGGGTCCAGAACTCGTCGGTGACGCCGGTGCCGCCGACCACTGCCGAACATCGGTCAACCAGCAGCAGCTTGCGATGATCACGATAGAAATTGCCAACCCAGCGCCGCCAGCTCAAACGATTGTAAAAACGCAGTTCGACCCCGGCCTGGATCAGGCGCTGGCGCAGAGAATGGGTAAACGCGAGGCTGCCGTAATCGTCGAACAGACATCGCACACGCACGCCGCGCTCGGCCGCCAGCACCAGCGCTTGAACGATGGTTTCGGCACAGGCGCCCGCCTCGACCAGATACAGCTCAAGTTCGATCTGTTCTTTGGCCTGGGCAATGTTCTGGAGCATGCGCGCAAAGAATTGCGGGCCGTCGATCAACAACTCGAAGTGGTTGCCGTCACGCCACGGAAACACTGCGCCGCGCATGTCAGCGCGCCGTGAAGATCAGCACCGCACCCACCGGCACCGACAGGCTGATGGCCGACAGACCGGCCAGTTTGCGCAAGCTTTCAATCCCCGGAGCGAGATCGAAATCCTCAGCATTGATCACCAGCGGCTCCAGCGTCACCACTTGGAAACGGCGGTCATCCAGACGTGTGGCGAGCAACTCGGCCGGATATTCATGTTGCTTGCCGTGCAGGTTGACGGTCAGCGGCAAACGTAATTCAAGCTGAGCGCCAGGGGCCAGATCGTTGATCGGGCGCAGGTCGATCCGGGTGGTGATGGTCGCCGCGGGAAACTGCTCGATCTGGAACAGCTCCTTGCGCATACGCTCGTCACGCAGGGGGATGCCGCTGTTGATCGAATCCAGCTCGACTTCGACTTCGGCGCGACCATTGGGGTCGACTTTGCCGTGCAACACCAGAAAGCGCTGCACTTCGGCAAGGCTGGCGTTTTTCGTGCTGACGAACGACAGCCGCGACGACTCGCCATCCAGGTACCAATTGGCCTGCGCTGGCAGCGCAACGGCGGCCAAAAACAGGCTGGACAGGGTTGCAAACAGGGAACGGTTGAACATTAAAGACTCGTGGGGCCAATAAACCTGAGCCGAACATTAACCGCCCGTGGCGTTATTGCAAACTTTCAATCCCCACCAGTCCATTGACTGGAAAAGTTCCCGTGGGCGGGCTTGCTCGCGAAAGCGCCGGCACAGGCAACATTTGTGGTGACTGACACACAGCCTTCGCGAGCGAGCCCGCTCCCACCGGGGGACGAGCACATCAAGGATTGAGGCGGCAGCCTTGGCGTTCGCCCAACCACCGGGCACTGTTGCTGCGCCCCATGCCGCTGACGGTGATGGTCTTGCTGGCGGGCTCATCGGTGAAACGGCTGGTCGGCAGCCACTGTTTCACATAGCCCCGGCAGTATTCGGCCTCGTTGCTCATCACGTAGCGACACGAACAATATTCCTTGGCGGTGTAGGCACTGATGATGTCGGGAAAGGCCCACAGGTTTTCGCGTTCATATCCGACCCAGCCCAACAGCATGACCGACAGCACCAGCAAGAAGCGCTTCATGGCTGCACCGCCTCCAGCACGCGTTTGATCAATTCGTTGTGGCGATAGCGGCCGTCGCGATCATCGGCGTAGCGCACGATCACCAGGTTTTCGCTGGGGATGACGTACAAGGCCTGGCCCCAATGGCCGAGGGCGGCAAAGGTGTCGGGCGGTGCGTCGGGCCACGGCGATGGCGCGCCGTCCGCCGGGCGATTAAGCCACCAGTGGCCGCCGGGGACGGCTTCGTCCTGATGGGCCTTGTAGCCGGCGAAGGGTTTGAGGTTGAAGGCGAGCCAATCCCTGGGCAGCAATTGCCGATCAGCCCAGCGCCCGTCGCGGGCCATCAACAGACCGACCCGCGCCAGATCCCGTGCGGTCAGGTAGGCATAAGACGAGGCGACAAACGTACCGCTGGCATCGCGTTCCCACACGGCATGACGGATGCCCAACGGGTCGAACAGGGCCGTCCACGGATAGTCCGGATAACGCGGCGGACCGACAATGGTTTTCAGCGCGGCCGACAACAGATTGCTGTCGCCGCTGGAATAACGGAACGCCTGTCCCGGTGCCGCAAAGCGGTCATGATTCGCCGTGAACGCTGCCATGTCGCGATGACCACGGGTATAAAGCATCGCCACCACCGAGGATTTGAGCGGCGCGTATTCGTAGTCTTCCTGCCAGTCGAGGCCAGAGGCCCAGTGCAGCAGATCGGCCATTGTGATGGCGGGGTGTTTTTCCAGCGCCGGGTAAAACTTCACGGCGGGATCATCAAGCCTGAACAGGCCTTCGCCGTACGCCACACCCAGGACTGTGGCCATCAGACTTTTGCTGATCGACCAGGTCAGGTGCGGGGTGTCGGCAGTGGTCGGGCCGGCGTAGCGTTCGTAGACGATCTGGCCATCGCGGATGATCAGCAAGGCGTCGGTGCGGACACCTTGGCGAGTGGTGTCGTCGCGGGGCGGGAAAGCGTAGGCCTCCAGTTTCTCAACCGCAGGGCCAGTGAGCTGCGGGCCCGTCGGCCATTGCTCGCCGGGCCATTGCCCGGCCTGAACGGTGAAGCTGATCAGCAGCAGGAGCAGGCCTTTGAACATGGTGAGAGCTCTTGAAAATAACCTGCTGAGGGTAGTCGGGGTTTATGACAGATGTGTGGTGTTTTCAGGGCCTCTTCGCGAGCAAGTGTTCGAGTTCCTTCAGTTGAAATGCAATCAAACTGTGGCAGCGGGCGTGCTCGCGAAGAGGCCGGTCAGGCCTGCGCCAAAGCCTTGGCCAACCGCTTGGCCCTGGCCCCCGAAGCCAATTGCATCACGCCTTGATCACGCTGCCACATCGCCGCCCACTCGGAATGTCCCTCGCTCAACGCTAGATCGACTTCAGGCTTGAGCGCGTCAAACTGCGCAAACAACCCACCCAGCAACACATGCCCGGCCCGGGTATTGGGTGGCTGGCGACTCATTTCGGCACACCCGGCCAACAACGCCAGCAAGCGTAATTGCAGCGCTTGTGGCCAATCGCTGTCCTGCCCGACGCCATACAACCACGCGGTCATCGCACTCAACACATAGACATCTTCCAGGGTGCGGAACGGTTTGACGTAAGCATCCCAGCCATCCCCGGCGAGCAATTCGCACAGGGCGCCATCGAGGTGGAGCCGACCATGGCTGATGTCCGGCATCAACGGCAGCGCCGGCAGTTTTTCCACACGCACACCGGGTTCGCCGGGATACACCACCGCCAGGCTCAGGCGCGGCGTCTGGCCGGGTTCTTCACTGCGCGCGGCGATCAGCAGCCAGTCCGCCGCATCGCCAGCGGTGACGAAATCCTTGCGCCCGCTCAGATGCAAATCGGTCAGCCGCGTTTGCATATCCGCCGGGCGCAAACTGCGCTGTTCAGTCGCACACAACGCCCCAAGGCTCAGCGGTGCGCTGGGCCAAAGCATGCGCAACGCCGCTTGATAACCGACCAGAAACGCCAGCCCCGGCGTTGCCATCAACCGCCCTCCCGCCACCGCCAATTCGAACGGCGTGACGTTGCCCAGCGTGTGCAACAACGCCGCAAAACCTTCCGCCAGGTCAGCAACGACGGGCAATCGTTCACGGCTTTCAAGCAGATCGGGCCAAGGCATAAGAGGCTCCTCGTGGGTTGTCATATAAGCATCACCAAACGTTCATGGCGATGACACCGGGGCTACATAGCCTGACTTTGCACAACACGGCTGCATAAAGAAAGTCGATCGGCTGCAACCCACGACGGGTTAAAGGCCCGTACGGAGATTCACATGACTCAGATCGCCCGCATCAGCGACACCGGCAATGAACGCCGCCTGCAAGCCGAACGCCTGATCGGCGCCGAGGCCTTGCAGCAAGCCCAGGCCTTGCGCTTCAACGTCTTCAGCGGCGAGTTCAACGCCAAACTGAAAGGCGCTGAACGAGGTCTGGACATGGATGATTATGATGTTCACTGCAGCCACATCGGTGTGCGAGACCTGAACACCGGCCGCCTGGTGGCGACCACTCGTTTGCTCGACCACACCGCCGCCAGCAGCCTGGGCAAGTTCTACAGCGAAGAAGAATTCAGCCTGCATGGCCTGGCGCATTTGAAAGGCCCGATCCTGGAAATCGGCCGCACCTGCGTCGACCCGGCCTACCGCAACGGCGGCACCATCGCCGTGCTGTGGGGCGAACTGGCCGAAGTGCTCAATCAGGGCGGATACAGCTATTTGATGGGCTGCGCGAGCATCCCGATGCAGGACGGCGGCGTGCAGGCTCACGCGATCATGCAGCGTCTGCGTGAACGTTATCTGTGCACCGAACATTTGCGTGCCGAGCCGAAAAATCCGCTGCCGGCCCTGGATATTCCCTCCAACGTGATTGCTGAAATGCCGCCGCTGCTCAAGGCCTATATGCGCCTGGGCGCGAAAATCTGCGGCGAGCCGTGCTGGGACGAAGACTTCCAGGTCGCCGACGTGTTCATCCTGCTCAAGCGCGATGAACTCTGCCCGCGCTACGCCAAGCACTTCAAGGCAGCGGTGTAATGCGCCGTTTGCGGGTGTACGCGCGAGTCGCGCGAGTGCTGCTGGTGGTGACGCTGGGGTTGACCATGGCCAGTGTTTTCGGGATGTTTGAGCGCATTGGCCTGGCCCATTCGATGGAGCGCCGGCAGCGCTGGTCGCGCTTTTTCATGGCGCGCCTGAGCAACGCCCTGCCCTTTCGCGTGAGCGTTCACGGCGAGCTGCCGAAACAGCCGATGCTGTGGGTCAGCAACCACGTTTCATGGACGGATATTCCGCTGCTCGGCATGCTCACGCCGCTGTCGTTTCTGTCCAAGGCCGAAGTACGCACCTGGCCGGTCGCCGGTTGGCTCGCGGCGAAGGCCGGCAGCCTGTTCATCCGCCGGGGTTCGGGCGATAGCCAGTTGATCCGCAAGCAGATGACCCGTCACCTGCAAACCGACCATCCGCTGCTGATGTTCCCGGAAGGCACCACCACCGACGGCCGTTCGCTGCGCACCTTTCATGGTCGCCTGTTGTCGGCGGCGATTGATTCCGAGGTGATGCTGCAACCGGTAGCGATCCGTTATCTGCGTGACGGTGAAATCGACGCGTTGGCACCGTTCATTGGTGACGATGACCTGCTGTCGCACTTGATGCGTCTGTTCAGCAATGACTGCGGCGATGTCGAAGTGCATCTGCTCAAGCCGATTGCCTGTCAGGGGCGCGAGCGGGCGGCGCTGGCGTTCGAGGCACAGCAGGCGGTGCAGAAGGCGTTGTTTGGGGCGATCCCGGACACCCAACAGACCCCGATGCGCCCGGCAATCGCGGCCTGATACACAGGCTCCCACAGCGGCCGTGCCCCCTGTGGGAGCAAGCTCCCACATCAGGTTTTCAAGGGCTCGGCGTGTCGGGCGAAATCCTGAAGTTGTGGGTAGAACAACGCAAAATCCTCACTCAACGGCTCATACAAACGCCGCAATTCCTGCATCGCACCCGCCAGCTCTTGCGGCCGGGTCAAGCGTCGGGAGATCCCGCGCAACACCTGCTCCAGCACTTCAAACTCCTGATACGACCCCAGCCAGTCATTGGCAACCATGTGCGGCGCGATCTTCGCCAGACGCTCGGGCAGTTGTCGCTCAAGCGATAGCACCCGATAGACGTCCGTCGTGAACTGCTCCAGCGGCTGCTCGGCGTACAAACGCCAGTCTCGCGCCAGACAATGGTCGAAAAACACGTCGAGGACGATCCCGGCATAACGTCTTCGAGTAGCGCAAAACCGCCGCAACGCGACGTCCACCTGCGGATGGCGATCAGTGAAGACATCAATCCGCCGGTGCAACTGGATGGCCGCCTCGACCTCCGGCGCAAACTGCCCCTGCAGCCGGCCTTTGACGAAGTCGCCATACAAACTGCCGAGTAATTGGCCCGGGCGCTGGCCACCGAGGTGCAAATGTGCGAGATAGTTCATGGGCGCAGCTTAGCACTGCGCCTTCATCGTTAAACTCAATGTATCGTTATAACCCGATATACCGATTTATACGGTCGTCAGATCAAAAACATATTGGTATATCGCGAAATACCGATTTAAAGTTCGCCTCATCGCGATATAGCGCTACAGACATCACGAGCCCAAGCCATGAACCTCGACCTCGACGAAATAATAAAAGCCCTGGCACACCCAGTACGACGAGACATCCTCATCTGGCTGAAAGACCCCAAAGTCCAGTTTCCGGAACAGATTCACAACCACGAGTACGGCATCTGTGCCGGGCAGATCGACCAGCGCTGCGGCCTGTCGCAGTCGACGGTGTCCGCCCACCTCGCCACGCTGCAACGCGCCGGGCTGATCAGCAGCCAGAAGGCCGGTCAGTGGAACTTCTTCAAGCGCAACGAGGACGTGATTCAGGCGTTCCTCGACGCCATCGTCAAAGAGCTCAGCGCTCCCCCAAGGAATTGATGCACATGCCCCTCTCGCTACTTATTCTGGCCTTGAGCGCCTTCGCCATCGGCACCACCGAGTTCGTCATCATGGGCCTGCTGCCCGATGTGGCGGCCGACCTCGGTGTGTCGATCCCGGGCGCCGGCTGGCTGGTGACCGGTTACGCCTTGGGCGTGGCCATCGGTGCGCCGTTCATGGCACTGGCCACCGCCAAACTGCCGCGCAAGGCTGCATTGGTTGCGTTGATGGGCATCTTCATTGTCGGCAACCTGCTCTGCGCCATTGCAGGTGATTACAACGTGCTGATGTTTGCCCGTGTCGTCACCGCGCTGTGCCACGGTGCATTCTTCGGTATCGGCTCGGTGGTGGCGGCCGGTCTGGTGGCACCGAACAAACGCGCTTCGGCAGTCGCGTTGATGTTCACCGGCCTGACCCTGGCCAACGTGCTGGGAGTGCCGTTGGGGACTGCGCTGGGTCAGGAAGCCGGCTGGCGTTCGACCTTCTGGGCAGTGACCGTCATCGGTGTGATTGCGCTGATCGGCCTGATCCGCTTCCTGCCGGCCAAGCGTGACGAAGAAAAACTCGACATGCGCGCCGAACTCGCCGCCCTCAAAGGCGCCGGCATCTGGCTGTCGCTGAGCATGACCGCGCTGTTCGCAGCCTCGATGTTCACCCTCTTCACCTACGTCGCCCCGCTGCTTGGCGATGTCACCGGTGTTTCGCCAAAAGGCGTGACCTGGACCCTGCTGTTGATCGGCCTCGGTTTGACGGTCGGCAACATCATCGGCGGCAAACTGGCAGACAAACGCCTGGGCGCCACCCTGATCGGCGTGTTCGTGGCGATGGCAGTGGTTTCCACTGTGCTGAGCTGGACCAGCGTCGCGCTGATCCCGACTGAAATCACCCTGTTCCTCTGGGCGACCGCTTCCTTCGCTGCCGTGCCGGCCCTGCAAATCAACGTGGTGACCTTCGGCAAGGCTGCACCGAATCTGGTGTCGACCCTGAATATCGGCGCCTTCAACGTCGGTAACGCCCTCGGCGCCTGGGTCGGCGGCAGCGTTATCGCCCACGGTTTCGGGCTGACCAGCGTGCCTCTGGCCGCAGCCGCCCTGGCAGTGCTCGCCCTGCTGGTGACCCTGATTACTTTCCGTCAGAACGGCAATGCCGGTCTGGCTCCTGCTACCCACTGATTAACCACTTCACTGACGAGGGTTGTACACATGGCAACTATTTTCGATCCGATCAAACTGGGCGACGTCGAGCTGTCCAATCGCATCATCATGGCCCCGCTGACCCGTTGCCGCGCCGACGAAGGCCGCGTGCCGAACGCGCTGATGGCCGAGTATTACGTGCAGCGCGCCTCTGCCGGCCTGATTCTGAGCGAAGCGACTTCGGTGACACCGATGGGCGTCGGTTACCCGGACACCCCAGGCATCTGGTCGAACGATCAAGTGCGCGGCTGGGCCAACGTGACCAAAGCCATTCACGGCGCTGGCGGCAAGATTTTCCTGCAACTGTGGCACGTCGGCCGGATTTCTCACCCCTCGTACCTCAACGGTGAGGCGCCGGTCGCACCGAGCGCCATCCAGCCCAAAGGTCACGTCAGCCTGGTGCGCCCATTGGCCGACTACCCAACCCCACGCGCACTGGAAACCGCTGAGATCGCCGACATCGTCGACGCCTACCGCACCGGTGCCGAGAATGCCAAAGCCGCCGGTTTCGACGGTGTGGAAATCCACGGTGCCAACGGTTATCTGCTCGACCAGTTCCTGCAAAGCAGCACCAACCAGCGCACCGACAACTACGGTGGTTCCCTGGAAAACCGTGCCCGCCTGTTGCTGGAAGTGACTGACGCCGCCATCGAAGTCTGGGGCGCAGGGCGTGTTGGTGTTCACCTGGCACCGCGCGCGGACTCCCACGACATGGGCGACGACAATCTGGCTGAAACCTTCACTTACGTGGCTCGCGAGCTGGGCAAACGTGGCATCGCGTTTATCTGCTCCCGCGAGAAAGAAGGCGCCGACAGCCTCGGCCCGCAACTCAAAGCAGCTTTCGGTGGCCCGTACATCGCCAACGAACGCTTCACCAAGGACAGCGCCAATGCCTGGCTGGCGGCCGGCAAGGCTGACGCCGTGGCGTTCGGCGTGCCATTCATTGCCAACCCGGATTTGCCGGCACGCCTGAAGGCCGATGCGCCGCTGAACGAGCCGCGTCCTGAGCTGTTTTACGGCAAAGGCCCGGTTGGCTACATCGACTATCCGACGCTGTAACTCTTAATGCAGGAACGCAAAAGCCCCGACTCGCAAGAGCCGGGGCTTTTTCTTGGGGCCCGGTATTGGGGCCGCTAACATTCCTTCACACAGGCGACACAAATTCCCTACAAAATGCGTGGCTGGCTACCGATAAACTGCGAACCGCAAACGTATATAAAAACGGGCCAATTGACATAAGCTGTGCCCATTACGCGCTTGTTTTCATCGGCGCAAACTGGGGCTCAGGCGCAGCATGTCCAACCCTGTATCGACCCAGCGCTCGGCTTCGGCATGCAGTTCGAAGCTGTCCGGGGCCAACAGCCAGCCATACAGGAGGCCATCGATATAAGCATGAATGCTGATGGCCGCTCGGGCAGTGTCGAGATCTTCTGGCAACTGGCCGCGATTCACCGCATTACGCAGGGTCAGCCCGATACGCACATTGCAATCGAGACTGGCCGTCCGGCGCTGCTGGCGCAGATCGCACATTTCATCGGTGAATTCGCACTTATGAAACAGAATTTCGTTGATACGCCGGGTCTTCGGGTCCAGAGCAACTTGATGAAACAAATGAATCAGCAGCTTACGCATGCAGCCCAGCGGGTCGAGTTCATCCTCGCTCTCACTGGCCTTGGCCAGTTCATCCAGCGGCTCGTGCAAGCTATCGAGCATGGCCTGGACCAGGTCGGCCTTGTTGCTGAAATGCCAATATATGGCGCCGCGCGTGACGCCGGCCATGCTCGCTATATCCGCCAGCGTCGTACGAGCGACGCCCCTTTCATAGAAGGCTTTCTCTGCCGCTTCCAGAATCTGGCTGCGGGTTTCTTGAGCTTCCTCTTTGGTACGACGGACCATGACAGTAAAACCTCAAACAGGATGTTTCAGGGATGGCTGAATATCCGCTGAATAAAGAGGGGGCGATCTCTCGCGGATCGACTCCCCGGCCTACAATTTCGAACCTTGCGACGTTTTTTGTAACAGGGTGGATACGACGCCAAGGTGTTTACAAACAACCATGAACGTAAGTATATTCATTAGCAAGCTACTTATCCACCCGGCAGTTTTTTTTACTTCCACACTTCTTGTGCGCTTTTCGCGCGCCTGACCCGAGGATTTTCATGCAATTCAAGCCAGCTGTTACCGCTCTGGTCACTGCCGTCGCCCTGGCATCGCTGCTCAGCGGATGTAAAAAGGAAGAAGCGGCCCCAGCCGCTCCGCCTCCTCAGGTCGGCGTCGTCACCCTGCAACCACAAGCCTTCACCCTCACGTCCGAACTGCCGGGCCGCACCAGTGCGTTCCGCATCGCTGAAGTTCGCCCTCAGGTCAACGGCATCATTCTCAAGCGACTGTTCAAGGAAGGCGGTGACGTTAAAGCCGGCCAGCAGCTGTACCAGATCGATCCGTCGGTCTATGAAGCCACCCTGAAAAGCGCCGAAGCCAACCTGCGTTCGACCAAGTCGATCTCCGACCGCTACAAGCAACTGGTCGATGAACAGGCCGTCAGCCGCCAGGAATACGACACCGCCGTGGCCAACCGCATGCAATCGGAAGCGTCGCTGCAAAGCGCGCAGATCAACGTGCGTTACACCAAGGTTTATGCGCCGATTTCCGGCCGTATCGGCCGCTCTTCGGTGACCGAAGGTGCGCTGGTCAGCAACGGCCAGACCGACGCCATGGCGACGATCCAGCAGCTCGACCCGATCTACGTCGATGTGACCCAGTCGTCAGTTGAATTGCTGGAACTGCGCCGCGAGCTGGAAAGCGGTCGTCTGCAAAAATCCGGCGACAACGCTGCAGCGGTCAAGCTGACCCTGGAAGACGGCAGCCAGTACAAGCTCGACGGTAAGCTGGAATTCTCCGAAGTATCGGTCGATCCGACTACCGGTTCGGTAACCCTGCGCGCGGTCTTCCCGAACCCCGACCACACCCTGCTGCCTGGCATGTTCGTCCGCGCCCAGTTGCAGGCTGGTGTCAACGCCGCCGCCATTCTGGCGCCGCAACAAGGCGTGACCCGCGACCTCAAAGGCACCCCGACCGCACTGGTCGTCGGCGCCGACAACAAGGTCGAACTGCGTCAGCTCAAGGCCAGCCGCACCGTCGGCAGCAAATGGCTGATCGAAGACGGCCTGAAGGCTGGCGATCGTCTGATCACCGAGGGGCTGCAATACGTGCGCCCTGGTGTTCAGGTCAATCCGACCGAAGCGACCAATGTTGACACCAAGAACCCGGCCCCCGCACAGGCAGCTGACAAAGCCGCTGGCGGCAAAGGGGAGTAACCCATGTCAAAATTCTTCATCGACCGTCCGATTTTCGCCTGGGTAATTGCCTTGGTGATCATGCTGGTCGGGGCACTATCGATCCTCAAGTTGCCGATCAACCAGTACCCGAGCATTGCGCCACCGGCCATTGCGATCTCCGTGACCTACCCGGGCGCTTCGGCGCAAACCGTGCAGGACACCGTGGTTCAGGTGATCGAACAACAGCTCAACGGTATCGACAACCTGCGTTATGTGTCGTCGGAAAGTAACTCCGACGGCAGCATGACCATCACCGCGACCTTCGAGCAAGGCACCAACTCCGACACCGCGCAGGTGCAGGTTCAGAACAAACTGAACCTCGCGACTCCGCTGTTGCCGCAGGAAGTGCAGCAACAAGGTATCCGTGTGACCAAGGCAGTGAAAAACTTCCTCATGGTGATCGGCGTGGTGTCGAGCGACGGCAGCATGAACAAGGACGACCTGTCCAACTACATCGTGTCGAACATGCAGGACCCGATCTCGCGCACTGCCGGTGTCGGTGACTTCCAGGTCTTCGGTGCCCAGTACGCGATGCGCATCTGGCTCGACCCGGCCAAGTTGAACAAGTACAGCCTGACCCCGTCTGATGTCAGTGCCGCGATTTCGTCGCAGAACGTTCAGGTTTCCTCCGGTCAGCTCGGTGGTTTGCCGGCGCTGCCTGGCCAGCAACTGAACGCCACGATCATCGGCAAGACCCGTCTGCAAACGGCCGAGCAGTTCAAGGCTATTCTGCTGAAGGTCAATCAGGATGGTTCGCAAGTGCGTGTCGGCGACGTTGCTGACGTGCGCCTGGGCGGAGAGAACTCCAGCATTTCTGCCCAGTTCAACGGCAAACCGGCTTCCGGTCTGGCGGTGAAACTGGCCAACGGTGCCAACGCCCTCGATACAGCCAAAGCGCTGCGCAAAACGATTGACGATCTCAAGCCGTTCTTCCCGCAAGGCATGGAAGTGGTGTTCCCGTATGACACCACCCCGGTGGTGACCGAGTCGATCAAGGGTGTGGTTGAAACCCTGGTTGAAGCGATCGTACTGGTGTTCCTGGTGATGTTCCTGTTCCTGCAGAACTTCCGCGCCACCGTCATCACCACGATGACCGTGCCGGTGGTATTGCTCGGCACGTTCGGCATCCTCGCTGCCGCCGGTTTCAGCATCAACACGCTGACCATGTTCGGTATGGTGCTGGCCATCGGCTTGCTGGTGGACGACGCGATCGTCGTGGTGGAAAACGTCGAGCGCGTGATGGCCGAAGAAGGCTTGTCCCCGAAGGAAGCGACCAAAAAGTCCATGGGCCAGATCCAGGGCGCATTGGTCGGTATCGCCCTGGTTCTGTCGGCGGTACTGCTGCCGATGGCGTTCTTCAGCGGCTCCACGGGTGTGATCTACAAGCAGTTCTCGATCACCATCGTTTCGGCGATGGCCCTGTCGGTACTGGTTGCGCTGATTTTCACCCCGGCGCTGTGCGCCACCATGCTCAAACCGATTGCGAAAGGTGAACACGACACACCGAAAAAAGGTTTCTTCGGCTGGTTCAACCGCAACTTCGACCGTGGTGTCAGAAGTTATGAGCGCGGTGTCGGCAACATGCTGCAGCGCAAAGCCCCGTATCTGTTGGCCTATTTGCTGATTGTTGTCGGCATGATCTGGCTGTTCACTCGCATTCCAACCGCGTTCCTGCCGGAAGAAGACCAAGGCGTATTGTTCGCGCAGGTGCAAACCCCGGCCGGTTCCAGTGCCGAACGCACCCAAGTCGTCGTCGACGAGATGCGTTCCTACCTGCTGGATAAAGAGGCAGGCGCAGTGGCGTCGGTGTTCACCGTGAACGGTTTCAACTTCGCCGGTCGCGGTCAGAGTTCGGGTCTGGCGTTCATCATGCTCAAGCCGTGGCACGAACGTGACGCCAGCAACAGCGTGTTCGCGCTTGCACAGCGTGCCCAACAACACTTCTTCAGTTTCCGCGATGCGATGGTGTTTGCCTTCGCCCCGCCAGCGGTACTGGAATTGGGTAACGCCACCGGTTTCGACGTGTTCCTGCAGGACCGCGCCGGTATCGGTCACGAAAAACTGATGCAAGCACGTAACCAGTTCCTCGGTCTCGCGGCGCAGAGCAAGGTGCTCTACCAAGTACGTCCGAACGGCCTGAACGACGAACCGCAATACCATCTGGAAATCGATGACGAGAAAGCCCGAGCCCTTGGTTTGAGCCTTTCCGACATCAACAGCACGCTGTCGATTTCCTTCGGTAGTAGCTACGTCAACGACTTCATCGACCGTGGTCGGGTCAAGAAGGTTTACGTGCAAGGTCAGGCTGGCGCTCGCATGAGCCCTGAAGACTTGAAGAAGTGGTACGTACGCAACAGTGCCGGGACCATGGTGCCGTTCTCCGCCTTCGCCAAAGGCGAGTGGATCTATGGCTCGCCGAAACTGGCCCGTTACAACGGCGTAGAAGCGATGGAAGTGCTCGGCTCTCCGGCGCCGGGTTACTCCACCGGTGAAGCGATGGCCGAAGTCGAAGCGATTGCCAAGAAGCTGCCGGCCGGCGTCGGTATCTCCTGGACCGGTCTGTCCTACGAGGAACGTCTGTCGGGCTCGCAAGCGCCAGCGCTGTACGCCCTGTCGCTGCTGATGGTGTTCCTGTGTCTGGCGGCGCTGTATGAAAGCTGGTCGATTCCGATCGCGGTCATGCTCGTGGTGCCACTGGGGATCATCGGTGCACTGTTGGCCACCAGCCTGCGCGGTCTGTCCAACGACGTGTACTTCCAGGTGGGCCTGTTGACGACTATCGGTCTGGCGGCTAAAAACGCCATTCTGATCGTCGAATTCGCCAAGGAACTGCATGAGCAAGGGCGCAGTCTGCGCGATGCGGCGATTGAAGCGTGCCGCATGCGTCTGCGACCGATCATCATGACCTCGCTGGCCTTCGTACTCGGTGTTGTACCGTTGGCGATCTCCACCGGCGCAGGTTCAGGCAGTCAACATGCGATCGGTACTGGCGTAATCGGCGGTATGCTTACGGCCACGATCCTGGCGATCTTCTGGGTCCCACTGTTCTTCGTCACCGTGTCGTCCATTGGCCAGCGCAAAAACGCCGGCAAGGATGACGCCAAAGAAACTCCTAAAGAGGCTGGCCAATGAGCAAGTCGCTACTCTCCCTCGCAGTCGCCGCCTTCGTGCTGAGCGGTTGCTCGCTGATACCTGATTATCAGCAGCCTGAGGCTCCGGTCGCAGGCCAGTACCCACAGGGCCCGGCGTATTCGCCGGCCCAGGCACCGGCGCAAGCTGCTGCCGAGCAGGGCTGGAAGCAGTTTTTCCATGACCCGGCCCTGCAACAGCTGATCCAGGTCTCGCTGGAAAACAACCGCGACCTGCGTGTTGCGGCACTGAACATCGACGCTTATGCGGCCCAGTACCGCATCCAGCGCGCCGACCTGTTCCCGGCGGTTTCGGCCAATGGCAGCGGCAGTCGTCAGCGTCTGCCGGCGCGTGCGTCGCAGACCGGCGAGTCGATGATCAGCAGCTCCTACTCCGCCACGGTCGGCGTCAGTGCCTACGAACTCGACCTGTTCGGTCGGGTTCGCAGCCTGAGCGAACAAGCGCTGCAACAATACTTCGCCACCGAAGAAGCGCGCCGCAGCACCCAGATCAGCCTGGTTGCCAGCGTCGCCAATGCGTATATGACCTGGCAGGCCGACAAAGAACTGCTCAAGCTGACGCAAGACACCCTCGGTGCCTTCGAAGAAAGCTTTAAGCTGACCAGCCGCAGCAATGAAGTCGGTGTCGCTTCGGCACTGGATCTGGCTCAGTCGCGTACCTCGGTGGAAAACGCCCGTGCCCAATTGGCGCGTTATACCCGTCAGGTCGCGCAGGATGAAAACAGCCTGACCCTGCTGCTCGGCACCGGTATCCCGGCCAATCTGCAAGCGGCCAAACCGCTGGCCGACGACCTGCTCAGCGACGTACCGCCCGGTCTGCCCTCGGATCTGCTGCAACGTCGTCCGGACATCATGCAAGCCGAGTACAACCTGAAGGCCGCCAACGCCAACATCGGCGCAGCGCGGGCAGCGTTCTTCCCGAGCATCAGCCTGACCGCCAACGCGGGCAGCCTGAGCCCGGATCTGTCCGGCCTGTTCAAGGGCGGTTCGGGTACGTGGCTGTTCCAGCCGCAGATCAACCTGCCGATCTTCAACGCCGGCAGCCTGCGCGCCAGCCTCGACTACGCCAAGATCCAGAAGGACATCGGCGTGGCGAACTACGAGAAGGCGATTCAAACCGGCTTCCAGGAAGTCGCCGATGGCCTGGCCGCCCGCCAGACCTACACCGATCAGTTGCAAGCGCAGCGTGACTTTGTACAGGCCAACCAGGATTACTACCGCCTGGCCGAACGTCGTTATCGCATCGGCGTCGACAGCAACCTGACCTTCCTCGATGCCCAGCGTCAGTTGTTCAGCGCGCAACAGTCGCTGATCACCGACCGCCTCGCGCAGCTGACCAGTGCGGTCAACCTGTACAAGGCCCTGGGCGGTGGCTGGAATGCGCAAACCGCGCAGAACGAACCGCTGAAAGAAGAAGCACCGAAGATGAAGCTGTTCTGATCATCCGGTGAATACAAGAGCCCGCCATTTGGCGGGCTTTTTGTTGCCGGCAGGAAAGTCGTGGGGCCGGCACAACCACCACAAAGCCGCAATTAATCTTGCGTTCGATAATCGCCCAAAACCCGCTTTCCCCAATTGAAACCCCACTGCCGCGCCCCGCACCATTCGCTCCACAAAACCAATAACAACAGGTTCGACAACATGCCCCCGCGCCCTGCCCTGTCTGGCTGATTGCCTTCGCTTGATCTCCCCATTGCATTCCATGTCTGCCCCCTGAAAGCGGCGGCAGCGCACCCGCTCGACTATAAAAACCAGAGAGACCCAATCCATGACAGCCTCCCCTGCGCCTTACGTATTCCCCGGTTTGATCGCCCTGGCCCTGGCCGGCGCCGCACTGCCCGCCACGGCTGAAGAAGCCGGATTTGTTGAAGGCGCGAAGGTCAACCTGAACCTGCGCAACTTCTACATCAACCGTAACTTCACCAACCCGACCAAGGCTCAGGGCAAGGCTGAAGAGTGGACACAAAGCTTCATCCTCGACGCCAGGTCCGGCTTCACTCAAGGCACCGTCGGTTTCGGCATGGACGTGCTGGGCCTCTATTCGGTGAAGCTCGATGGCGGTAAAGGCACGGGGGGTACGCAGTTATTGCCGCTGGATCATGACGGTCGCCCGGCGGACAACTTCGGGCGCACCAGCGTGGCGTTCAAAGCGAAGTTTTCCCAGACAGAAGTGAAAGTCGGCGAGTGGATGCCGGTGCTGCCCATCCTGCGTTCGGACGACGGTCGCTCGCTGCCGCAAACCTTTCGAGGTGGCCAGATCACCTCGAAGGAAATCGATGGCCTGACACTCTACGGCGGCCAGTTCCGCGCCAACAGCCCGCGCGACGACAGCAGCATGAACGACATGTCGATGTCCGGCAGAGCGGCGTTCACCTCCGATCGCTTCAACTTTCAGGGCGGCGAATATGTGTTCAATGAAAAACGCACACAGATCGGTGTGTGGAATGCCGAACTCAAGGACATCTACAGCCAGCAATACATCAACCTGATCCACAGCCAGCCGCTGGGCGACTGGACCCTGGGCGCCAACCTCGGTTTTTTCTACGGCAAGGACGACGGCAGCGCCCGCGCTGGCGATCTGGACAACAAGACCTGGTCGGGTCTGTTCTCAGCCAAATACGGCGGCAACACCTTCTATATCGGCCTGCAAAAACTCACCGGCGACAGCGCGTGGATGCGGGTCAACGGCACCAGCGGCGGCACCTTGGCCAACGACAGCTACAACGCCAGTTATGACAATGCCCAGGAACGCTCCTGGCAACTGCGCCACGACTACAATTTCGCGGCCCTCGGCGTGCCGGGCCTGACCCTGATGAACCGCTACATCAGCGGCGACAATGTGCATACCGCATCCACCACCGATGGCAAGGAATGGGGACGCGAATCGGAACTGGGTTACACCGTACAAAGCGGCACGCTCAAGGATTTGAACGTCAAGTGGCGCAACTCGACCATCCGCCGCGACTTCAGCAACAACGAGTTCGACGAGAACCGTTTGATCGTCAGCTATCCGATCAGCTTGCTGTAACCGCACGCCTGCTCCCCCGGTTGATCGTTTTTAAACTGGGGGAGCAGGCTGGATTACTCTCGGGACTCAACGCCCAGTTCATCCCAAACCGATTCGGCCAGATGAAAAGTGGCATTCGCCGCCGGAATCCCGCAATAAATCGCGCTCTGCATGATCACTTCCTTGATCTCGCCACGGCTCACGCCGTTATTGGCTGCGGCCCGAAGGTGCAGTTTGAGCTCACCTTCGCGGTTCATGCCGATCAGCATGGCGATGGTGACCAGGCTGCGGGTATGGCGAGGCAACCCCGGACGCGTCCAGATATCACCCCAGGCGTGGCGAGTGATCATCTCCTGGAATTCCGAGTTGAACTCGGTCAGCGCGGTCAGGCTGCGATCAACGTGAGCATCGCCCAGCACCGCACGGCGCACTTGCATGCCTTCGTCGTAACGTTGTTTCTCGTCCACAAAAACGTCCTCAGTCAGCCTGAAAAAACGCCAACACGCGATCACTGAAATCCGCACCGGCCTGTACGTTGGACAAATGCGCCGCGTAGAACTCGGCGTACTCGGCCCCGTGTACGTGTTCCTGAATGAAACGCCCGCCAGACGGCGGCGTGACCGCATCTTCAGTGCCGGCGATCACCAGCAACGGCACAATGATCGAGGCCAGTTGCTCTCGAAAATCGGCATCACGCACCGCCGCGCAATTGGCCGCATAACCTTCAGGCGACGTCGCCGCGAGCATGTCAGTGATATTCTTCGCCGCAACCGGATTGGCAGCGGAAAAATCAGGCGTGAACCAACGGGCAATCGACGCATCACGCAGTGCAATCATCGCTGCCGGGCCGTCACGCAGCACGGTCTCGATGCGTGGATTCCACACCGATGGATCGCCGATCTTCGCCGCGGTGTTGCACACAATCAGTTTGTGCAGACGATGACCGGCATTGATCCCCAGCCACTGACCGATCAGCCCGCCCATCGACAGTCCGCAGAAATGCGCGCGCTCAATGTGCAGCGCATCCAGCAGCGCCAGCACGTCGCGGCCCAATTGCTCGATGCTGTACGGCCCCGGCGTCACCAGCGATTGGCCGTGGCCACGGGTGTCGAACCGCAACACACGAAAATGCTCGGTGAACGCCGGCATTTGCGCATCCCACATGTGCAGGTCGGTACCCAGGGAGTTGGACAGCACCAGCACCGGCGCATCGACCGGGCCTTCAATGGTGTAGTGCAGTTCGCCATCGGCGAGTTGAACGAAAGCCACAGCCGTCTCCTTCAGACAGTCAAAGCGTTGTGTTCGGCCACCGCCCGTTCGACCCAGACGTGTGCCTGTCCGAGGTAGTGGGCGGGGTTGAGTAAGTGATCCAGTTCAGCATTGCTCAGTTGGGCGGTGATTTCTGGCTCGTCACCGAGCACGGCACGCAGATGCCGTTGCTCGGCCACCGCACGTTTGCAGCATCGTTCGAGCAAGTGATGCGCGGTGTCGCGACCGACCCGTTGCGCGAGGACGATACTGACCGCTTCGGCCAGCACCAGCCCTAGAGTCAATTCGAGGTTACGGGCCATACGGGCAGCGTCCACTTCCAGGCCGTCAGCGAGCAATCGCGCCTGTTGCAGTGATCCCGAAACGAGGCAGCAAATCTCGGGCAGGGTTTCCCATTCGGCATGCCACAGACCGAGGCTACGCTCGTGTTCCTGAGGCATGGCACTGAACAATGTCGAGACCAGGCCCGGCACCCGCGTCGCCGCGCCGATCAGCACCGCAGCCCCAACCGGGTTGCGTTTGTGCGGCATGGTCGAAGAACCGCCCTTCCCCGGCGCCGAGGGTTCGAAAACTTCCGCCACTTCGGTCTGCATCAACAGGCTGATGTCGCGCCCGAGCTTGCCGAGGCTGCCGGCGATCAATCCCAGTGCCGCGCCAAACTCGACCACGCGATCGCGCTGGGTGTGCCACGGTTGTTCCGGCATGGTCAGTTGCAGCTCTTGGGCCAAGGCTTGGGCAATCGGCAAGGCCTGTTCACCGAGCGCCGCGAGTGTCCCCGACGCGCCGCCGAATTGCAGCACCAGCAAACGTGGCTTGAGTTCGCGCAGACGTTGACGACTGCGCGTGACGGCGCCCAGCCATCCAGCGATCTTCATGCCGAGGGTCACCGGTGTCGCGTGCTGCAACCAGGTGCGCCCGGCCAGCGGTGTTGCGGCGTGGCGTTGTGCCTGGACCGCCAACGAGCTCGCCAGTTGTGCCAGATCACGTTCGATCAACGCCAACGCCTGACGCAATTGCAGTACCAACCCGCAATCCATTACGTCCTGACTGGTGGCGCCCAAATGCACATAACGCTCGGCCTCGGCATCCGTTGCGGCGATCTGCTTGCCCAACGCCTTGACCAATGGAATCGCCGAATTGCCCGCCGTGGCAATCGCCTCGCCCAACGCGGCGAAGTCATAGAGCCCGGCGTTGCAGGCGTTTTCAATGGGTGAAACAGCGCTCGTCGGAATCAACCCCACACGCGCTTCGGCCCGGACCAGCGCCGCTTCGAAGTCGAGCATCGCCTGCACCCGGCCCTGATCGCAGAACACGTCGCGCATATCGCGGGCAGTGAAATAGGCATCGAACAATTGATTGCCCGGTCGCTGAGTCATAGAAGTCCTTGCTGGCGCGGGCCACATTGGCCCGCGCGTTTCGGGTTAGAGGTCGTGGTGCAAATATTTAGCCTGTTTCGGCAAGCGCAGGCTGAACAGGAAGGCCACCGCCATCATCAGCGTAACGTACCAGTAGAAGGCGTTTTCCATGCCGCCGGCTTTCAGGCTCAAAGCGACGAATTCCGCCGAACCGCCGAAGATCGCGTTCGCCACCGCATACGCCAGGCCAACGCCAAGGGCGCGCACCTCGGGCGGGAACATTTCGGCTTTCACCAGACCGCTGATCGAGGTGTAGAAACTCACGACGGCCAGTGCCAGCGTGATCAGCACAAAGGCCAGGAACGGGCTGCTGACGCTTTTGAGCGTCAGCAGGATCGGCACGGTCAACAGCGTGCCGAGCGCGCCGAACCAGAGCATCGAATGACGTCGGCCAATCTTGTCGGCGAGCATGCCGAACAGCGGCTGCATGCACATATACAGGAACAGTGCGCCGGTCATGATGTAGCTGGCGGTCTTGGCATGCATGCCAGCAGTGTTCACCAGGTACTTCTGCATGTAAGTGGTGAACGTGTAGAAAATCAGCGAACCACCCGCGGTGTAACCCAGCACAGTAATGAACGCCGCTTTGTGGTCACGGAACAACGCGGTGATGCTGCCGGCGTCCTTGTTTTCACGCATTTGCTTGCTGCTGGTTTCTTTCAGCGAACGTCGCAGCAGCAAGGAAATCACCGCCGCCGCCGCGCCGACCACAAACGGAATCCGCCAGCCATAAGCACGCAGGTCTTCTTCCGTCAGGAACTGTTGCAGGATCACCACCAGCGACACCGCCAACAATTGCCCGCCAATCAACGTCACATACTGGAACGAGGCGAAAAACCCGCGCTGCCCCTTGAGCGCCACTTCGCTCATGTACGTCGCCGTGGTGCCGTACTCGCCGCCCACCGACAGCCCTTGCAGCAACCGCGCGAACAACAGCAGCAACGGCGCCCATACGCCGATGGTGTTATAGGTCGGCAGACAGGCGATGAGCAACGAGCCGAAGCACATCATCAGTACCGAGATCATCATCGAGGCCTTGCGGCCCTTCTTGTCCGCCAGACGACCGAAGATCCAGCCACCAATCGGTCGCATCAGGAACCCGGCGGCGAACACGCCCGCGGTGTTGACCAACTGCACCGTGGGGTTGTCGGAGGGGAAAAACGCCGGGGCGAAATAGATCGCGCAAAAGGCGTAGACGTAGAAGTCGAACCATTCGACAAGGTTGCCGGACGAGGCACCGACGATGGCGAAGATACGCTTGCTGCGCTCTTCGCCGGTGTAATGGGAAGTGATGGTTGTCATTGTTTTTCATTCAATAGGGACAGTGAGAGTCTAGACATACTTTGCAACACTCCCGTTCCACAGAGATATCCGTCCCCCGCAGAGCGCGGGGACGATCAGCGGGGAGGCGTTCTTCAATAATCGAAGAACACCGTTTCGGCGTCAGTGCCTTGCAGAACCACATTCCACTGATAGACACCCGCCGCATCCGGCTTGGCCAGCAATGTCCCACGGCGCTCGGCCGGTACGCATTCGAGCAGTGGATCATTCACGTTCGCCGGGTCGCCCTCGAAGTAAATCCGCGTCAGCAAGTGCTTGACCAACCCGCGAGCAAACACCAACACCACCAGATGCGGCGCCTGGGTCGAGCCCTTCAAACCCTCGACCGTGCCCGGTTTGATCGTGGTGAAACGAAAGCGTCCTTCGGCATCCACCGGTACGCGGCCGAAACCTTCGAAGTGCGGGTCCAGCGGTTTGTCCTGTTCGTCTTCCGGATGGTCGTATTTGCCGGCCGCATTGGCTTGCCAGACTTCAAGCATGGCGTCGTTGACGATGTCGCCGTTGCCATCGACGACTTGCCCGGTGATCGCCACGCGCTCGCCGAGGGTTTGTTCGACGGCCAGGTTCTCGCGGTTCAGCCAGGTCAGGCCGATGTGGTAATACGGCCCGACGGTGTGGGACGTGGTTGCAGTCAGGGTCATCTTACTTCTCCATCGGCGTGGCTTCACGGCCGCGCAGCACGATGTCCCAGCGGTAACCGAGAGCATAGGAAGGAATGGTTTTTTCCAGATCGAAAGCAGCGATCAGACGCTCCTTGGCCGACGTGTCCGGTACACAGTTGTAGATCGGGTCGTAGGCCAGCAGCGGATCGCCGGGGAAATACATCTGCGTCACCAGCCGGGTGAGGATGCTCGGCCCGAACAGCGAAAAGTGGATGTGCGCCGGGCGCCAGGCATTGTGGTGGTTGCCCCACGGATAGGCGCCGGGCTTGATGGTCTGGAACTGGTACCAGCCGTCGGCGTCGGTCACGGTGCGGCCGGTGCCGGTGAAATTCGGGTCCAGCGGTGCGTCGTGCAGGTCGCGCGGGTGGTTGTAGCGACCGGCGGCGTTGGCCTGCCAGATCTCCACCAGAATCCCTGGCACCGGCAGACCGTTTTCATCCAGGACCCGGCCGTGGATGATGATGCGCTCGCCCTGCGGTTCGCCGCTGTGCTGAGCCGTCAGATCGTTGTCGGTTTCAGCCACACGCTCGGCACCGATGGTCGGCCCGGTGATCTCCGACAACGAATGTGGCAGATACACCAAAGGCTTCGACGGCGAGCGCAAATTGGTGGATTGGTAGGTCGGGTGCAGGTACTCAGGCTGGGTGCCTTCCTGCGGGCGACGGTAACCAGGCTTGTCAGTCATTTCGCTTTCCTCAGTTCTTTTTCTTGCCGCTGCGCGTCAGACGCGCTCGATGGCCAGGGCCAGGCCTTGGCCGACACCGACGCACATGGTCGCCAGACCTTTCTTGCCACCGGTCTTTTCCAAGTGATGCAACGCAGTCAGCACCAGCCGCGCACCGCTCATGCCCAACGGGTGCCCCAGGGCAATCGCGCCACCGTTGGGGTTGACCTTTGCGGCGTCATCCGCCAGCCCCAGCTCACGCAGCACCGCCAAGCCTTGGCTGGCGAACGCTTCGTTGAGCTCAATCACGTCGAAATCGCTGACCGCCACGCCGAGCCGTTCGATCAGTTTACGAACCGCTGGCACCGGGCCGATGCCCATCACGCGTGGCGCGACACCGGCACTGGCCATGCCCAGCACTTTGGCGCGGGCAGTCAGGCCATGTTTTTTCACGGCGTGAGCCGAGGCCAGAATCAACGCCGCGGCGCCATCGTTAACGCCCGAGGCATTGCCGGCGGTGACGGTTTTGTCCACGCCGTTGACCGGTTTGAGTTTGGCCAACGCTTCAAGTGTCGTGTCCGCACGCGGGTGTTCATCCTGACTGACCACGGTTTCGCCCTTCTTGTGGGCGATCCGCACTTCGACGATCTCTTCAGCGAAGTAGCCGGCGGCCTGCGCGGCGGCAGTCCGTTGCTGGCTGCGCAGGGCGAAAGCGTCCTGATCCGCACGCGACACCTTATAGTCGTCGGCAACGTTATCAGCGGTCTGCGGCATCGCATCGACGCCGTACTGAGCTTTCATCAAAGGGTTGATGAAACGCCAGCCAATCGTGGTGTCTTCCAGTTTCATGTTGCGAGAGAACGCCGCGTCGGCCTTGCCCATCACGAACGGCGCGCGGGACATCGACTCGACGCCGCCGGCAATCGCCAACTCCATCTCACCGCTGGCGATGGCGCGGAACGCCGTACCAATCGCATCCATGCCCGAAGCGCAGAGACGATTGAGCGTTACGCCCGGAACGGTTTCCGGCAAGCCAGCCAGCAGCAGCGCCATACGTGCGACGTTACGGTTGTCTTCGCCGGCCTGGTTGGCGCAGCCGAGGAATACCTCGTCGATCGCGCTCCAGTCCACAGACGGATTGCGCTCCATCAGCGCCTTGATCGGCACGGCGGCGAGATCATCGGCACGCACGGCAGACAAACCACCGCCGAAACGGCCGATGGGCGTACGAATCGCATCGCAGATATACACATCACGCATCATGCTTCTCCCGGTGCCTGGCCATGGGCGGCGGCGGTGCGCGCTTCGAGATCACGCAGCGCGGTCAGTTCGACGTCAGTCGGTGCCGCAGTCGTTTCAACGTCGTCGGCAAACCGGATCGCCCAACCGGTGGCGGCAACCACTTGCTCGCGGGTGACGCCCGGATGCAGCGCGGTGACCACGAACTCGTGAGTCCCCGCTTCCGGCTCCATGATGCACAGGTCGGTAATGATGCCCACCGGCCCGGCCCCCGGCAGGCCCAGACGCTTGCGTGAATCGCCACCCTCGCCATGACCGACTGAGGTGATGAAGTCGAGCTTGTCGACAAACGAACGCGCCGACTGTTTAAGGATGATCAACACACTCTTCGCCGAACCGGCAATTTCCGGCGCGCCACCGGCACCCGGCAAGCGCACTTTCGGTGCGTGATAATCGCCAACTACGGTGGTGTTGATGTTGCCGAAACGGTCCACTTGCGCCGCGCCGAGAAAACCGACGTCGATGCGCCCGCCCTGCAACCAATAGCGAAAAATCTCACCGGTCGGTACGACGGTGTCAGCGGTTTCCGCCAACTCACCGTCCCCGATGGACAGCGGCAACACACTGGGCTTGGCGCCAATCGGGCCCGATTCGTAAATCAGCACCACGTCCGGCGATGACGTCAGGCGCGCCAGGTTTGCCGCTTTCGACGGCAGGCCGATGCCGACGAAGCACACCGAACCGTTCTTCAAGCGACGGGCCGCCGCGACGGTCATCATTTCGTTGGTGGAGTACGTCATTATTTGGCCTCCGAAGCAGCGGCCAACTTGGCCTGGAACTCGCTGAAGTCAGCGCAGCCATGGATGTATTCGTTGATCCATGCGGTAAACGTCCCACGGTCACGGGCGATCGGATCCCACGCCTGATAGAAACGATTGTCGCGTTCGGTGTAACCGTGGGCGTAGGACGGATGCGCACCGCCCGGTACGTGGCAAACCGCGCTCAGGGCCCAGGTCGGCAGGACACAGGCGTTCATCGGAGCCTTGAGGTCGTCGACGATTTCTTCCACGGTGACGATGCAGCGTTTGGCTGCCAGTGCCGCTTCTTTCTGCACACCGAGAATGCCCCACAACAGAACGTTGCCTTGGCGATCGGCTTTCTGCGCGTGGATCACGGTCACGTCCGGCCGTACCGAAGGCACGGCTGCCAGCACCTCACCGGTAAACGGGCAAGTGACGGACTTGATCAGTGGATTGACCTTCGGCAGGTCGGAACCGGCGTAAGCCCGCAGCACCGCGAACGGCAGGCCAGAGGCGCCAGCCACGTAAGCATTGGCCAGGTCGGCATGGCTGTGTTCTTCGATTTCCAGTGGGTGCGGCCACTGCTTCTCGACCGCGTCGCGCAGACGGTGCAGCGAACCCACACCGGGATTACCGCCCCAGGAGAAAATCAGCTTGCGTGCACAACCGGCGCCGATCAGTTGGTCGTAGATCAGGTCAGGCGTCATCCGCACCAGCGTCAGATCTTTCTTGCCCTGACGAATGATTTCATGACCCGCTGCCGTAGGGATCAGGTGGGTGAAGCCTTCGAGCGCGACCGTGTCGCCGTCGTTGACGAATTGCTTCACCGCGTCGTGCAGCGAAAGGATCTCAGCCATGGAGCGGGCTCCCGTTTTTGTAATGAATCGCCAGTGATAAAAAGGCGCGAGGTTCAGCGCCGGAGTCACTGCAGATTAAGCCTGGGAAAATCGCCAAACAATCCGATAATCGACTGAGTGTTCGTTTATCGAACAGATTGTTATCACCCTAACAATCGGCCGCAAAAGCTTCGCCGAAACGCCGCTCGGAGCAAGCCCGCTCCCACAGGTTGAAATGCATTCCAATGTGGGAACGGGCTTGCTCGCGAAGAGGCCAGAACATCCAACAAATATTCTTACCCTTTAAACTCACGTCGCATCCGCGTGACTGACCATCCCTTTGATCAGCACTGCCGCCGTCGCCAACGCCGCCGGAATCACCAACGCCGTCAAAACCTGCTCAAAGTTCCAGCCCAGGCCCAACAGCGTCGCGCCCATCCAGGCCCCGAGAATCGCGCCAAAACGACCAATCCCCAGCATCCACGATACCCCGGTCGCCCGCCCTTGCGTCGGATAAAACCGCGCCGCCAGCGAAGGCATCGCCGATTGCGCACCGTTCACGCACATCCCCGCCACCAGCACCAGCGTCGCCAGCAATGTGATGTTGCCCAGGCTCTGCCCTACCGCGTAGGCAAACACGCCGGCCAACAGGTAGAACGTGCCGATGACCTTGTGCGGATTGAACCGATCCATCGCCCATCCCACAGCGACCGCGCTCAACACGCCGCCGAACTGGAACAACGCGCCAATGAACGCCGCCTGCTCCATGCTCGCGCCACTGTCACGCATCAGCGTCGGCAACCAACTGGTCAGCAGGTAAACGATGACCAGACCCATGAAGTAGGTCAGCCACAGCAGCAGCGTGCCTGCGCTGTAGGTGCCAGAGAAAATCACCGCGAACACGTTGCGGGCCTTGACGGTTTTCTGTTCCGGCACGCTGAAGCTTGAGGCCTGGGCGACGACGACAGGATCAATCGGTGCCAAGGTCTTGCGCACCTTGTCGGAGCCACGGTTACGCACCACCAGATAGCGCGCCGACTCCGGCAGCCAGAACAGCAATACGACAGCGAGGATCAGCGGCAGAATCCCGCCGATCAGCAACAGGCTGTGCCAGCCGAACGCTGGAATCAGTTTTGCCGAAATGAATCCACCGCCAGCCATACCCAGGTTGAAGCCGCAGAACATGCTGGTCACCAGCAGCGACTTCTTGCGCTCCGGGGTGTATTCCGAGAGCAGCGTGGTGGCGTTGGGCATCCCGGCGCCAAGACCCAGACCGGTCAAGAAGCGCAGCACCAGCAGTTGATCGAGATTACTGCTGTACGCCGACGCGAGGCTGAATGCACCGAACAGCAGGACCGCGCCCACCAGTACGACTTTTCGCCCAAAACGGTCAGCCAGCGGGCCGGAACCGAGGGCGCCAAACACCATGCCGATCAACGCAGCGCTCATCACCGGGCCGAGGCTGGCGCGATCGATGCCCCAGTCCTGGGACAACGCCGGGGCAATGAAGCCCATCGCGGCGGTGTCGAGACCATCGAGGAACACAATCAGAAAACACAGGATCACCACCCGCCATTGATAGCGCGAGATCGGTTGGGCATTGATGAAGGTCTGCACGTCGAGGCATTGACCTACAGCGGACTGAGGCTGGTTCATTATTTTTATTCCACGCAAAAAACGCAGTCGAACGGCGGCCGGCCACAGAGCGGCACGGTCACAAGAATAGAAGGTGTGAATCAGGCGTTGCGGTGAACCCGGCAATACGGGCTGAAGCTGTGACAGTCGGGGAACGTGCACATGGAGAGTTGCCTCTTGTCATTATTATGGGAGTCGGCAGTCCGGCGAGGCCATTGACGTCAGCGCCGGATGACGCTGCCGCGACATTAATGATCCGAGGGTTTTAGCGTCAATTCGATAAACGCAACACTGTGCGTTTATCGAACAGCTTCATCAGGCGAACAACTGCGCACTGAGGTCGCGACTGGCACTGAGCAGGCCTGGCAGGAAGCGCTGTTCCAGCTCGCTGCGGCTGACGCGGCCGGCGTGGGTACTGACGTTGAGCGCCGCCACCACTTGGCCTGATGCGTCGTAGACCGGCACCGCAATCGAACGCAGCCCTTGCTCCAGTTCCTGGTCGACGATGCACCAGCCCTGCTGCCGCACTTCTTGCAGGCATTCGAGCAACGCCTGGGGCGTGTGAATCGTGCGGCTGGTCTTGGCCACCAGTTCGGCGTGGTCCAGGTATTCACCCAAGGTCGTGTCGTCCAGCGCGGCCAGCAGAATGCGGCCCATTGAAGTGCAATAGGCCGGCAGGCGCCCGCCCACTGACAAATCCACCGAAATCAGCCGTTGAGTCGTCGCCGAACGGGCGATGTAGAGAATGTCGTCGCCCTCCAGCGTGGCCATGTTGCAGGCTTCGTGCAGTTGCTCGCTCATACGGTCGAGGTAGGGCTGAGCCGAGACGGCGAGCGGCGTTGAGGACAGATAAGCGTGGCCCAGGGTCAGCACTTTCGGCAGCAACGAGTAGGTACGGCCATCGGTGGTGGCGTAGCCAAGCTTGATCAAGGTGTGCAGGCAACGGCGCACGGCCGCGCGGGGAATTTCCGTGCGGTGGCTGATCTGAGCGATGGTCAGGTGCCGCTTGCGCTCCTGAAACGCCTGCACCACGGCCAAGCCACGGGCCAGCGAGGTCATGAAATCCGGATCGCCCGTCAACGCCTGGATCCGCTTGGCCGGCGAGGCGACAATCGGCGGCGCCACGGAGGTGAAGGAGTTGCGCATTTGATCGTTCATTTCAGGTCCTTTATCCGGCTCGGATCAGTGGTTATACAAACGGCTCGCGGGCCAATACACAAGCAACGCCCCTCAAGATCGGGCGATTATCGAACCGCCGACCGATAATCGCAACAAACCCGCAGGCCCGCATCACCGCTTGATCCGCTCGCCCAACTTCGCTGACACACTCAATCGCCCCCTTAGTTGATCGAGTAAATGGCGCCAAAAACAGAACGCGTGGCAAATAACGATTTACCTGCACTTCAACTAGCGACAAAAGTTGCGAGTAACAAAACAATCACACATCCAGAACCGTTTTTAACTTGGCAAAGATAGTCATTCCTGAATCGGCCGCTATAATGCACCCCAGTGAGGCCGCGATTTTTTAATCAGCAAGGTCGCCACTGGCTTTCGCGATATCCATCGTCGTCAGCCCCAGCCAGCGCTTGACGCTCATTATTCATGCAACGCCAGCGCTCGCTGAAACAGGAAACTGATGCTGCGTCAGTTTTAATCTGGTGCCGTAGCCGCCTGTAACACGGAAGTCTTGATCGCCCTGCCGATGCCACCAATGCCTGTTCAGGCGTGGCGCGCTCGACGGGTCTGTTCAATTGATTCGTTGCAGTGCGTTTCACCAGATATTTATCTCAACTCAAACAGGTAGCACTGTGACGAAAGACGAACTGCGCGCGGAACTTGAGCGCCAGGAACAACGTTACAAGGAAGTTTACGGCGGGGAAGTCACCACCTACGCCGCTCAGCCCGAACCGGAGCGCAAGCCTTGGCGTAAGCGCGCCACCGTTCAGGATCAGGTCTTCAAACAAGAGATTGAAAAGATCGAAAAGGAACTCAAAGCCGAAGAGCCATGAGCCACCGGTTTTGATTATTTCGAAGGTCGCGTGCGCACCGGCTACAAGCGCGGTGTATCGACGATGCCTTGCCCGCCCGCTATCCGCGGGCAGCGGCGGCTATGCACCGCCCTACAGACCAATGGCATGCTTCAGACAGGTTTCAGAGATATTTCAGACAAGCGTTTGAGCCTGCGACACTGCCTGAAAAATGCTCACCATCAGCAATATTCACCAATAAAATCAATGACTTGAAAAACCCTCCATAACACTGGGTTTTAACGCCCTGCAACAAATTAAATAGAAGAAGAATGTTACCAATGAGCAGGTAGGGCATCGATTTCGAGACTTTTCTGGCATAATCGCGCCCCCTTACGACCGGGTCAGAAAACCTTCATGATCGATTTATTCAGCGGACTGGATGCTTGGGTGCTTGTGAGCCTCTTGCTCGCCCTGACGTTTGTCCTCGCCTTCGAGTTCATCAATGGATTTCATGACACCGCTAACGCGGTAGCCACTGTTATCTACACCAAAGCCATGCCGCCTCATCTGGCGGTGTTCTTTTCCGGTGTGTTCAATTTCCTCGGCGTGCTGCTGGGCGGCGTTGGCGTGGCGTATGCCATTGTTCACTTGCTGCCGGTTGAACTGCTGATCAACGTGAACACGGGCCATGGCCTGGCAATGGTGTTCTCGTTGCTCGCCGCGGCTATCGCCTGGAACCTTGGCACCTGGTACTTCGGTATCCCCGCCTCCAGTTCCCACACCTTGATCGGTTCGATTCTCGGTGTCGGTCTGGCCAATGCCCTGATCAACGATATTCCGTTGGCCGACGGGGTTAACTGGCAGAAAGCGATCGATATCGGCGCCTCGCTGGTGTTCTCGCCAATGGCCGGTTTCCTGGTTGCAGGCCTGGTGCTGGTTGGCCTGAAATGGTGGCGCCCGCTGTCGAAGATGCACAAGACACCGGAACAACGCCGCAAGATCGACGACAAGAAGCACCCGCCATTCTGGAATCGCCTGGTACTGGTGATGTCAGCCATGGCCATGAGCTTCGTGCACGGCTCCAACGATGGTCAGAAAGGCATCGGCCTGATCATGCTGGTCCTGATCGGTATCGTGCCTGCTCAGTTCGTACTCGACCTGAACAGCACCACTTACCAGATCGAACGTACCCGCGACGCCACCCTGCACCTGAGCCAGTTTTACCAGCGCAACGCCGAAACCCTCGGCGAGTTCCTGGCCCTGGGTAAAAGCGTCGAAGGCGACCTGCCGGAGAAATTCCGCTGCAACCCGCAGCAGACCGAACCGACCATCTCCGCCCTGCTCCACACCCTCAAGGGTGTAGCGGACTACCATTCGCTGCCGGCCGACAGCCGCATCGAAGTGCGTCGCTACCTGCTCTGCCTGGACGACACCGCGAAGAAAGTCGCCAAGCTGCCGGGCCTTCAGGCTCGCGAAAAAGCTGATCTGGACAAACTGCGTAAAGACCTGACCACCACCACCGAATACGCCCCGTTCTGGGTCATTCTGGCGGTCGCCATGGCCTTGGGTCTGGGCACCATGGTCGGCTGGAAGCGCGTAGTAAAGACCATCGGCGAGAAGATCGGTAAGCAAGGCATGACCTATGCACAGGGCATGTCAGCCCAGATCACCGCCGCATGCATGATTGGCCTGGCCAACATCTTCAGCCTGCCGGTGTCCACCACCCACGTTCTGTCCTCGGGCGTGGCCGGTACCATGGTCGCCAACAAAAGCGGCCTGCAAGGCGGGACGGTGAAAACCATCCTGCTGGCATGGGTGCTGACCCTGCCGGCAACCGTGGCACTGTCGGCCGGATTGTTCTGGCTGGCGTCCATGGTGCTGGGTAGCTGATAGGCAGCGAAAAATGAAAAAGGCGCGATTCGAAAGGATCGCGCCTTTTTTGTTCATCTCGGGAAAAAGGTCACACGGGCAGAGATTGTGCGATTGGACGGGCCTCTTCGCGAGCCAGCCCGCACACATTTCAAACCGCATACACCAGGGTGGGTCCACAGGCCGCCAGGCACACAAAAAAAAGGGCAACCGAAGTTGCCCAAAATGCCTTGCGTGCTCGTCAATCCAGAAGAACCTACTTCTTGCGCTTGTTCGCATCCTTCCAGATAAAAAATCCAAACCCTGCAAAAAACAGAACCATGAGGCCCACTGTGAGGACTCCGGCAAACACCACGTTATCGAAAAACATGACTGGCCTCCTGGCCCCTGCTCTGCTGCGATGGAGCTAAGTTAACCAATCAGGCAGGCGCAGAAATTGACCGGGGTCAATGCCAATGAAGAAGGGGAGTAAAGGCGGGAAAATAACTGACCTGCATCAAAGGATGCAGGGGGAAATCAACGCTTTTTCGGTTTGTTTTTCGACTTTTTCCTGGCTTTTCCCAACGGCATGGCCTGTTCGAAGGCATTGCGCACTTCATTCAGACGCTTCTCGTTGAGGTCATGCACGCGTTTGGCGCGTTCGGTACTGAGGTCGATCAGTTTGTCGTCTTGGCTCATGGCGTTCGATGCATCGCTTGAAGAAAACACAACTGCCAGATCACCGGCAGGACTGCGTCAATAATGCCGCCTGACGTCAGCGCTGACCAGCCATCAGATCTCGATATCAACCCACATGCCCTGACGCGGTTGATCTTCCATCAGCGGCACCACCGGCACGGTGTTGTCGGCATTGAGTTCTGTGCCTGGCACGGCGAGATGTTCTTCGGGGTCTTCATCCGCTTCGCGGCGGCGACGCTCGCGCTCCTGCTTACGGCGCTGTTCCTCGCGCAATTGCAGCGCGGCCTCTTCCGGGTCGCGCTTTTGCAGGTCGATCGTGCTTTCGCTGGAGCTTTCCTGCACCGGCACCACCGGTGGAATGTCCGGGCGCTGGCGGATCGGGTCCTGCTGGGAAGTGATCGGCACAGCGCTCAGGGGGAGCATCGGTGGCAGCATATAGAGGGTCTCCTGTCAGCAGGCTATCGGCTTGAGCGATCACGGCTTGAGCCGTCGGTCGCAAACTTGTGACCGGATTGGCACTCACAGGTGCCCTGCCACTTCCTGAAACCGACGCATGGCCTAATCTTCCCTGAACATATAAAAGCTGGGCGCGGCTCCTTATCCTTTGGCCTCGGGGCCTCATTCCGTTAAGATAGCCCGCTTTTTCAAGGTGGGAGTCAGGCAGCATGGCGCAGCAGTATCAACCGGGGCAACGCTGGATCAGTGACAGCGAAGCAGAGCTTGGTTTAGGCACCGTTCTGGCACAGGACGGCCGCTTGTTGACCGTGCTTTACCCGGCCACTGGCGAAACCCGCCAGTACGCGCTACGGAATGCGCCCCTTACCCGTGTGCGGTTCTCGCCGGGTGACAGCATTACCCACTTCGAAGGCTGGAAGATGACCGTGCAGCAAGTCGACGATGTCGATGGGCTGATGGTCTATCACGGCCTCAACGCGCAGAACGAAGCGGTAACGCTGCCGGAAACCCAGTTGTCGAACTTCATTCAGTTCCGTCTGGCCAGCGACCGTCTGTTTGCCGGGCAGATCGACCCGCTGGCCTGGTTCTCCCTGCGCTACAACACCCTCGAACACACCAGCCGCCAGTTGCAATCTTCGCTCTGGGGCCTGGGCGGCGTGCGTGCGCAGCCGATCGCGCACCAGTTGCACATTGCCCGTGAAGTCGCCGACCGTATCGCGCCGCGGGTTTTGCTGGCGGACGAAGTGGGTCTGGGTAAAACCATCGAAGCCGGTCTGGTGATCCACCGCCAACTGCTCTCGGGCCGTGCCAACCGCGTGCTGATTCTGGTGCCGGAAAACCTCCAGCACCAGTGGCTGGTGGAGATGCGCCGCCGCTTCAACCTGCAGGTTGCACTGTTCGACGAAGAACGTTTCATCGAAAGCGATGCGACCAACCCGTTCGAAGACACCCAACTGGCGCTGGTCGCGCTGGAATGGCTGGTCGACGACGAAAAGGCGCAGGACGCCTTGTTCGCCGCCGGTTGGGACTTGCTGGTGGTCGACGAAGCGCACCACCTGGTCTGGCACGAAGAAAAAGCCAGCCCCGAGTATTCGCTGGTCGAGCAACTGGCCGAAGTGATCCCGGGCGTGCTGTTGCTTACCGCCACCCCGGAACAACTCGGTCAGGACAGCCACTTCGCCCGTCTGCGCCTGCTTGATCCGAACCGTTTCCATGACCTGGCCGCGTTCCGCGCCGAGAGCGAGAACTATCGCCCGGTGGCCGAAGCCGTGCAGGAACTGCTCGACAAAGGGCGCCTGTCGCCTGAAGCACACAAGACCATTCATGGTTTCCTCGGCAACGAAGGCGAAGCCCTGTTGACCGCGGTCAACGATGGCGACACCGAAGCCAGTGCTCGCCTCGTGCGTGAGCTGCTTGACCGCCACGGCACCGGCCGCGTGCTGTTCCGTAACACCCGCGCCGCCGTGCAGGGTTTCCCGGAGCGCAAACTGCACCCGTACCCGCTACCGTGCCCGGACGAATATCTGGAACTGCCGTTGGGCGATCACGCCGAGTTGTACCCGGAAGTCAGCTTCCAGGCCCAGCCGGATGCCAGCGAAGAAGAACGCTGGTGGAAATTCGACCCACGCGTCGAATGGCTGATCGATCAGCTGAAAATGCTCAAGCGCACCAAAGTGCTGGTGATCTGCGCCCACGCCGAAACCGCGATGGATCTGGAAGACGCCTTGCGCGTGCGCTCCGGCATCCCGGCCACGGTGTTCCACGAAGGCATGAACATCCTTGAGCGTGACCGCGCTGCCGCCTACTTCGCTGACGAAGAATTCGGCGCGCAAGTGCTGATCTGCTCGGAAATCGGCAGTGAAGGTCGCAACTTCCAGTTCGCTCACCACCTGGTGCTGTTCGACCTGCCGTCGCACCCGGATCTTCTGGAGCAGCGTATCGGTCGTCTCGACCGAATCGGCCAGAAGCACATCATCGAACTGCATGTGCCGTACCTGGAAACCAGCCCGCAAGAGCGCCTGTTCCAGTGGTACAATGAAGCGCTGAACGCCTTCCTCAACACCTGCCCGACCGGCAATGCCTTGCAGCATCAGTTCGGCTCGCGTCTGCTGCCGCTGCTCGAAGAAGCCGACGACAGCGAGTGGCAAGCGCTGATCGACGAAGCCCGCACCGAGCGCGAGCGTCTGGAAGAAGAGCTGCACACCGGTCGCGACCGTCTGCTGGAGCTCAACTCCGGCGGTTCGGGCGAAGGCGATCAGTTGGTCGAGGACATCCTTGAGCAAGACGATCAGTTCGCCCTGCCGATCTACATGGAAACCCTGTTCGACGCGTTCGGCATCGACAGCGAAGACCATTCGGAAAACGCCCTGATCCTCAAGCCGAGCGAGAAGATGCTCGACGCCAGTTTCCCGCTGGGCGACGACGAAGGCGTGACCATCACTTACGACCGCAACCAGGCGCTGTCGCGTGAAGACATGCAGTTCATCACCTGGGAACACCCGATGGTGCAGGGCGGTATGGATCTGGTGTTGTCCGGTTCGATGGGCAACACCGCCGTCGCACTGATCAAGAACAAGGCGCTGAAACCGGGCACCGTGCTGCTGGAACTGCTCTACGTCAGCGAAGTGGTTGCCCCGCGCTCGCTGCAACTGGGCCGTTACCTGCCGCCGGCCGCATTGCGCTGCCTGCTCGACGCCAACGGCAACGACCTGTCGGCACGCGTGTCGTTCGAAACCCTGAACGATCAACTGGAGAGCGTGCCGCGTGCCAGCGCCAACAAATTCATCCAGGCCCAGCGCGATCAACTGACGCCACGAATCAACGCCGGTGAAGACAAGATCACCCCGCGTCACGCCGAGCGCGTGGCCGAGGCTCGCCGCCGTCTGGCGGCCGACACCGACGAAGAACTGGCGCGCCTGACCGCGTTGCAAGCGGTCAACCCGACCGTGCGTGACAGCGAACTGGTTGCCTTGCGTGAACAGCGAGAGCAAGGTCTGGCGATGCTGGATAAGGCTGCTTTGCGTCTGGAAGCGATTCGGGTGCTGGTGGCGGGTTAAACCGCCCTGCTCCACCGCGTCAAGCAAGAAGGCCCGCAGCGATGCGGGCCTTTTTGTTTGCCTGGCAATTAACAGGGTGATGCTGTCGGCCTCTTCGCGAGCAAGCCCGCTTTGGCATGCATTTCAAATGGTGGGAGCGGGCGTGTTCGCGAAAGTGATCATGCCGTCGCCACTGCTCCATCAGGCTCGACGACAGCCACCAGCCCCTCCTTCATCCGCTTGGCATCGCGGACAAAACATCGCGAGGCCAAAAACAGAAACACCATCGTCAAAAACAGCGCCACCGGAATCAGGTACATGGCGTCATGCAAGCCAACGGCTTTATAAGCCTCGGTCATTTGCTCTGCGCCCTCGGCCAACATCGCCGTGTGCGCAAAATGATCCGACAACCCGCCAACCACCACCGGCCCCAAACCACCGCCCAGCAGGTACAACCCGGCAAAGAACAACGCCATCGCCGTCGCTCGCAGACGCGGTTCGACCACGTCCTGTATTGCTGTGTACACACAGGTGTAGAAGTTATAGGCAAACAGCCAGCCGACGCTGAACACCGCGACAAACACCCCTATTTCGATTCGCCCGGCATGCAGTGCCCACGCCGTGCACAGGGTCGAGATGATCAGACTGAACCCCGCGAACAACAGTCGGCCACTGGCCACCCGCTGATGAATCTTGTCAGCGATCCAGCCGCCCAGCGTCAGGCCGATCAACCCGGTGACGCCGACGATCAATCCCGTCGCCACCGCCGCATCCTGCAATGGCATGAGGAAATAGCGCTGCAGCATCGGCACCAGGAACGAGTTACAGGCATAAGTGGCGAAGTTGAAGCACAACCCGGCCATCACCAGCCACAGAAAAGTCGGAACCGCCAGAACGCGACGGATCGGCTTGTCGACTTTCGCTTGGGAAACCTGCACGGCTTCCGCTGCGCCGCGCGCGGGCTCCTTGATGAAAAACATGAAAATCGCGAGAATCAGCCCCGGTACGGCGGCGATGAAGAACGGCGCCCGCCAGCTATCGAACGCCTTGACCATCGCGCCAATGGTGAAGAATGCCAACAGCAGCCCCAATGGCAGACCCAGCATGAAGATGCCCATGGCCCGCGCCCGACGATGGGCGGGGAACAGATCGCCAATCAGCGAGTTGGCCGCCGGCGCGTAACTCGCCTCGCCGATGCCGATGCCCATGCGCACGATCAGAAAGCTCCAGAAACTGCCGACCAATCCGTTGACGGCGGTCAATGCGCTCCACGTCGCCAGGCCCCAGCCCATCAGTTTGCTACGCGAACCCGTGTCGGCCATGCGCCCTAAAGGCAGGCCGGCGACGGCATAAACGATGGTGAAGGCTGTGCCGATGATCCCCAACTGAAAATCACTGAGGTGCCATTCCATACGGATCGGCTCAATGATGATCGCCGGGATGGTGCGGTCGAAGAAGTTGAACAGGTTGGCAAGGAACAACAGGAACAGAATGCGCCAGGCATTCGCCGCTTGGGTCGAGTTCTGCATGGGTCCGTCTCTTTATTGTTATGGGGCTTCACTGCCGACGCAACCGAGCCCGGAACCTGCAATCTAGTCAGCCGTGCAGGGGCTGTCTGTGATCATTCGTGTGCCTGATATCGAGCCATGGCACTGTAACGAAACGTAAGCTCTTGATAACGCTGCAATCCCCCGAAAACAGGGGCTTTTGGCGAAAAAACCTGCCACAAAAAAATAGTTCCGCGCCCCCCTTCCCAAGTCCGTGGCGAAGCATAGAATGGCCGCCGGATCCGTCCGGATCTTCCGATCAATCCCTTTGATACCCCCGCCCATGTCCGAAGTCAGTCCGTGTCTGAATTGCGGTGCCTGCTGTTCCCATTTTCGCGTGTCTTTCTTTTGGGGTGAGTGCTCATCCTCTGGCGGTACAGTTCCTGATGAACTGGTTACACAAATCACCCCAAGCCGGGTGGCAATGATCGGCACTGACCGCAAATCACCGCGTTGCATCTCGCTGGCTGGCGAAATCGGCAACGCGGTGCAATGCACGATCTACGACAAACGTTCGAGCCCCTGCCGCGAGTTCGAGGCATCTTGGGAAAACGGTGAACAGAATACCGATTGCGACGCCGCCCGCGCCCGCTTCGGCCTGCCGCCCTTGCAACAGGGCTGGAGCGAAATCCCATTGGAAAAGATCGCCTGACACTTAGCGCCAATCGCTATTGCGGTAATTCCGAAATCATTACAGCCAATGTGCCACTACGGCTTCTACAGCAAAAACCGCCTCTATACTCCAGACATTCGCCTGCGTTAACCGCGCGGTAGTGACGACTTCAGAGACGGGGCATGCTATGGAGTGGCTTGGTTTGCAGTTTGTTACCGAGCTGCCGGAGAGCGGGCAGGTCATACTCAATGGCACATACAACCCCTTGCTGATGCTGGCGGCCTATCTGGTCGCTTGCGCCGCGAGTTTTGCCACCCTGGACATGGCCGAACGAGTCGGTCATGCCGAAGACCCGGGCTCGCAGCGGGTGTGGCGCTGGATCGGTGCGACCTGTCTGGCCGGCGGCATCTGGGCCATGCACTTTATCGGCATGCTTGCCTTCCAGGCCCCGATCGACATCCACTACGACCTGCCGATCACCCTGTTTTCACTGCTGATCGCCTTGCTCGCCTCCTGGCTGGCGATGCACACGTTGGGCGAGGCGCAACCGAGCCTGGTGCACTGCCTCAAAAACGCCCTGCTGATCGGGCTCGGCATCGCCGGTATGCATTACGTTGGCATGGCAGCCATGAAATCGAATGCCACCCTCTACTACCAGCCGTTCCTGTTCGTGCTGTCGATCGTGATCGCCATGGGGGCCAGCTTCGCTGCGCTGTGGGTGGCGCGCTATCTGCGCGACGGCAGTGGCCTGTTTCATCAGATGCTCAAGTACGGCGCCGCGCTGATCCTCGGCGCAGGCATTTTCGGTACGCACTTCACGGCAATGGCCGCGCTGAAACAGGTCTTGGCGCCGGGCAGCGTTCCGTTCCTGCCAGCGCAAACCAACCACCTGCAATTGGGCCTGACCGTGGCGCTGATCATCTTGCTGATCCTGGGCAGTGCAATCAGCGCCGCGCTGGCCGACAGGAAACTGCAGAACAAGGAACACGACCTGCGCCGGGTCAACGCCCTGCTCAGCCAACTTGATCAAGCGCGTATGTCGCTGCAACAAGCGGCCAACTACGACGCCCTGACCAACCTGATCAACCGTCGCGGCTTCAACCAGATCTTCGCCGAGAAACTCAGCCAGAAAACCACCGAGGGCGGCATGCTTGCGGTGATGTTTCTCGACATCGACCACTTCAAACGCATCAACGACAGCCTCGGTCACGACGCCGGCGATGCACTGCTCAAAGTGATTGCCAATCACATCAAAGGCTCAGTGCGCAGCCATGAAGATGTCGTCGCGCGTTTTGGCGGAGATGAGTTTTGCATCCTGATCGGGCTGAACGACCGTGAAGAAGCCCGCAACATGGCTCAACGCATCATGCTGAGAATGAAAGAGCCGATCGAGCTGGCCGGACGGCGCATGGTAATGACCACCAGCATCGGCATCAGCCTGTATCCCGACGACGGTTCCACCTGCGAGGAACTGCTCAAGCACGCGGATCTGGCGCTGTATCAATCCAAAGGCGCGGGGCGCAATGGCCTGCATTTTTTCAATTCCAACCTGAAAAGCCGAGCCAGCATGGAGCTGCAACTGGAGGAAGAACTGCGCCAGGCGTTGGGTGAAGAAAACGGTCTGATGCTGTATTACCAACCGATTTTCGAACTGAAAACCGGTCGGGTCACCAAACTCGAAGCGCTCATCCGCTGGCAGCATCCGTTACAGGGTCTGCTGACGCCGGACCGTTTTATCAGCATCGCCGAAAACAACGGTCTGATCGCCGAACTGGACAATTGGGTGCTGCGCCGGGCCTGCAAGGACCTGGGCGAGTTGTCGCGCCATGGCTGCGAAGCGTTGAAAATCGCCTGGAACTGCTCGCCGCTCAACCTCACACGCGAAGCGTTGGCTGACGAAATCGAAAGCGCGTTGCGCGCGGCAGGTGTCGCGCCGGAGCGCCTGGAACTGGAAGTCACCGAAAACGCCCTGATGGGCAACATCGCCAACACCCTCGTGCTACTGCGGCAGATCCGTGCCCTGGGCGTGTCGTTGTCGATCGACGATTTCGGCACCGGTTATTCATCGCTGGCCTACCTCAAGCGCCTGCCGCTCAACACCCTGAAGATCGACCGCTCCTTCATTCTCGACATCCCCAAAGCCACGGCGGACATGGAGATCGTCCAGGCGATCATCGCCATGGCGCACACCCTGCATTTGCAGGTGGTCACCGAAGGCGTGGAAAGCCTGGCGCAGTACGAATTCCTCGAGCGTTCGGGCTGCGATTTCATTCAGGGCTACCTGCTCAGTCGTCCGGTACCAATGGACGAACTGCGCCCGGTACTGGAAGAAATCAATCAGCGCAAACATTCGCCTGGGGTCAATCCGTTGATTCTGGCGCGCGGTACATTTGCACCAGCGTCGCAGGATCTTTCTCCAGAAAGCCTTGCGCCCCATGCAGGCGCATCAGTTGTGCGGCCAATCCGCTGATCGGCGTCGCCGAACCCTGCTCGCGAGAGAATTTCACCGCCGTGTCGAGATCCTTGAGCAGCGTGCGCACATGCCATTTGATCGGTTCGAAACGGCTTGCAGCCATTTGCGGGGCGAGGATCTGCAACGGTTTGGAGTCGGCAAAACCACCGGCCAGCGCTTCGGCAATCAGGCTTGCATCGACCCCGGCCTGTTCGGCCAGCGCCACCACTTCGGCGATCACCAGTGCATTGCAGGCGACGATCATCTGGTTGCAGGCTTTGGTCACCTGTCCCGCACCGATGCCGCCCATGTGCGTAACGCGTTGACCGAGATTGAGCAGCACCGAGCGCACACGCGCAAGGTCCGCCGCATCGCCACCGACCATGATCGCCAGACTGCCCGCCTCGGCGCCGACCACACCGCCGGACACCGGTGAGTCCATCCAGCGCATACCGGTTTTGTCTGCCAGTTCAGCCGCCATCTCACGCGTCGCCGTCGGTTCAAGGCTGGAAAAGTCCACCAGCAACTGACCGTGCTTCGCGCCCTCGACAACGCCGGCCGGGCCGAACACCACCTCACGCACCACCGCCGTATCCGCCAGGCACAGCATCACCACCTCGGCGTGTTCGCACAGCTCGGCCGGGCTGGCGACTTGTAGGGCACCGGCGTCGACCAGCGCCGCGCACTTGGCCGGATTGCGATTCCACACCGTCAGCGGATAACCCGCCGCCAACAGGCGCCGACACATCGGCAGGCCCATCAGACCGATTCCGCCGAATCCCAACGAAGGTAGCGTTGACATCATTTAGCCTCCTTTTGATTAAAGATCGCCGAATAATGGCCGATTCATCATCGATCAGGAAAGGATTCCCCCCAGCGACAGTCAGGCCAAATCCCTGGCGCTCGGGCTCAATTCGCGCAAAAAAGACGCGAGATCTTATTCCGTGAGGTTCGCTGACATTGGTTATCGAGCCGACCCAGTCCAGGTATATGGCGCACAATGACTTCTAAAAACAATCCCGCCACAGCGGTATCCGATCTGACCGCGAGCCCCGCTGCGAACAGCCCGTCATCGTCCAAGCCATTGGTTCCCTCGCGCCCGCTGTCGACCCAGCAATACCTGTACTTCACCGAAACCAATACCGACCGTATCCTGGACAACCTCGACGGCCTGCGTGATCTGGTGTTCCCGCGTCCGCCACACCTTGAAGGCGACAACGAGCAGCACAACGATCAGGAATTTCCGTCGGTGTGCCTGATCGGCCTCGGTCGCTGCGGCTCCAACATCGCCCTCGATGTCGCTGAGCTGGTGTACAACGCGCGCAAGTTCTATCTCAACGAATTCAACAACGAAGATCGCCTGTCGCCGGACAAGCGCTACGCCGAAAAGGGCTACAGCCCGGCTCAGTGGATCAAAAACAACCTGCGGATCGGCCCGAACAAGGCGAGCAAACCGGTGTTCCTGGTTGAGCCGCTGGTGATGCTCGGCGACCTCGACAAAGACATCGCCGGGCGCATCCGCTTCTCGCGCAAGGGCGAGAAAAGCGGCTTCCTGCGCGACTACAGCAAAATGAAGATCATGGACTTGTCTGAAGTCCACGCCGGTGGCGCCGGTAACGCGCCGATCCTCGGCCAGTACCTGGCCAAGATCATCCTCAACAAGGACACCCAGCGTTTCTCCAGCCCTGACTGGAAAATGATCCACTCGTACCTGATCGACAGCTGCGGCATCAAGGCCAACCAGTCGCGTCTGTACTTTTCGATCTTCAGTGCCGGCGGCGGTACCGGTTCGGGCATGGCTTCGGAATTCGGCCTGGCCCAACAGCACTCGTACATGAACAAGACGTTCGACACCAAGCCGATGGACGAGCATGACGGCAAGAGCGGGCATTCGTTCGTGTTCGAGCCGATCTTCACCAGCGGCATCTGCGTGCTGCCGAACATCTCCGACCACCGCAGCGAAATGTCCGAGGCGCTGCACATCAACGCCGGTCGCTTGCTGTGCAAATACCTGTCGGAAGAATGGGATTTCTCCTACAACTTCGCCAATGAAGACAGCAGCGAAGCCAGCGTCATGGGCCGTATCCGCCCATGGAACGCAATGATGCTGATCTCCAACGACATCATGCGTTACGCCGAAGAAAGCGATGACGGCAACATCCAGAACATTGATGTCAATGCGATGGAGAAGCACGCCAACCAGTACATCTCGCAGCAGATCTTCAACATTCTGACGGCGCAGGCGGTCACGACTGACTACGACCAGAACTATTTCCGCCGCGCCGGCATCGACATCGGCGAAACCATTCGCCTCGACGCCAACGACCTGTTCATGAGTCTGGCCGGCCCGGTGGCGATTGCCTATGCCGAATCGGTGGTGCCGGAAACGCCGCCGCCGAGCAGCGACAAGTTCAAGGTGTTCGACAAAGAACCACAGCGCCTGAACATCGACGATCTGTTCTTCCGCTCGATCGACCTGCCGCACTTCAACAAAGTGACCCAGGCGATCGAGGGCATCAGCTTGCTGCCGATCGAATCCAAGCGTTATCGCGCCTCGCTGGAGCAGTACAAGAACTCCGGCTACGACGCCGCCGCGCTGCACGACCTGCACTTCTTCAAGAACTGCTCGTCGGTGGTCTCGATCGTTTCGCTGCCAAAAGACTACAAGCTGTCGTACATGGACCTGAACCGGTTGAAGACCCACCTCAACAGCCTGTTCCCCAACACCACGCTCAAGCGCTACGCACTGGTGATCGGTGCCTCGGCCAACTTGTCGCTGACCACCCTCATCGCCAAGAGCCCGTGCCTGTCGGATGACTTCCTGACGCTGATCGTGGCGTTCATCAAGCGCTGCTTTGCGAAAAACCCGTACCGTTTCGACGAGACGCTGGACAATTCGATCCTCGACTTCATCATCCATGAGGACTTCGACGAAGACCGCATCGATGAACTGCTCAACGAGTTCGAGAACCCGGCGAAGATCCTCGACACCAACTGGTACGCGATCAAACCGATGTATGAGAAGAAGTATCGCGAGTTGATCAACGACAAAGAGAAGTTTGTCTCGATCAACGATATTCGCCTGTCACGCGATTGCGTGAAGAAGGCGATCAAGTACCTGCGTGAGATTTATCGTCACCGGATTGGCAAGACCAAGGTTATTTCCCTCAATAGCCATACCGGCAAGTCGTTCACGGTCTGATCCAGAACCGAGTCGCCCCTTTCGCGAGCAAGCCCGCTCCCACAGGGGAATGCATTCCAAATGTGGGAGCGGGCTTGCTCGCGAAGAGGCCCTCAAGTTCACTGAACATCTCAACCTTTCCAACATCCAGAAACAATTAAGCAGCCGTTAGGCTGCTTACTAAACTGTTCCCGTTACGTTTACGTCACCGTGATGCCACCCTCGCTTGTGGCCTTTCTTCACGGCAACGTGCCATCACGCTACTCGGCTACACACTTTTCGCTGACGACCGTCCGCACCATCAAGGTGCGACATCAGTGGCAAGCGCCCTTTCCTGGATCAGAATCCACGGTGAAACCACCACCGCCCAGAGCGCCGGGTCACGCTCGAAAATATCCAGTGCCCGCGTTTCAGACAGCTTGGCGACCTTGTCTTCGGCCAGCCAGGCAGCCACTTTGGCACCATCGTCCGAGGCCACGGCCTCGGCAGCGGCGATCAAATCAAGGCTTGGGTCGACCCACAATAGGGCACCCTTGGCAAAGAACGGCTCCAACTCTTTCCAGGTGATAGATGCGGTTTCACCAAGCAGCTTGGCATAGAGGGTGCTAGGTTCTTGATTCATGGGAACTGTCCGGAAAAGAAATCGACGCGAATGATAACGTCGGTGGTCCGCCAGCAAAACCCGGTAGCAAATCGCTTCACCGAACGAAAAGAGCAGGAACGCCAAGGAATGCTGCTGATTGGGATATATGCCCACGACCGCCCCGCCGCAATTCTGTCTTTTTCATTCAAAAATGCGACACCCTCAGGTTTTGTCCCTCGGCGCCCGCTTCCCAGGCTTACAACCGGCGCTCTACACTGTACCGGTACAGTTGCCGGGGGCATTTTCCGGAGGGTATCGCAAAGATATCTGACCCGGTTCTGCTGCTACGGCGCCAGAACTCAAAAAAATTACAACAGTAAGAGTGGAGCACTATGACAAAGGCTACTAAGCAGATTTCCAAACTGTTTGCCGCTATGGTTCTGGCCGGTGTTGCCAGCCATTCGTTCGCAGCTGACACCATCAAAATCGGTATCGCCGGTCCTAAAACCGGTCCAGTAGCCCAATACGGCGACATGCAGTTCAGTGGCGCGAAAATGGCCATCGAACAGATCAACGCCAAGGGCGGCGTCGACGGCAAGAAGCTCGAAGCCGTTGAATACGACGATGCCTGCGATCCGAAACAAGCGGTCGCGGTCGCGAACAAGGTCGTCAACGACGGCGTGAAGTTCGTGGTCGGTCACCTGTGCTCCAGCTCCACTCAGCCTGCTTCGGACATCTACGAAGACGAAGGCGTGATCATGATCACCCCGGCTGCCACCAGCCCGGAAATCACCGCCCGTGGTTACAAAATGGTCTTCCGCACCATCGGCCTGGACAGCGCCCAGGGCCCTGCCGCCGGTAACTACATCGCCAAGTTCGTCAAACCGAAAGTCGTCGCTGTTCTGCACGACAAGCAGCAATACGGTGAAGGCATTGCCACCGCCGTGAAAACCACGCTGGAGAAGGATGGCGTGAAAGTCGCCGTGTTCGAAGGCATCAACGCCGGCGACAAGGATTTCTCCTCGATCATCGCCAAACTCAAGCAAGCCAACGTCGACTTCGTTTACTACGGCGGCTACCACCCAGAGCTGGGTCTGATCCTGCGTCAGTCCGCTGAAAAAGGCCTGAAAGCCAGGTTCATGGGTCCGGAAGGCGTGGGTAACGACTCCATTTCGCAGATCGCCAAAGACGCTTCCGAAGGTCTGCTGGTAACCCTGCCGAAATCCTTCGACCAGGATCCGGCCAACGTCGCCCTGGCTGATGCCTTCAAGGCGAAGAAAGAAGACCCGAGCGGCCCGTTCGTATTCCCGTCCTACTCGGCTGTTGAAGTGATTGCCGGCGGTATCGCTGCCGCCAAGAGCGAAGACACTGCCAAAGTGGCTGAAGCCATCCACGCTGGCACCTTCAAAACCCCGACCGGCGATCTGAGCTTCGACGCCAAGGGCGACCTGAAGGACTTCAAATTTGTGGTTTACGAGTGGCACTTCGGCAAACCAAAAACTGAAGCTTCGCCTCAGTAAGGCCCTGCCTGACTGACTGCCAATAAAGCCCACGGCGTGCCGTGGGCTTTGTTTTACGAATGTATGGGCCGCGCTGGCGTGATCCGCCAGTCTCCCCACCTGAAAATCTCAAAACCGTCATCAGCGGTTCGCTGGCAAAACCCGGATTCGAAGTGGATAAAGATCCACGGGGCCGGGCGGGAAAATGACTCCACCAGTGAAATGCGTATCAGGTTTTTAGGAGCGTTGTAATGCCTGACCTCTATCACTTCTTCCAGCAGCTGGTTAATGGTCTGACCATTGGCAGCACGTATGCCCTGATTGCCATCGGCTATACGATGGTCTACGGCATCATTGGAATGATCAACTTCGCCCATGGCGAGGTGTACATGATCGGTTCCTACGTGGCGTTCATCGCCATCGCCGGGCTGGCCATGATGGGAATCGACAACGTCCCGCTGTTGATGACCGCTGCTTTCATCGCGAGCATCGTCGTGACAAGTTCCTACGGTTACAGCATCGAACGGATCGCCTACCGCCCCCTGCGCGGCAGCAACCGTTTGATTCCGCTGATTTCCGCCATCGGTATGTCGATCTTCCTGCAGAACACGGTTCTGCTGGCGCAAGACTCCAAGGACAAATCCATCCCCAACCTGATTCCGGGCAACATTACTTTCGGGCCAGGTGGCGCACATGAAGTGCTGATTTCCTACATGCAAATCGTGGTGTTCGTGGTGACCCTCATCGCCATGCTCGGCCTGACGCTGTTCATCTCCCGCTCTCGCCTGGGTCGCGCCTGCCGCGCCTGCGCCGAAGACATCAAGATGGCCAACCTGCTCGGCATCAACACCAACAACATCATCGCCCTGACCTTCGTCATTGGTGCTGCGCTGGCGGCCATCGCGGCCGTGCTGCTGAGCATGCAATACGGCGTGATCAACCCGAACGCCGGTTTCTTGGTCGGCCTCAAAGCCTTCACCGCTGCGGTACTGGGCGGCATCGGCAGCATTCCCGGCGCCATGCTCGGCGGGCTGGTGCTTGGGGTGGCGGAAGCCTTTGGTGCCGATATCTTCGGCGACCAGTACAAGGACGTCGTGGCTTTCGGCTTGTTGGTTCTGGTGCTGTTGTTCCGTCCGACCGGCATTCTGGGCCGTCCGGAGGTTGAGAAAGTATGACTAGGAATCTTAAACAGGCGCTGTTCAGCGCTTTGCTGGTGTGGGCTGTGGCCTACCCGGTACTGGGTCTGAAACTGACCATCGTCGGCATCAACCTTGAAGTGCATAACACCAGCCCGGCCATTCTGGCGACCATCGCCATTTGCTCGGTGCTGATGTTCCTGCGTGTGCTGTTCAACCAGCAGATCAGCAAGGCGTGGAAGTCCTCGCCCGGCATGCCGCTGATCCCGGCCAAGGCCAGTAACTTCCTGACCCTGCCGACCACCCAACGCTACATCATCATCGCGCTGATCCTTGGCGCGCTGGTCTGGCCGTTCTTCGGCTCCCGTGGCGCGGTGGACATCGCAACGCTGATCCTGATCTACGTGATGCTCGGCCTTGGCCTGAACATCGTGGTCGGTCTGGCCGGTCTGCTCGACCTGGGTTACGTCGGCTTCTACGCCGTCGGTGCCTACAGCTACGCGCTGCTGTCGCACTACTATGGCCTGAGCTTCTGGATCTGCCTGCCGATTGCCGGCCTGATGGCGGCGACGTTCGGCTTCCTGCTGGGCTTCCCGGTATTGCGTCTGCGCGGTGACTATCTGGCAATCGTGACGCTCGGCTTCGGCGAGATCATCCGTCTGTTCCTGCGTAACCTGACCGACATCACCGGTGGCCCGAACGGCATCAGCAACATCGAGAAGCCAACGTTCTTCGGCCTGACCTTCGAACGCAAGGCGGCAGAAGGTATGCAGACCTTCCACGAGTATTTCGGCCTGCAGTACAACTCGATCAACAAGGTGATTTTCCTGTACCTGGTGGCGTTGCTGCTGGCACTGGCCGCGCTGTTCGTCATCAACCGCTTGCTGCGCATGCCGATCGGTCGTGCATGGGAAGCGCTGCGTGAAGACGAAATTGCCTGCCGCGCGCTGGGTCTGAACCCGACCGTGATCAAGCTTTCGGCGTTTACGCTGGGGGCCGCGTTCGCCGGTTTCGCCGGCAGCTTCTTCGCCGCCCGTCAGGGCTTGGTAACGCCGGAATCGTTCACCTTCATCGAGTCGGCGATCATCCTCGCCATCGTGGTGCTCGGTGGCATGGGCTCGCAACTGGGCGTGATCCTCGCGGCCGTGGTGATGATCCTGTTGCCGGAAATGATGCGTGAGTTCAGCGAGTACCGCATGTTGATGTTCGGTGCCCTGATGGTGTTGATGATGATCTGGCGTCCACAAGGTCTGCTGCCGATGCAACGCCCCCACATGGAGCTGAGCAAATGAGCCGCGAGATCCTTAAAGTCGAAAATCTGAGCATGCGCTTCGGCGGCTTGCTGGCGGTCAACGGCGTGGCGCTGACGGTGAAGGAAAAACAGGTGGTTGCACTGATCGGGCCGAACGGCGCGGGCAAGACCACCGTGTTCAACTGCCTGACCGGTTTCTATCAGCCCACCGGCGGCAGCATCCTGCTTGACGGCGAGCCGATTCAGGGCCTGCCGGGTCACAAGATCGCCCTCAAAGGCGTGGTTCGTACCTTCCAGAACGTGCGACTGTTCAAAGACATGACGGCGATCGAGAACCTGTTGATCGCTCAGCACCGTCACCTGAACACCAACTTCCTGTCCGGCCTGTTCAAGACCCCGGCGTTCCGCAAAAGCGAACGCGAGGCGATGGAGTTTGCCGAGTACTGGCTGGAAAAGGTCAACCTCAAAGAGTTCGCCAACCGGAGCGCCGGCACCCTGGCCTACGGTCAGCAACGTCGTCTGGAAATCGCCCGCTGCATGATGACCCGCCCGCGGATCCTCATGCTCGACGAACCGGCCGCCGGCCTGAACCCAAAGGAAACCGAAGACCTCAAGGCGCTGATCAGCGTGCTGCGCGAAGAGCACAACGTGACCGTGCTGCTGATCGAACACGACATGAAACTGGTCATGAGCATTTCCGACCATATCGTCGTGATCAACCAGGGCACACCTCTGGCTGACGGCACGCCGGAACAGATCCGCGACAATCCTGAAGTGATCAAAGCCTACCTGGGGGAAGCGTAAATGCTGCAGTTCGAAAACGTTTCCACCTTCTACGGCAAGATCCAGGCCCTGCACAGCGTCAACGTCGAAGTCCGTCAGGGCGAGATCGTGACCCTGATCGGCGCCAACGGTGCCGGCAAGTCCACGCTGCTGATGACGCTGTGCGGCTCGCCGCAAGCCCACAGCGGCAGCATCCGCTACATGGGTGAGGAACTGGTCGGCCAGGACTCGTCGCAGATCATGCGCAAGAGCATCGCGGTGGTGCCGGAAGGTCGTCGGGTGTTCGCCCGTCTGACCGTTGAAGAAAACCTGTCCATGGGCGGCTTCTTCACCGACAAGGGCGACTATCAGGAACAGATGGACAAGGTTCTCGGCCTTTTCCCACGCCTGAAAGAACGCTTCAACCAGCGTGGCGGCACCATGTCCGGCGGCGAACAGCAAATGCTCGCCATCGGCCGTGCGCTGATGAGCAAGCCCAAACTGCTGCTGCTCGACGAGCCGTCGCTGGGCCTGGCACCGATCATCATCCAGCAGATTTTCGACATCATCGAAATGCTGCGCAAGGACGGTGTGACGGTGTTCCTGGTCGAGCAGAATGCCAACCAGGCTTTGAAAATCGCTGATCGTGCGTACGTTCTGGAGAACGGCCGCGTAGTGATGCAAGGCACCGGTGAAGCGCTGCTGACCGACCCGAAAGTACGCGAGGCGTATCTGGGCGGTTGAGGCCTTTCGCGAAACAGGAAAACGGCCTTCGGGCCGTTTTTTTGTGCGCGCTACAAACCTTCAACCCACCGCCCTCACAAAATCAAAAGCCGTTAATAAGGGTTGCAGTGTTGGGCCACGGCAGTGGCCTGATCGACGTAAGGACGCGCCGGCTCAAGGTTCCACTCGGGTTTGTTGCGCACAGGCTTGCCCTCATAGGTTGCCGCGAGGTGGCAAACCATCTGCCGCCGCAACGACCCGCCGTTGACGCTGTACTGCCGCCATTGCTGATCGTCTTTGTGTTTGTTGTACAACTCGGCAAACATCCGGTCAGTCTGATCATCCTTGATCGCTCGACCGCACGCGGTCGGCACGACTTGCAGTGACCAGGTGTTCGGTCCCAGTTTCGGGTCGGGACGTTGCACCCAAGTGCTCGACTCGATGTATTTTTCGCAGAACTTCGGCGCCGCTGGCGTGGCGGCCTGGATGCACGAGAAGCTGGCCTTGCCGACCGGGGTTCTCGGGAAATCGATCTTGATGATGTTGCGATCCTTGCCGGTCTTGGCCTTGTAGTCGCGCTGGTTGGCCATGGCATCGTTCAAGCCGCGCTGGTCACTGTAGAAAAACGCCAGAATCGGCAATTCGTCAGTTTTCGGGTTGCCCAGGCGCAACTCCGTCTGCGTCTGAAACTCACGGCTGTTGATGACTTTGCGTGCGCCCATGAAGTTGCGAAAGGCGTCGACCCGCTCCTTGCTGCTCATGGGATTGCGCATATTGAAACCGCACTGCAACTGGTCCTGCTGACGGTTGTTGTTGTACTGGGTAAAGTGCGCCACCCAGGCATTCGGCGTCGCAATCGGCGGCTTCATGGCCTGGCAGACCGCCTCGGTCGGGGCGGTGTTTTTGTTGTCGCCACAGCCACGGTCGTTGCGAAAATCAGTCCAGGCGTCGTTGGGAAACGCGCAATAGACATGCACCGGCGTTTCAGGGTCGCGTACCAGATCCCTCGGCGTAATCAGGTAGCCGTTCTGCGTGCTCATGCCGGGGTCTTCATAACTGATGCCGTCGGCACGCATATAAGAGGCGGCGAATGTGCCCAGTTCCAGCGCTTTCGGGCTGGGATTCCACACATCCCACTTCTGCCCCTTGGCCGGATCGGCACGGTGCGTGCCGCGCACCAACAATCCCGAACAGTCCGAGGCGGGATCCTGACCGCAGCTGTCGACGGTTTTGTTGTACAACGTTTCGACCTTTTTCAGGGTCTCGTCGCATGACTCGGCATTGGCCCATGTCGCCTGCACCAGCAGCGGTAACAAGAGCAATGGCGCGATTGTGTTCAAACGTTTTTGCATGGCTTGCATCTCCTTGATTAGCCAACACACACCTTCAACGCGGGACAGGATTACAACCCGCTGCCCGGGTTTCGCTGTCCGATAACGCCGGCCGGAACGGCTCGAGATTCCACGGCGTCTTGTTGCGGTAATTGACCAGCACGCAGTTCAATTGCTGACGCATGCTGCCGACGGACGTTTCGTTATCGCGCCAGCGACTGTCCGAGCCCCTGAGGGCGAACAACTGGTCGTACAAAGCGCCGACCTGCTCGCTGGGCAGTGCGCGCCCCACCGCCGTCGGCACGATGCTCAGGCTCCACTCATCCTGACGGGTGCCAGGGTCGTAGCGTTTGATCCAGTCGGCAGAAGCGATGTATTGCGCCGCGGTGGGCGCCAGCGGATTGCAGCCGGCTTTCGCTGAGTCCTGCGGGCTCACATTGGGACGGAACGGTTCAAGGTTCCATTGGGTTTTGGCCGGATAGTTCTGGATCAGGCAACTGAGTTGACCACGCATGCTGCCCGCCGATTTTTCGTAATCGCGCCACTGGCTGTCGGCGCCACGCAGCGCAAACAGCTCCTTGTACAAAGCCTCTTGATCACTGGCCTGAATCGCCTGGCCTTGAGCGGTGGGCGTGACCTTGAGCGACCATTCGTTTTTCTTTCTGCCGGGGTCGTAACGCTCGATCCACGTCGCTGCGGCGATGTACTTGGGCGCAGGAACACCCGCCACCACCATTTCGTCGATCGCCTGATCCGCCGCCACGTAGCTGAAGCGCTCCGCTGCCGGCTTAGTGAAGTCCAGTCGCAGGATCGGCACGCTGTAGCCTTGGGTCTGAAGTTTCTTTTGAAAATTGCGCGCACTGTTCAGGCCATTCTCGGGTTTCGGCGGCGCCTGATCACCGCGAGTGGCGAAGTTTTGCGTGCTGTTGACGTTGTAGATGAAGGCATCGATGTACTTCATGTTTTCGCTGCCGTCGCGGGTCGCCGTGGCATTTTTCAACATGAACTCGTTGACCTGGCCACTGAAGGAAAAAGGATCCTTGTTGGTGGTACTGGGCCGGGATTCGTGCACCCGGATCATCGCGTGCCAGTCGCTGGTTTTCTCCGCGTTCCAGGAACATTGGCCGTACTGGATCGGCCCTTTCATCAGCCCGGTGTATTTCTGTGTCCATTGCTCGGCAGTGGTGACGCCCGCTTCTGCACAGGTACCGTAGGCCAACGCGGCATTGCGGTTGTTCATCACGCCTTGCGCGGCACGCGGTGGTTCGCGGCTGTCGAAGAAACCGCAGCCGTACCATTTGCGCTCAGGCCCGGTACCGCCATCGAAGGCGTAGATACAGGTGAAACCCTGCTCCTTGACCGGCAAGTTCAAAGCCGCAGCATCGGTTGGCGTGCGCAGGACCAACCCGGCGGGGTGAATGAGGATTCGCGTGCTCAGGTCCTTGCGGATCCACGAGTAGGACGTCGCGCCGATCTTGATCGCGTAAGGGCTGTAATCCCAAGGGTTGAACGGCCCGTCATTGACCATGCGCAAGGTCACGCCACTGCAATAATAGAGACCGCGTGCGGCGCCGGTATCGGGTTCCTGGCAGGCATCCTTGAGGGTGTTGTAGTTGTGGTTGATGCGCCTGAGCGTGTCCAGCGGATCGGAGACGGTTTGGGCTGCGACCGTCGAGAACATCAAGGGCAACGTGCAGGCCAAAGCCAGGGATGCAGTCCTGCGCCATAGCACAACTGAAGGCGAGCGATCCTTTGTCATGAGATACCGTCCTGGTAAATAGGCCCGCCTCGATGGGCCTCTAAAATCACTATAGAACACATCTCGATACGCGCCCCCTGCAGGGGCTACCGCTGCGACAACGCCTAAAAAGATTTGCGGTGGGCTGTAACGCATTGCCATGAGCTTTCTCTAGAGGGGTAAGCAAGCGGAAAAAACGCTTGTAAAAACCTGAACAAGACTGGAGAAACATCATGACTGCTACCACTCGCACCCTGTCCGCCACTGCCCTGGTTCTGGCCCTCGGTTCTGCCCTGAACATCGCCGCCGTTTCCACCGCCCACGCTGCCGATGACATGGAAAAATGCTTCGGCGTAGCCATGAAAGGTCAAAACGATTGTGCCGCAGGTGCAGGCACCACTTGCGCCGGCACATCCAAAATGAACTACCAGGCCAATGCCTGGAAACTCGTTCCGAAAGGCACCTGCACCACCACCGAAAGCAAAACCTCGCCGACCGGATTCGGTCAGATGGAAGCCTTCAAAGCCAAGTCCTGATAACCGGTCTGCCTGAGTGACAATCATGTTCACATCCCCCGAGCCTGCCCTCCCCTGCACTCAGGCAGCCCACACCGGGCTCCCTGCCCGTGCCGGGCTGGGGCTCAAGACCGGGCACTTTCGTGAAGTGCTCGGTTCCTTGCCAGACATCGGTTTCTTCGAAGTCCACGCCGAAAACTACATGGTGGCCGGCGGCCCGTTTCATCATTTTCTCGGTTTGATTCGCCAGCAGTATCCGCTGTCACTGCATGGTGTCGGGTTGTCCATTGGCGCCGAAGGCGCACTGGACGACCAACATCTGCAACGACTGGCCATGCTGATCGAGCGTTATCAACCCCAATCCTTTTCCGAACATCTGGCCTGGTCGAGCCACGGCCCGGTGTTCCTCAATGACCTGTTGCCGCTGGCGTATGACATGCCGACGCTGAACCGCGTCTGCGACCATATCGATCAGGTACAGAACACCCTCAAACGCCCCATGTTGCTGGAGAATCCGGCGACCTATCTGGCGTTTCAGCGCTCAACCATCGACGAACCCGACTTCATCGCTGAAGTCATCCGCCGTAGCGGCTGCGGTCTGTTGCTGGACGTCAACAACATCCATGTGTCGTGTGTGAACCATCAGCGTGATCCGCTGACCTATCTCGATGCCCTGCCGCTGCAGGCGGTTGGCGAGATTCATCTGGCCGGTTTCGCCGAAGATAGCGACAGCCTCGGCGAGCGTTTGCTGATCGATGATCACGGCGCACCGATCGATCAAGCCGTCTGGGGTTTGTACCGGCAAGTGCTGGAGCGTATCGGCCCAGTGGCAACGTTGATCGAACGTGACAATCAGGTGCCGGCGTTCGATGTTTTGCTGGCCGAGGCGCAGCAGGCCGATGACCTTTTGACGCACGTCGGGAGTCAGCCATGAGCACTCAAGCGGCGTTCAGCGCTGCGCTACTTGACCCACAGTCACCTTGCCCCGAGGGCCTGTGCAGCGCCAACGGCGCCGATCCAGCGAGTCGTTTTTCGGTGTATCGCAACAATGTGCAAAGTTCATTGATCAACGCACTGGCTGACAGCTACCCGGTGGTTGCGCAATTGGTCGGTGAGGCGTTTTTCCGTGCCATGGCGGCCATTTTCATACAGCGCCAGCCGCCTGACAGTCCGCTGATGAGCCGCTACGGTGCAGGTCTGGCGGACTTCATCGCCACGTTTGAACCGGCCTCCAGCGTGCCGTATCTGGCCGACGTCGCACGGCTTGAACGCTTGCGCACCCTCGCCTATCACGCCGCCGACGCAGCCCCGGTGCAACATGAGCAGATCAGCGCAGCCCTCGCCAACCCGCAAGGTCTGGGCGAGCTGTGTTTCCAACTGCATCCGTCAGTGCACCTGCTCGATTCAGCCTATGCCGTGGTCGCGATCTGGGCTGCGCATCAACACGACGGGACGCTCGAAGGCATCCACATCAGCCAGGGACAACACGCCTTGGTGCTGCGCAACGGTCTCGACGTTGAAGTCTTTGTCCTTGAACACGGCGCCAGGGCGTTTATCGGCAATCTGATCGACGGCCATCCCCTACTGGCAGCCGTGGAAAACAGCCCTGCGTTCGACCTCAGCCAAACTCTGGCGCTGCTGATCGCCCACAACGCCATCAGCCATTTGCACAACAACAAGGAGTGCCCATGAACAACCTCATCACTGCCGCCATCACGCTGCTGGAAAAAATCCCGCACAGCCTGATTGCCTTCATTGCTCGCTTTTCGATTGCCGCGGTGTTCTGGAAATCAGGGCAGACCAAGGTCGAGGGGCTGGCCATCGACTTGATCGATGGCACCTTTGAACTTGGCTGGCCACGGTTGGCCGACTCGACGATCCCCTTGTTCAAGAGCGAATACCACGTACCGCTGCTGTCGCCGGAAATCGCCGCGCACATGGCCGCGTTCGCCGAGCACTTCTTTCCAATCCTGATTCTGATCGGCTTCGCCACACGGTTTTCGGCGCTGGCGCTGCTGGGCATGACCCTGACCATTCAGCTCTTTGTGTACCCGGATGCCTACCCGACTCACGGTACCTGGGCGGCGGTGTTGCTGTATCTGATGGCGACCGGGCCGGGGAAAATCTCGATTGATCACCTGATTGCCAAGCGTTATCGCTGAAGCCGATCCAGCGCCTCGCCGCTGCGTTTGAACCAGTCGATCAGATAATCGGCGAGCACTTGTGTGCGCTTTGGCAGCCCCCCCTGATACGGATGCACCAGGTACATCGGCATACGGCGGGTCTGATAGTCGCGCAGAAGCCAGCGCAATCGCCCGTCAGCCAATTCCGTTTGCAGCAGGTACGAAGGCAACCGGGCGATCCCCGCCCCCGTGAGCGCGGCTTTCTTGAGCAAATTGTAATGATTGCTGGCGAACGGCCCCGACACCCGTACCCGCAGCAACTCGTGATGCTGATGATAGAGCCACTCCTCGCGACCGCTGTAGTGGCTGTTGAGCAAACACCGATGTTCAGCGAGTGCCAACGGCGTCGTCGGCTCGCCGAAACGTTCGAGGTAGGCGGGGCTGGCACAGGTCATTTCCTGCCAGGCCAGTAACGGTTTGGCCACCAGTCGTTCGTCATTGGTCACGTCGCTACGGATTGCCAGATCGAAACCGTCCCGGGACAAATCGCGATAGCTGTTGTTTAGCTCAAGCTCAATCTGCACTTCGGGATATTTGTGCGAGAACTCCAACACAAGCCCCTCAAAGAAGGTTTCTCCCAGCGACACCGGAACGGTCATGCGCACCGGGCCGACCATGTCATCCTTCAAGCGCGCCAATGCCTGACGCGCTCTTTCGACCTGGATGACTAACGCTTGGGCTTGCGGCAACAACGCCGCACCCGCCGCCGTCAGGCTCAAACGCCGAGTCGTGCGTTGCAGCAGCACCACGCAAAACTGCGCTTCCAACTGACTGATGCGCTTGGACAACTGCCCCTTGCTGCAGCCCAGTTGCTGCGCTGCGAGAGTGAAACTACCGGCCTCGATCAACACGGCAAACGCGGCCAGATCATCCATTTCGCTCATGGATTGTTTCCATTTGAAAACCAAAGGTTGCCCATTAGCACGCTTATCCGCAGAAAAAACCACTCTAGACTGAAACCTCGTTCAATTACTTGAGGCACAGTTCGATGAAAATTCTGTTGATAGGCGCGGGCGGCACCATCGGCTCAGCCGTAGACAACGAACTCTCGCAGCGCCACGAAGTCATTCGTATCGGTCGCAACAGCGGTGATTTGCAAGTGGATATCAGCGACAGCGCGTCGATCCGCAACCTGTTCGAACAGACCGGAAAGTTCGATGCGCTGGTCTGTGCTGCGGGCAATGTGACCTTTGCCCCGTTGGATGAGATGACCGAAGACAGCTTCGCGCTTGGCCTCAAGGACAAACTGATGGGCCAGGTCAACCTGTTACTGATCGGCCGTGAATTTGCCAATGACGGCGCTTCGTTTACCTTCACCACCGGCGTGCTCAGCCACGATCCGATCCGCAGTGGCGCCTCGGCCGCACTGGTCAACGGCGCACTGGACAGCTTCGTGCGTGCGGCGGCTATCGAATTGCCACGCGGTCTGCGCGTGAACTCGATCAGCCCGACCGTGTTGCTCGAAGCCATGGGCAGCTACGCCCCGTATTTCCGAGGCTACAAACCGGTTCCTGCGGCGGATGTGGCGTTGGCCTACGCAAAAAGTGTCGAAGGCCTGCAAACCGGTCAGACGTTTCGCGTGGGCTAAACCCTTGTGATCAACGGTCAGCCTGCGTAACGTGGCCGCACTTGTCTGGAGAGCCGAAGATGCGTGTTGCCCGTTCGTTAGTCCTTGTTGCCCTGCTGCCGTTGTTCGCCGCCTGCCAGTTGCTTGATGGCCCGCGACAAAGTGCCTTCCATGTCGGCCAGACGCGGATGCAGGGGCAACTGACTGCTGCCGACGGCAAACTGGTGTTCCAGCCGTGCCAGGATCAGCGCCGGTTCGTGGTCAACGACATTGGCGGCACCAGCATCCTGCAAGAGGCAGCGACCCTCGCCGACGAGCAAGGCAAACTGTTCGCCGACGTACGCGGGAAAACTGTCGGCGAGCGCCTCGACCTGACTCAACTCTATCGCGTCGAGCGTTCCGGCACGGCTTGTGATGATCCCAATTTCAAATTGCTGATCCTGCGCGCCGCCGGCCACGGCCCGGAATGGAACGCCAAGGTCAGCGGTCGAGGCATGGTCATCGAACGCGAAGGTCAACCACCGCTCGCCGTGCCTTATGTTGAGGAGCAATTGGGCGACGGCCGCTTCAATCTCAGCAGCGAAGCCAACAATCAACGCATCGAATTGTGGGTTGCGCCACAACGCTGTGTCGACAGCCATACCGGCAGCGTGCAACACATGAGTGCCGAGTTGCGTATCGATGGCAAAGTGCAGCGAGGCTGCGGGTATTTCGGCGGATCGCGCAACGACTGAGCGTTTTTGCCTCACCGGATCCGGCCTTTGCGGCTTATAATCGCGGCCTTCAAACGCCCTGGCGCAGTTGTGCGCCCCGCGAACCCGGATCCTCGCCATGTTACGAATCACTGAACTCAAGCTGCCAATCGATCATCCCGAAGAAGACCTGCGCGTCGCCATCGTGCAACGCCTGGGCATCGCCAGCGATGACTTGCTCGATTTCACCTTGTTCAAGCGCAGCTACGATGCGCGCAAAAAGTCCTCCGAACTGTGCTTCATCTACACCATCGACCTCAACGTACGCGACGAGGCCAAGGTGCTGGGCAAGTTCGCCGATGACCGTAACGTCAACGTGGCGCCGGATGTCAGCTACAAGTTCGTCGGCCAGGCGCCGAGCGATCTGAGTCAACGCCCGATCGTGGTCGGCTTCGGCCCGTGCGGCATATTCGCCGGCTTGCTGCTGGCGCAAATGGGCTTCAAGCCGATCATCCTCGAGCGCGGCACCGAAGTGCGCCAGCGCACCAAGGACACCTGGGGCCTGTGGCGTAAAAGCGTGCTCAACCCCGAATCCAACGTGCAGTTCGGCGAAGGCGGCGCGGGCACGTTCTCCGACGGCAAACTGTACAGCCAGATCAAGGACCCGAAGTTCCTTGGCCGCAAAGTGCTGCACGAGTTCGTCAAGGCCGGCGCACCGGAAGAAATCCTCTACGTCAGCAAACCGCACATCGGTACGTTCCGCCTGACCGGTATGGTCGAGACCATGCGTGAAGAGATCCGCGCCCTGGGTGGTGAAGTGCGCTTCCAGGAGCGCGTCACCGATGTCCTGATCGAAGACGGCCAAGTGGTCGGCGTCGAGTTGGGCAGCGGCGAAACCTTGCATTCCAGGCACGTGGTTCTGGCTCTGGGCCACAGCGCCCGTGACACCTTCCGCATGCTCCACGGGCGCGGCGTATTCATGGAAGCCAAGCCGTTCTCGGTGGGTTTCCGTATCGAACACCCGCAATCGCTGATCGACCGTGCGCGACTGGGCAAATACGCCGGCCATCCAAAACTCGGCGCCGCCGATTACAAACTGGTGCACCACGCCAAGAACGGTCGTTCGGTCTACAGCTTCTGCATGTGCCCGGGCGGCACCGTGGTAGCGGCGACTTCCGAGCCGAACCGGGTGGTCACCAACGGCATGAGCCAATACTCGCGTAACGAGCGCAACGCCAACTCCGGCATAGTCGTCGGCATCACCCCGGAAGTCGATTATCCGGGCGGACCGCTGGCCGGGATCGAGTTGCAGGAACGCCTGGAATCTCACGCGTTCATTCTCGGCGGCAGCGACTACAAGGCCCCGGCGCAATTGGTGGGTGACTTCATCAATGGCACGCCTTCGACCGAACTGGGTGAAGTTGAACCGTCCTATAAACCGGGCGTAGCGCTCGGCGATCTGGCGCTGGCTTTGCCGGACTTCGCCATTGAAGCCATTCGTGAAGCGTTGCCGGCGTTCGAGAAACAGATTCGCGGTTATTCGCTGCACGATGCGGTACTGACCGGGATTGAAACCCGTACATCGTCGCCGTTGCGCATTACCCGCAACGAGTCGTTGCAGAGCATGAACGTCAAAGGCCTGTTCCCGGCCGGTGAAGGCGCGGGTTACGCGGGCGGGATCCTGTCGGCGGGTGTGGATGGCATTCGCATCGCCGAAGCTGTGGCGCGCGACATTCTCGGCCTGCAAGCTTGATCACTTAAACCTGTGGGAGCGGGCTTGCTCGCGAAGGCGGTGTGTCAGTCAACGACAATGATGACTGACCCGACGCTTTCGCGAGCAAGCCCGCTCCCACATTGGTTGCTGCGTTTTATTCAGATATTGGCGCGCAACACTGAAGCTGGCAGCGCCTCACCGCGCTCGGCTGTCGCCGCCACCGCGGCAATCAACCCCTCCAACTCATAACCCTGCGCCTTGAGCCAGTCCTGATCGTAATAAGTGTCGGCATAGCGCTCGCCGCCGTCGCACAGAATCGCCACGATCGACCCCGACTCACCCGCTGCTTTCATCTGCTGCGCCGCCATCAGCGCACCGATCAGGTTGGTGCCGCTTGACCCACCGACATGCCGGCCCAGACGTTGCGCCATATAATGCATGGCCGCCAGCGACAAGGCGTCCGGCACTTTGACCATCGCATCGATCACCTTGGGCAAGAACGACGCTTCCACCCGAGGCCGGCCAATGCCTTCAATCCGCGAACCACAATCCAGACGCAGACTCGCATCGCCGCTCTTGTAGTAATCGAAGAATACCGAGCGTTCGGCGTCGGCGCACAACACGCGGGTGCAGTGCTGGCGATAGCGCACGTAGCGGCCAAGGGTTGCTGTGGTGCCGCCAGTGCCGGGGCTGGAAATCAGCCAACTCGGTTCGGGGTGCCGCTCGTAGCGCATTTGCTGAAAAATCGACTCGGCGATGTTGTTGTTCGCTCGCCAGTCGGTGGCGCGCTCGGCATAGGTGAACTGATCGATGAAGTGGCCACCGTGCTCACGGGCCAAACGTTCGGATTCAGCGTAAATCTGCGTCGGATCGTTCACCAGGTGGCTCTGGCCGCCATAGAAAGCGATCTGGGCAATCTTTTCCTTGGAGGTGGTCGCCGGCATCACCGCAATAAACGGCAAACCCAGCATCCGTGCGAAATACGCCTCGGAGATCGCCGTCGACCCACTGGATGCCTCGATCACCGGAGCGCCGGGCTTGAGCCAGCCATTACACAACGCGTAGAGAAACAGTGAACGCGCCAGCCGATGCTTGAGGCTGCCGGTGGGATGGCTGGATTCATCCTTGAAGTACAACTCAATGCCCGCAAACCCCGGCAGCGGCAAGGGAATCAGGTGGGTGTCGGCGCTGCGCTGGAAGTCCGCTTCAATGATTCGGATGGCTTCGCGGGCCCACTGTCGGTTGTCGCTCATGGTGAGGGTTCTCGTTGAATCTGGCAGGAAATCAGCCTCGTCAAAAGGCTCAGTCGTCAGCTTAGGAAAAAACCTGCATCACGCACAGGTACAGCTGAGTTTCAATATGTCGAGTAACTGCTAGGCTCAGCAGGGCCAACGGCAAACCACTCTGTAACGACATATAACAAAAAAAGAATATGAGTTTTGTTTTAACAACCAACAGTCCGGGTTAGGGTGTTCCACCTTTTGACTATTCGATGGAGAGCGACCTTGCCTCTGCGTAGCACTTTCACGCGTTTCTTTCAGTTGGAAGCTGCCAGCGGTCTGTTATTGATCGCCGCGGCCATTCTGGCTCTGATTATCAACAACTCGCCACTGTCGTGGCTGTATACCGGGCTGCTCGACACTCCGGTGGTGGCGCAGATCGGTGCGTTGAAAATCGCCAAACCCATGCTGCTGTGGATCAACGACGGTCTGATGGCAATGTTCTTCCTGCTGATCGGTCTGGAAGTGAAGCGCGAAGTGCTTGACGGCCAGTTGTCGAAACCCTCGCAGATTGTCCTGCCCGGTGCCGCGGCGATCGGCGGCATGGTCGTGCCAGCGCTGATCTACTGGTTCCTTAACCGTGACAACCCGCCGGCCCTCGACGGTTGGGCGATTCCAACCGCCACCGATATCGCCTTCGCCCTCGGCGTGCTGGCTCTGCTCGGCAAGCGTGTGCCGGTGTCGCTGAAACTGTTCCTGATGACCCTGGCAATCATCGATGACCTCGGTGCCATCGTGATCATTGCGATCTTCTACTCCGGCGAACTCTCGACCCTGTCACTGGGTCTGGCGGCAGCGTGCATCGCAGCATTGGTGGCGATGAACCGCCTAGGGGTGGTCAAGCTCGGGCCGTACATGATCATCGGCCTGATCCTTTGGGTTTGCGTACTCAAGAGCGGCGTCCACGCAACGCTGGCCGGTGTGACGTTGGCCTTCTGCATTCCGCTACGGACAAAAAACGCCGAGCCTTCGCCGCTGTTGACCCTCGAACACGCGCTGCACCCGTGGGTGGCCTACGGCATCCTGCCGCTGTTCGCCTTCGCCAACGCCGGCCTTTCGCTGAGTGGCGTGACCGTCGAAAGCTTCACCCACCACGTCCCGATGGGTATCGCTGTGGGCCTGCTGCTGGGCAAGACCGTTGGCGTGTTTGGCCTGACCTGGCTGGCAGTCAAGATCGGCATCGCCACCCTGCCCCAAGGTGCGAATTGGGGTCAGGTGCTGGGGGTGGCGATTCTCTGCGGCATCGGCTTCACCATGAGCCTGTTCGTTGGCTCGCTGGCCTTTGAGCCAGGTCTCAGCGATTACGCCGGGATGGACCGGATGGGCATTTTGACCGGCTCGATTCTGGCGGCATTGATCGGGTATGCGGTGACGGCGGCGGCGAGCCGCCAAAGCACCCTACAATCTGAGAAACCAGCTGCGTCATGAGTATCAGCACGCTTCGCGCAAGGCTTAGCAATGAGCCGCGCAAGTGTGCTATGTCTTTCGTTAACCTCAGCCGCCTCTCGAGCACGGTATTTCTCGGAGCCATCCATGTCACGTAAAGCAGAAAAACGCCCAATGACGGATGATCAGATTGCCGTGCAGGAATCCCGGATTCCAGATATCGCCCTGAAGGCATTCAATAACGCCTATAGGATGGCACTTGCCAACAGCGCAGCCGTTCTTGTTGCTAAAGCTGGCCAACTGTTCGAGGTGACGGAGTAGACCTCCGTTGCTTTGCGCTCGATCGGCACTTATGGAAACCTGAAAAGCGGTACTCGCCTGCACATCAATAAATCTTCAAAACAGGTTACTTCTTGAGCACACCAAGAATACGGATATTTGCGGGACCTAATGGATAGGGAAAAAGCACCTTCAATCGACTTGTTCCTGCCCATTTGCTTGGAAACTACATCAATCCTGATGATATCGAACGGGCGATTAACGATACGGGATACGTTGACTTCACCTCATATCGAATCGAATCTCATAAAGCAGGGATTTTTGAATTTTTCCGTGAACATGCGCTTTTAAAGAAATCCCCACGTTCATTGGCAAAGCTGGACTCACTTGCGATTGAAGGTGAAAGACTCAGCTTCGCAAATACTGAAATCGACTCCTACGTCGCTTCAGCCCTTTCCGATTTCATACGCCGGTCGCTGATCAAAGAACGCATCAGCTTTACGTTTGAAACAGTCATGTCCTCCTCAGACAAAGTTAACCTGCTCGCCGAGGCTCATGACTCTGGCTACAGAGTCTACGTTTATTACGTCGCTACAGCTGATCCTGAAATCAATATAGCCAGGGTTGCCTACCGCGTATCGCAAGGTGGACATAGCGTTCCTCCTGAAAAAATAAAGGCCCGTTACTGGAGATCTCTGGAGCTTTTGTCTGAAGCTATCCTTACATCCAACAGAGCCTACATTTTCGATAACTCGGATGAAGGCAGCGAAAGGCTGACACAAATAGCAGAAATCACTGATGGAGAACTGATTGAAATCAAGTCAGCTATCCAGCCCCCCCTGATTCAAAGAGTTCGTACTCGATAAATTGTTGTAGTCGAACAATCCCACGCTTGTAGAGACGCGTCCTACAGCCACAAAATGCCTGCTTCGTTAACGTCGCCCAGCCCCTCCCCAGGGACGGTCGATGGATGAACGAAAGGACGATCAGTGGCTCGCAACAAGGACATTCCCCGGGTTCCCAACCCACCACAAGGCGACGGGCATTACGTCACCTACCGCTATATGACGGCCAGTGAACTGGCTGCGCGCGATGCCAGACAAAACGCTTACGACGCCATGCTGGCGCGCCAGGAGGCCTTCGAGCGCAGTCGTGAAATCGCTGCGACAAAACCTGACCCCCTGCGCGCCGGATGCGTCTTTGCCAAATCTTGCAAGTTGCCAGACGCGATCATTGATTACTCCAATCCTTCGGGGATGGTGCCGACCGATAGTTTGAAAGACTACGGCGAACTGATCCTGCTCGGTGCCCGCGAAGCCGATATCAACGGTGCCGTCGCGTTGAAGAACATCAGTGCGACGGCCATCCCGACAGGATTTGGCAACTTCGCTCTGGCCGGATCTGCATTCGAAGCATTGCCTGCCGTTGCCGCCAGCACTGCTGCCGCCACGTTGGTTGGACTGGTCGCGCTGTTCATGCCCTCAAGCCTGGGCGACAGCGCCCTCTACACCGATGATCAACTGCGCGCCCTGAAGCAGGCCCGCACCCGCGTTCGTTTGCGGGTAGAGCAACAGGCCGACGGCAGCCTCAAGGGTTACGGCTTCTACACCGGCAAGAACCGTGATTGGGAAATGGTGGATGTCGTGCAGTTCACTGCGCGTGGCAGTCAGTTCATTGCTGACTTGGGTGAAGGCGTCGAACTGATCTGGACACCGGCCGTGGATGGTGCGGACATTCTTGGCATTCCTGCACTGGAGGCCGCTCCGCAGGCGCCGCACATCTGGGTTTATCCGCCAACGAAAGCAGCAGACGGGATTCTGGTGAATCCGGTTTATCCGCCGGAGTATCGGGATTTCATTCTGGTGTTTCCGGCGGATTCTGGAATTCGGCCTGTGTACATCGTTCTAAGCAGGGCGCGCGACCATGCTTACTACGACCACCCTAAGACGCTACCCGCCTTCCCTGATGCAGTTAGAGTAAAGTCGAAATCATCGGTGAAAGGTGGCGGGAAGCGGCGAGCACGCTGGGTAGACCGCAAAGGTCGAATTTATGAATGGGATTACAAAAGTAACGCGGTCGAAAAATACGACAAATTGGGAACTACTCATTTGGGCGAGTTCAATCACCTGACGGGTGAGCAAACCGGGCCTGCAGTGCCGGACAGAAGAACCTCTAGAAACTAAGGATTGAGACATGCGCTACCTTTCTATAACCGGCTTTTACCCCGATGACGCTCAAGACGACTCTCTGCAATTCGAGTTAGATATCACCGGTAGCGAGATGAATGAAAAAGTCGCACAGCTCATTGAGTCCAAACCCCTAAGTGAACTGGAACCCGGGGAGTTGTTATTGAGCACAGATCAGGTAGCTGCGCTGGAAACTCTTCTCAAAGTTAGCCTTCCGAACGGTTTGGAGTTTTTTTTGGGCACATGTGCCGATTACTGACTTACCCGGGTTGTAAGCAAAAAACAAAAACCCCGACCAGTCACCTGATCGGGGTTTTCTTTTACCGCTCGCTCGCGCTTAGTGCGAAACGCGGCTGGTCCCGCCAACGGTGGAGATGCGCACGCGCTCGCCAACACGGAACACTTCATTCTCCTGAACCTGCTGCACATAGGCACGCATGCTGCCGTCATCCTCACGCACGGTGATTTCCACACCTTGGGTACGCGTCAGGCCTTCCTCGGTCGCCGAACCGATCAGACCACCCGCCACCGCGCCGATGACCGCTGCGACGATGCTGCCGCGACCGCCACCAATGGCGCTGCCGCCGACACCGCCAACCACTGCGCCTGCTGCGCCGCCGATCGGGGTCTTGGTGCCTTCGATTTTCACCGGTCGCAGGGACTCGATGGTGCCCATGCGAATCGTCTGCACGCGACGTGCTTCGTCACGGGAGTAGGAGTCACCGGTCAGGCTCGATTGGCAGCCGGTAAGCAACATCGCCATCGTGGAAAAGGAAGCAACCAGCAGAACAGACTTACGCATAGCATCAACTCCAAAGGACAGGTATTCATTAAACTCCGCAGCTTGACGCCTGTCACGGCGCAACCCGGATAAAATTGCTTTCATTCAGGCCCGGTACAGGCGCCCTGCGAACTCACCAACATTAGCGCCAAATTCCATTTCTTGCGCCGCCGACCCAAGGATTTTCATGGATTACTTGATCATTGTCGTCACTAGCGTTGCCGGTCTGTACTTCCATTGGTGGCTTTACGTGCGGATCAAACGCTGGATGGACCGCGATCTGGCATTGTCGCTGGCCGGCAAGGATGAAGGCAAACGCGCCTTCATGCTCGAAAAATTGAAACAGGCACAGACGCAGAAGATCAAGCGTCGGGATCTGCCGCAATGGCTTGAGGCCGCTGCGGCAGGCTATCCCGCTCGGTAGACTGCTTAAGGTGCCAGACGTTCAACAATCCAGTCGGCGCCCTGCAAGCGGTAGTTGAGGCGATCGTGCAGACGGCTCGGACGGCCCTGCCAGAATTCGATGCGCTCGGGCAGCAGGCGGTAACCGCCCCAATGTTCCGGGCAGTCAGGCTGAGTGTCACTGAAGCGCTGCTCGGTAGCCTTGAGTAGATCCTCCAGCTCGCCACGCCCGTTGATCACCCGGCTCTGCGGCGACGCCCAGGCACCGAGACGGCTGCCCAGCGGGCGCACCTGATAATACGCATCGGATTCCTCAGGCGTGACCTTCACCACCCGCCCTTCGATACGCACCTGGCGCTCAAGGGACGGCCAGAAGAAGGTCATGGCGGCAAACGGATTGGCCGCCAGATGCTGGCCCTTGGCACTGTCGTAGTTGGTGAAGAAGGTGAAACCCTGCTCATCCAAGCCCTTGAGCAGCAGAATGCGGCAATGCGGACGCCCGTGCGCATCAACCGTGGCCAGGGTCATGGCGTTGGCTTCCACCGGCGCCTGCTCGGTTTTCACCGCGTCAGCGAACCACTGGTGAAACAGCGCAAACGGCTCCCGCGGGGCTTGAGCCTCGGTCAAACCATCCCGAGTGTAATCACGACGCATATCTGCCAGAGCCTGGGTCATGGCGCATTCCTTTTCGTTAGCGAATCACTTTTTGGTGGTATCGGTCGCTGCGACTTTCTTGTCTGTTGCAGCGGCTTTGGCTGGAGCGGCTTTCTTGGCTGGAGCCTTGGCCGGTGCTTTCTTCGCCGGCGCCTTGGCAGCAGCTTTCCTGACCGGCGCTTTTTTAGTCGCCGGTGCGGCAGCTTTCTTCGCCGCGGGTGCCGGGGCCACCGGTTTGGCCGCTGGCTTGACGTCCTGCTTAGCGACCAGGGTCACGGGCCTCGGCGCCGGCATGTTGTACTTGCTCAACAGCGCAACCATGGTGTTCTGCGGAGTGACCAGCAGTTCCACACGACGGTTCAGGGCACGCCCCTCTGCACTGTCATTGGCCGCACGCGGCGCTTCGGAACCCATACCGCGCAGCATCAGGCGATCACGTTGCAAGCCACTGAGACGGAAAATCGCCGCAATGGCCTGGGCACGTTCCTGACTCAATTTGACGTTGGCGGGCGCGGCGCCACTGGAGTCGCTGTGCCCCAGAACCAGCACGGCGGTTTTCGGATCGGCTTCGAGGATTTTCGCAACGCGGGTGAACGGGCCTAGGGTGACCGGCAGCAGCATGGCGGGACGATCCGGGTTGAACGAGCCTTCGACCGGCGCCGTTACGACCAGCACGTTGTCGCGACGCTCGAGTTGCAGATTGCTGTCCTTGACCGCTTCGCGCAGGCGCGGCTCATAATCGTCGAGCCAGGCCTGAGTGATTTTCGGGTCAGGCATCGGCACGATTTTGGCCGTGTTCTGATCCTTGCCGCCGAACGGCCACCACCATTTACCGCCCGCCTCAGCGTCGGCCTTGGCCACGGCGGCCGGTTTGGCTTCGTTTTTTGCTTCAGTTTTGGTAGCCGAATCATCGGAACCGAACGGCCAGTACCAAGGGTTGCTTCTCTCGGCTTTGGCAACCGGGGCAGTGGCGGCAGGCTTCAACGGGGCCGGGGCCGGCTCTTTGGCCGCCACCTTGTCGGAAGATCCGAACGGCCACCAACTGCTGCCGTCCGCATCGTTTTTCGGGGTCTGTGCGCAACCGGTGATCGCAACACACAAGGCCAGGGCGAGCGTCTTTTTAGATGACATTGAAAATCCACAAAATGAAGTAATGAAAAATCAGAGCACTATCGCCCGGATAAACAGTCGCTTTGAATCGAAAATCGTGTCGAGGTTCCAGCCCTGGAACCTCCTTTGATGCTTTATAGACAAGTGGCAAGCACCCGCGCGAGCTTCTGCGCGCGCGGATCCATCAAGACGTATGGCCCAAGGGTATTTGTCACAAAACCGAACGCGACATCATGCTCAGGGTCAGCAAAACCGATGGAGCCGCCCGCCCCCGGATGACCGAACGCCCTTGGGCCGAGGCCGTAGGTGGCATTGGGCACGTCCGGTTGATCGAGCATGCAGCCGAGGCCGAAACGGGTCCGGGTCAGCAGGGTCTTGTCTTCGCCGAGACTGTGCTCACGGGTCAGCTCTTCGAGCATGTCGCTTTCGAGCAGGCTGCCGTCGAGCAGTCCGGCGTAGAAACCGGCGAGACTGCGCGCATTGCCGTGGCCGTTGGCCGCCGGTTGCTGCATGCGTCGCCATTGCGGCTTATTGGTGCTGGTGAGCACCGACGGCGGATTGGTGAAAGCGCGGGTGGTCATGGCGGTGGGTTCGCGCAGGGTCACTTGCAGCAGACGTTGCGCGGCCGCATCGCCGGCATTGCCCTTGCCCCGAGCGATGTGCGCCACGCGGTGGAATTCTTCATCGGCCAGGCCGACGTGGAAATCCAGGCCCAATGGCTTGGCGACACGGGCGACGATCGATTCGCCAGGGCCGCGACCATCAGCACGACGCAGCAATTCGCCGATCAGCCAGCCGTATGTGATCGCGGCGTACCCGTGACCGGTGCCCGGCGTCCACCACGGCGCTTCGGCCGCCAGGGCGTCGACCATGGTTTGCCAGTCGTAAAGGGCTTCGGGCGCCAACAGTTCGCGCAGGGCCGGCAGACCGGCCTGATGGCAGAGCAAGTGGCGCAGGGTGACGGATTCTTTGCCGGCGGCGGCGAACTGCGGCCAATAGCGGGCCACCGGAACATCGAGCTGCAACTTGCCTTCGGCGACCAGTTGCAGTGCCGTGACAGCGGTGAAGGTTTTGGTGCAGGAGAACAGGTTGGCGATGGTATCGCTGTGCCAGGCCTCAGCGCCGTCCTTATCGGCGGTACCGGACCAGAGATCGAGAACAGTTTCTCCGCCGACCTGAATGCACAACGCTGCGCCGCGTTCCTGGGGATCGTCGAACAGTGCGGCGAAAGCTTCGCGCACCGCTTCGAATTGAAGCTCGTAATGTCCCTGAATCTGCACCCGCAACTCCCCCGCGAAAACGCTCTACAAAGTGGCCCGCATTGTTCCAGCCCTTGAGGGATTTGGGAACAGCTATGGGCTGGACGGTTGATGCTGTGGTGCAACAATCGAGGCCTTTGCGAGCGAGCCCGCTCCCACAAAGTTTACGAACAACCTGTGGGAGCGGGTTTGCTCGCGAAGAGCGCTAACGCGCACGTAAAGACTAGTGACCGTTGCCGGAATGCCCACCCGCATGGCCTACGCCCCGCCCTGGCCCTTTGCCGGCTTCAGCCTTTCGCCCACCTTCAGCCTCATGACCCGCCGCGGCCGCGGCTTTCCCAGCCTCTTTGCCCAACTGATCAATCGCCTGCAAATTACTCTTGCGCACCGTCTCGACGAAATCCTGATAGGGCAGATCTGTCACGCCTACCAAGCCAAAGTGGCCGTTCTCGCCATCGAGCAAGCGCCCGGTCACCGGTTGATCCAGATACTGGAACCAGTGCACACCCACAATCGAAGGTTCGCTCAACGCCTGTTTGAGGAAGTTGGCGTACGCCGGACCGCGGTCTTCTTCCTTGGCCAATTGCGTCACACCGCCCCAGAACGGGCCGCGATCGGTGGAGCCAAAGTTGAATTCGGTGATCAGCACCGGTTTGTCCAGGGCGCCCAGGGCGGCGAAGTCATAACCGTCCTGCGGCTTGAGGGTGTACATGTTGAAGCTCAGCACGTCGCAAAACTGCGCGCAGGACGCCACGGCCTCTGGGGTGCTGATAGCGAAGCGGCCGCCGAGCAGCAACTGGTTCGGCGCGTGCCATTTCAGCGAGTCGGAAATGGTCTTGAAATAGGTGTCGGCGAACACTTTCTGGAAGTATTTGAAGTCGGCCTCGATTTCCGGGTGTTCCGCGCTCGGCAACGGCGGCTCGAAGCCCGGGTCTTCCATCAATTCCCACGCGGGCAGATCAATGCCCCACGCCTTCGATAGCCCGGCCTGATTGCGGTATTTGTCGCGCAACTGCTTGAGGAACGCACGTTTGGCCGGCACGTCAGTGGTCATTTTCAAGGTGCCGTAAGCCAGCGCATAGCGGGATTTCGGATCCTCGCCAGGGCCGGCCCACGCCAACTCGTTGTCGGCGTAGTAGCCGATCAGCCATGGATCGTCGCGGTGATCGCGGGCAGCGATGGCCACGGCGCGCTCGGTGGCCATGGCAAAGCGCGGATCGAACGGATCCGGCATACCGCCCCACCAGTCACTGCCGGTGCTGATGCTGGTGTAATCGCCGACGATAGACAGCGGCAAGGTGTAAGGCACGCGAGCGGCGTTGCCAAGCGACGGCGCGCTCCAGTTACCGACGGTGTTGAAACCCCAGGCTTGCAGGCGATCAAGGGTGTGGCTCACCCACTTCTGTTCATCGACCGAAGCGGTGCAAGGCACAGCAGCGGGCGGATTGGATGATGACGATTTGGCCGCTTCAGCAACGCCAGCCTTGGGCTGCTCAGACGTAGCGAGCGGTTCTGCAGCGTTTGCTGCGCTTTGCTCAGCCGCACCCGCCTTGGCCGCCTCGGCGACCCCAGCCTTGGTGGCGCTGGCCGGCTTGCACGGTTCGCCATACAGGCGCTGCAGGTTGGCACCGTAAAAATCGTACCAACGCCCGCTGGCATGACCTCGGCCCTGATCGGCGCCATTGCCACCACGGTGGTCGTCCTCGCCAAAATGCCCGGCCAACGGTTCGTCAGGTTTGGGCAAGGCTTCAAACATGTTCTCGCGACCGGCAACGTAAGTCTGGTTGACCTCCGGGCTGACGGTGTTGACGCCAAGGGAGTAGAACGGATGCCCCTCAGGCGTCACCAGATACCAGCGGCCGTCACGCTTTTCAGTGCGAAAGAAGCCGCTGGCCTTGAACGCCGGGCCTTTGTTCCAGCCGCCGAACGTGTCCAGCGATGATTTTTCGCGCTGGGCCAGCCAGGTTTTCAGCTGTTGCTGTTCTTTACCGGCGGCGGCTTTGAGCTGTTCATCATTACTGACCTTTTCCGGCCATTTGCTGCGGGTCGACTGCCCGTAAGCGTCGACCAGATTGCTATACACCGCTCGCATGACCGCATCGCCGTCCTCCACGCCGAAACGCTCGAGCAACAGGCTCTGGGCAACTTTTGGCTGATCCATCGACAAGCTCACCGACACCACTTGGCTGCGATCAATTTCGCCGCTGCTGCTGGCCAGCAATATTCGCTGACCCTCGACCAGCATCGGCATCGGCGGCCCGGCTTTCATGCCCTGGCTGAGCGGTGAAGTGGCGACCAGCGGCACCAACAGGGTTTGTGCAGGGCCGGCCGGCAAATCGACGCGGCTGGTCAGCGTCTGCCCGTTGTTGCTCTGGATCTGCACATAAACCGTCACGGCCCAGTTCATTGCACTCTGCAAACGCAGGGTCATCATGCCCGATTGTGACCAGTCCCAAGCGCCGGTTTGTGGCGTCAGACGCAAGGTCGGGCGGGCCACCGGGTTGAACGTCACACGACGCAGCACTTCACCTTCAGCCGTTTGTTCGGCATTGGCTTGCGGCAGGTCAGCGTTTTCGGTCGCGACTTTCACCACGTCAGCGGGACGGACAAAATTGAACAGGGTCTGTTGACCAGCAGGCGCCGCCAGCAACGGGGCAGCAAAGAGCAAGGCAAACACGGCAGGCAACGAACGGCGGATCATAAGAACGGAGTTCTCCCTAGCGACCAACAAAGGCCAATGGAAACGCGATGGCAGAGAGATAGACAACGCGGCGGGCAAAACGGCCCACCGATGTCTCAGGATATTTCACGACGGAAAGGCGGCAACGCATTGAGGATCGCCTTGCCGTAACGCTGGGTCACCAGTCGCCGATCCAGCAACGTGATGGTGCCGCGATCTTCTTCGGTGCGCAGCAGACGGCCGCAAGCCTGAACCAGCTTCAACGAAGCGTCGGGCACGGAGATTTCCATGAACGGATTGCCGCCCCGGGCCTCGATCCACTCGGACAATGCCGCTTCCACAGGATCGTCCGGCACCGAGAACGGGATCTTGGCGATCACGACGTGTTCGCAGTAAGCCCCGGGTAAATCGACACCTTCCGCAAAACTGGCCAGACCGAACAACACGCTGGAGTCACCGCCATCGACCCGCGCTTTGTGCTTGTTCAGGGTTTCCTGTTTCGACAGGTTGCCTTGAATGAACACTTGCTTGCGCCAGTCGCGGTCGAGGCCGTCGAACACGTCCTGCATCTGTTTGCGCGAGGAGAACAGCACCAGCGTACCGCGCGAACCTTCGACCAGGTCAGGCAAATCACGGATGATTGCGGCGGTATGGGCCGCGGCGTCGCGTGGGTCGGCTTTCAGATCTGGCACCCGCAGCACGCCAGCGTCGGCGTGATGGAACGGGCTCGGCACCACGGCGGTGATGGATTTTTTCGGCAGGCCCGCGCGCATGCGGAAGCGATCGAAAGTGCCAAGCGCGGTCAGGGTTGCGGAGGTCACCAGGCAACCATACGCCACGTTCCACAGGCTGCGGCGCAAGGTTTCCGCCGCCAGGATCGGGCTGGCGTTGACCTCGATATCGAACAGCGAACCGCTTTCAGCCAGTGTCAGCCAACGCGCCATTGGCGGGCTGTCTTCCGGATCTTCGGCGGTGAACGCCGTCCACAGTTCCCAATTGCCCGAGGCACGGGACAACAGGCTGCCGAACAGCGGATACCACTCTTCGGCCTGATTGCTGGCGATGCCTATGTTGACCTCGCCATCCATGCCTTCCTTGAGCAGATCGGTCAGGCGGGTGAACAGATCATTGAGACGCGAATAGCCCTTTTTCAGCTCGATGCCCATTTCGCGCATGTGCTCGGGAATCACCCCGCCGACGAAACGATGACGCGGGCGCTCACGGCCCTCGACATCTTCACCGGGTTTGAAATCGGCAATCTGCTCACAGGCGCTGAACATGAATTGCTGCTGGGCCTTGATCTCCCGCGCCAGCTCCGGCACCTGTTCGATCAACTTGCCGAGATCGCCCGGCAATGGATGCTGAGCCAGCAGTTTGGTGAGGTTCTTGGCGGTGGTTTCCAGCCAGTCGGCGGTAGAGCGCAGACGTGTGTAGTGAGCGAAATGGCCGATCGCCTTGTCGGGCAGATGATGGCCTTCGTCGAACACGTAAATGGTGTCGCGCGGATCAGGCAAAACAGCGCCGCCGCCCAATGCCAGGTCGGCCAGCACCATATCGTGGTTGGTGACAATCACATCGACCTTGCCCATGCCTTCGCGGGCCTTGTAAAAGGCGCACTGGCCGAAGTTCGGGCAATGACGGTTGGTGCACTGGCTGTGATCGGTGGTCAGGCGCGCCCAATCGGCGTCTTCAAGGGCATTGGGCCAACTGTCGCGGTCGCCGTCCCATTTATTGCCGGCGAGTTTCTCGATCATGCTGGTGAACAGCTTCTGACTGGCCTCATCGACCTCGATCTTGAAGCCTTCTTCTTCGAAAAGCTGGGCAGTGGCCGTCTGTGCGTGGCCTTCCTGCAACAGCATGTCGAGCTTGGACAGGCACATGTAGCGGCCACGCCCCTTGGCCAGCGCGAAGCTGAAGTTCAGCCCGCTGTTGCGCATCAGGTCGGGCAAATCCTTGTAGACGATCTGCTCTTGCAGGGCCACGGTCGCCGTGGCGATCACCAGACGCTTGCCGGCCAGTTTGGCCGTAGGGATCGCTGCCAGGCTGTAGGCCACGGTTTTGCCGGTACCGGTGCCGGCTTCCACCGCAACAATCGCGGGGTCGCCACTGCGCCGGCCTTCGTCGTCGGTGTCGATATCCCCGAGAACCTTGGCGATTTCAGCGATCATCAGGCGCTGGCCGTAACGCGGCTTGAGGCTCTTGGCTTCAAGAAAACGCGAGTAGGCGCCCTGGATCGTGGTTTTGAGTTCAGTGCTGATCATGGATTGTCGGGCGCAAAAAAACGCTGGATAAATTTTCAGTGGTTTCAGATGGCGGCTATCATACCCCGCTAATTAATCCCGCGCAGAACGGAGTGCCCCAATGACACCTTTTAGCCTCGTTTATCCGCTGCATGTCCTGTCCGCTCTGGTGTGGGTCGGCGGTATGTTTTTCGCCTGGATGATCTTGCGTCCTGCGGCAGTGAAGGCTCTGGACGGGCCAAATCGGCTGACGCTGTGGGTGGAAGTGTTTCAAGGTTTTTTTCGCTGGGTCTGGGTTGCCGTGATCGTGTTGCCGATCAGCGGCGTGGGCATGTTGCATCTTCAGCAGGTCGGGTTTGAGACCGCGCCGAAATATGTGCAGGTGATGATCGGGTTGTATGTGGTGATGACGGCGCTATTCATCCGGATTCAGGGCTTGATGCTGCCAGAGTTGCGTAAAGCGGTTGAGGCCAAGGACTGGCCGGCAGGTGCGGCGGTGCTGGGGCGAATTCGCCGGGTGGTGGGGATTAATCTGCTGGTCGGGCTGGTGCTGGTGGCCGTTGCGGCGGCACGACCGATGTTTTGATCGGTACCCTTCATTTGCGCTGGACACTGTTGTGGCGAGGCTGCTTGCCCCCTCGCCACAACACTGGCGTTGATCTTTAGAGGCGCTGAACAGTCACCGAGCCAGCGGCCCCAACCGGCCCAGCCTGGCCATCCGCCCCGGCCTTGCCACTCTTGCCGCCATCGGCGCGATACACCAGACAGCCCTTGGACTTGCCACCCTTGCCGGCCTTGCCGCCAACGCCCGCTGGCCCACCGGCACCGCCTGCAACGTTGATCTTGATCTGTTCGGCCGGGAATTCACGCGGCACTTGCAGACGCACCAACCCACCCGGTGCGCCCGGCTGACCGTCGCTGCCATCGCTACCGTCGGCACCGTGTCCGGCCTGACCCCAGGTGCAGCCCGGATCTTCACCGTTGCCACCGTCAAGACCGACAAAACCTGGCGTCCCGCGGCCGCCACGAGCGTCGACCACCAGTTGCGGCGCATCCAGTGCCTTGAATTGCAGATTCAGATTGCGCCCCGCACGCGCAGCTTTTTCGTAAGTTCCCGGCGCACCGCGCGCAGTAATCTGGCTGCCATCACTCAGTTCGGCTCGAACGACTTTCATGTCCAAAGCCTGTTCACCCGGGACGATAGCGATACGCGCATCATGACCGAGGCGCAATTCACCCACGCTGAGCTCAGTCACATTCGGTGGAATCAGCAACGTGCCGTAATCGGCCACTTCCAGCTTGTCCAACTGCAAGGTGTTGGCAGTGTTGGGCAGACGCATCAGGGAGTTGGCTTCGACGCTGACCACTTGGGCACAGGCCAAAGGGCTGATGAATGCAGCGAGCAGGCAGAGTTTACGCATGGGAAGAAGCCTCCGGAGCGGCCGGGGCCGGGATGGTTTGCAGGTGGAAGATGCCGAACAGCAGGATGCGGCCACGGTCACGCCAAGGGTGCGGGCGCCCTTTGAGGCTGCGGTTGCACAGCAGCACTTCAAGCACATGGATCAGCAACAGCAGACTGCCGGCCAGATTGACCAGCAGGTGCAACGGATGTATGAACGGCATGAGCTGATCGACCAGCACCACGCAGCAGAACAGCAGGGTCAATAACCGCCCCAGCCCCCAAAACACTTTCATACGCTCCCCTGTATTGCGAATTATTCTTTGCACGCACAGTAACGGCTTCTACGGGGGATAAGCCAGAGGGTTAAATGAAAAAAACTCGCTTGGCCGCCAAATCGCTGCCGGGTCGACGAAGATCGTCGCCCGACAGCTCTAGCTGGCGCACTTCAGCGCCATCCTAACGATTGATGTGCAACTCCACTCGACGGTTTTTCGCGCGGCCCTCGTCGGTGGCGTTATCGGCCACCGGCTCGCTCTCGCCGCGCCCCTCACTTGTGAGTTTGTTCGGGGCCAGGCCCTGACTCAGCAGGTACGCCGCCACACTGCTGGCGCGTCGTTCCGACAATGCCTGGTTGTAGGCATCCGAACCTTTGCTGTCGGTATGACCGATCACCTTGATGCTCACCACATCAGCATTGCGCAGTTTATCCATCAGCGTATCAAGCTGGGATTTGGCCGCCGGGGTCAGGTCGGACTTGTCGAAATCGAACAGTACATCGCCGGCATCGCTCAGGGTGATGACTTCAGTCTGAGGCGCAGGCTCCGGTACTTTTTCAGTCACCGGATATTGCGGCAGTGGGCAACCCCGGTGATCGACCGGCGTATTGGCCGGTGTATCAGGGCAACGGTCGCGGCGATCGAACACGCCATCGCCGTCTTCATCGCCATCCTGGGCATAACAGATCAATCCGCCGGTCAGGATCCCCAGCGCTGCGCCGCCACCGGCCCAGCCACCACTTTCGATGGCGCCTAGACCTCCACCGACCAGCCCGCCAATAAGGCTGCAGATCGGCCAGGTACGTTGATTGAGGGGGGCAGTGCCATCGCTGTGAGTAGCGCAACCGGTAAGCAAGCTGCCCAGCAGCAGTACCGGCAAGACGGACCTTGAGAAAACAGTCATTTTGAAAGCTCCTGTGTCACCGGCCCATACCGGTTACACAGGAGTAAAGACCCGCATCCGCGACTGCACAAGCCGAGGATGCGAGAGGTCTAGCGGACGATTTTGATTTCGGTACGGCGGTTTTGCGCGCGGCCGTCAGCGGTTTTGTTGTCGGCGACAGGTTGCATCTCACCCATACCGGACACCGAAACGAAGCTGGCACGCGGCACACCTTGCTGGATGAGGTATTCCACCACCGAGTGCGCACGACGGTCAGACAACTTCTGGTTGTAGGCATCGCTGCCCACGCTGTCGGTGTGACCGGTCACAGTCAGTTGCGCTGTAGAGGATTCCTGCTTCAGACGTGTGGCGACCTTGTCGAGCACTTGTTTATCAGAGCCCGTGAGCGTGGCTTTGTCGAACTGGAAGTGGACATCGCGAATGACGATGGTTTCTTCCTTGACCACTACAGCTTCTTCGACCATAGGCATCGGTGCAGGTGGAGGGCAGCCGTCAGCATCGACCTGTACGCCTTTAGGCGTGCCCGGGCACTTGTCGCGACTGTCCGGCACACCATCGCCGTCCTCATCGCCATCACCATGAACCCAGCAATAGGCCGCCGCCATGCCTCCGACGATCAGTGCACCACCACCTGCCCACGAGGAACTCTCGGTGGCACCAAGACCGGCACCGACGACGCCACCGACCGCCGCACAGGTCGGCCAGTCGGTTTTCTGCAAACCTGCACAACCAGTCAACACACTGGTTAACAGAATCAAGGGTAACGCTGTCCGAACTATGCTCATCTGGTTTTCTCCTGAGGGATCGGCTTAGAACCGATTCAGGGAGTAAAGACCGGAGTTTTAATCTCCGCCAGCAATAGGCCATGGCTGTTTGCGACCGAGTTCACAGGACTTTGGCGCATTGGCCGCAAACCGGCGGCACACCACGCTTTGCCGCCGCCGTCAGGCAGGCTAGTCTTGGCGGTCTGATTGAGGAGCCTCGATGAACGTCGCCATTTCTTCCCGCACGCCGCAACAGGCGTTGGCCGCTTTGCTGGATCGCTACGCTCCGGAGCGCTTGCTGCTGATCGGCGCCAGCGAGTTTCCGGCGCTGGCCGCTTTCAAACAAGCGCACCCGGACTGCTGCGTCGCCCACGCCGAACCCGGCACCTTGCCTGCCGAACTGGCGGCACAGCGCTTCGACCTGGCACTGGTGGTCGATTGCCTGGAACATTTGCCCAAGCGTGACGGCCTGAATCTTCTGGGCGGGATTCGCAACCTCAACGCCAGCCGCATCGCGGTAATGGCGGATCTGTCGGCCAGTGGCTGGCAGGAGACTGATTTTTACTCACTGGCACTGCAAGCCAGTGAGCGCTTTCAGCGTGACGATCAAGTGTTGACCCTGTTCACCTACGACCTGCTTGACTACAAACAAGTCCCCGACTGGCTGAATTCACGGTTCTGGGCCAATCCGGAAAACTTCGGGAAATACTGGTGGTAATGCAATGAGTACAGCTATTTGCCCTTGCGGCAGCGGCAATCTGCTGGATGCCTGCTGCGGTCACTATCACGCCGGCCTCCCGGCGCCGAGCGCCGAAGCCTTGATGCGCTCGCGTTACAGCGCCTATGTGCTGGGGCTGATCGACTATCTGGTGGCGACCACCCTGCCCGTCCAGCAATCGGGCCTTGATCGTCAGTCGATCAGCGCCTGGAGCGCACAAAGCACTTGGCTGGGCCTCGACGTCGAAAACTCGGAAGTCTTCGGCGGCCAGCCGGAACATGCCTTCGTCACCTTCACCGCACGCTGGCATGACAGCCAGGGCGAACACAGTCACCGCGAGCGCTCCTCGTTTGTACAGAACGCCGGGCGCTGGTACTTCATCGACCCGACTGTGCAATTGAAGCTGGGCCGTAATGACAGTTGCCCATGCGCCAGCGGGCAGAAGTTTAAAAAGTGCTGCGCGGGGTATTTCGGCGCGTAAATCCGCTGGCGACTAGACTGAGGCGAAAGGGAGTTTTACGCGATGCTCAGTCAACGGCGCACATTTCAGGCTTTATCTCTGATGCTGATCCTGAACCTGGGCGGTTGCGCCTCGTGGTTCAGTGATGTCAGCGTCGACCCCACCGTGCATCTGGTCAAAGTCGAAGTGGTGCGCGCCAGGTTACTTGAGCAGAAATTCATCCTGCACTTTCGCATCGACAACCCCAACAGCAGTGACTTGACCGTGCGCGGCCTGGAATACCGCATCCATTTGGCTGACATGCTGCTGACCGAGGGTGCGTATGAACGCTGGATCACTGTCGGGGCCAAACACAGCGCTTTCTACAAAGTGCCGATTCGCACCAACCTGTGGCCTCAGGTCAAAGAGGTGGTGAAAATGCTGAAAAGGCCGAACCAGCAGATTCCTTACCGACTGCAGGGCGACATGGAAACCGGTTTATTCATCGCCCACTACGTGCACCTTGAGCGCAATGGCGTGATAATCCCCGCCGATTTAATTCCGGAGCAACACCGATGACTCAGCAACCTCATGTCCATGGCCCTGACTGCAACCACGATCATGACCATCACCACGATCACGACCATGGCCATGTCCACGGCCCGAACTGCGGCCACGCCCACCAGGAACCGGTGCGCAATGCCCTGAAAGACGTCGGCCGCAACGACCCTTGCCCATGCGGCAACGGCAAGAAATTCAAGAAGTGCCACGGCGCCTGATGCCTCGGGCGCAGATCTTCTTTGCCTGAAAGTCGCCATCGCGAGCAGGCTCACGCCTACAGGTTAATCAACGTCAGTCGCCATTTTTGTTTGCATCGCGATCCTTGTGGGAGCGGGCTTGCCAGCTCCCACAGGTTTCTCAGGCGATAGCCAGAATCCGGCCTGAACTGACCACCGTCGCATACTCCCCATCCAGATTCCCCAGCGACATCGCGTGTACCTCCTGGGCTGAACGCGGCGTACCGAAATAATCGGCCTTGTCGAAGGTGAAACACGCATCCTCCGCGACCCACGCCTCGAACCCCAGATTGCCCGCCGTGCGCGTGGTGGATTCCACCGAGTTGTTGGTCGCCACGCCAACGATGATCACCTGTGCGATCCGCGCTTCACGCAACCGCGCCTCCAGCCCCGTGCCACAAAATGCATCCGGGACCTGTTTCTGAATCAGCCACTCGCCGTCCTGCGGCATAAACCTTGCCTGAAACTCCACTCCGGACTGCTCGGGCCAGAACACTGATTCCGGCGAGCGCGACAAGTGCTGCACATGAATCACCGGTCGCCCACTGCTACGCCAAATGCCCAGCAAATCAAGGATTCGCGCTTCAGCGTCAGGATTATTGCGCCGCCCCAAGCGCGGATGCAGGATGCCTTTTTGCTGGTCGATGATGATCAGTGCGGCGTTGGCCTGAAGCTCCATGGCGATTTCTCTCACGCGGTTCATTGAATAATGTGCACTTGAGCATCCCCCCCTTCCTCAAAGCAAGCGATCGAACGCACACGGGACGACCTGATGCCGGGGTTTACCGTCCGCCATAAATCTGGAAATAACCCCCGCCCCCGCTTGCGCGGCATCCTCCTGCTCACTAACGTAGCGCCTTTACTGACGCTACCCCCCGCAGGAGCTTTGCCATGGCCTCGCCAGCCCTTACACATTTTCTTCCCCGGTTCGGCGTTGCCGCAGCAGTGGCCAGTGTTTTGGGCCTGTCCGGTTGCCAGACCTGGAACGCTCAGGACAGCCTCCCACCCACCTCCGGCGTGCAACCGCTCAAGGGGCTGGCGCAGAACGTTTCGGTGCGGCGCAATGCCATGGGCATGCCGTTGATCGAAAGCAACAGCTTCCATGACGCGCTGTTCAGCCTCGGCTACGTGCATGCCAGCGATCGCATCAACCAAATGGTCACGCTGCGTCTGTTGGCTCAGGGCCGTCTGGCGGAAATGTCTGGCGCCTCGATGCTGGATGCCGACCGCTACATGCGCGCCGTCAACCTGAAGAAAAGTGCCGGCGAGTTGTATAAAGCCTCGTCGCCACGGCTCAAGCGTTTCTTCGAAGTCTATGCCCGGGGCGTCAACGCCTACCTGTTCCGCTACGCCGACAAATTGCCGGGGGATCTCGCCTCCAGCGGTTACAAGCCTGAATACTGGAAACCGGAAGATTCGGCGCTGATTTTTGCACTGCTGAACTTCAGCCAGTCGGCCAATCTGCCGCAAGAGATCTCGTCGCTGGTCCTGGCGCAAACCATGACCACCGACAAACTTGCCTGGCTGACCCCCTCCGCACCAGACGAGAACCTGCCGCTGGCTGAAGCCGACAAGCTCAAAGGGCTCAAGCTCAACGGGCAAATACCGGGCCTGAACGAACTGAGTAACACCAGCCAGCAGCTATCGGCACTGAACTTGCTCGGCGCCACCTCTTCGAACAACTGGGCAATGGCCCCGCAACGCAGCCGCAGCGGCAAAAGCCTGCTGGCCAGCGACAGCCATGGGCCGCTGGCCGCGCCGTCGTTGTGGACCTTTGTACAGATCCGCGCGCCGAAATATCAGGCCGCCGGCGTCACCGTCGCCGGTTTGCCGATGGTCCTCGGGGGCTTCAACGGCAAAGTGGCGTGGAGCCTGAGCAGCGTGCTCGGCGACAACCAGGACCTGTTTCTGGAAAAGATCCGCCGCCAGGGCAGCAGCCTGACCTACGAGGTCAACGGCAAATGGCAGCCGCTGGGCGTGCGCAACGAAACCTACTTCGTCAAAGGCCAGCGGCCGATTCGCGAAGCAGTGTACGAAACCCGTCACGGTGCCCTGCTCAATAGCGCTCAGGCGGCGGCACAAGGCAACGGTTTTGGCCTGGCCTTGCAGACGCCGAGTTTTACCGACGACAAATCCCTGGACGCGTTTTTTGACCTGAGCCGTGCGCAGAATGTTGAGCGCGCCTCGGACGCGAGCCGGGAAATCCGCGCGATCGCCCTGAATCTGGTGTTCGCCGACGCCAGTAACATCGGCTGGCAAGTCACCGGGCGTTTCCCCAACCGTCGTGAAGGCGAAGGCCTGCTGCCATCGCCGGGCTGGGAAGGCCGTTACGATTGGGACGGTTACGCCGACCCCATGCTACATCCCTATGATCAGGATCCGGCACAGGGCTGGCTCGGCACCGCCAACCAGCGTGTCATCCCCCACGGTTACGGCATGCAGTTGTCCAACTCCTGGGCCGCGCCGGAGCGTGGCGAACGCTTGGCCGAACTGGCCGGCAGCGGCAAACACGACAGTCGCAGCGTGATTGCCATGCAATACGACCAGACCACCACGTTCGCCGCCAAGCTGAAAAAGGTATTCGAAGCACCGGGCATGAAACAATCGCTGAAACAGGCCATCGACGCTTTGCCGCCGATTGAACGCGGCAAGGCCCGCGAAGCCTTTAGCCGGTTGATGGCGTTCGACGGCAAGCTCAGCCCGACGTCCGCCGACGCGGCGATCTACGAACTGTTCCTGCAAGAAAGCATGAAACAGATCTTCCTCGACGAACTCGGCCCCGAGTCCAGCCCGGCGTGGAAAGCGTTTATTGCCAATGGCAACTTATCCTACACAGCCCAGGCTGATCATCTGCTGGGACGCGAGGACAGTCCGTTCTGGGATGACATTCGCACGGCGCAGAAAGAGGATAAAGCGCTGATTCTCGCCCGCAGCCTGGCCGCAGCGATTACCGCCGGCGACAGTCTGTTGGGTGGCGATCACAAGGCCTGGCAGTGGGGCAAACTGCACAGCTACGCGTGGAAGAATGCCGATGGCCAGACCGTTCGTGGGCCGCTGGCGGCGGGCGGCGATCACACGACGTTGAACACGGCGGCGTTTAACTGGGGGCAGGACTTCAACACGACCCATGCGCCGTCGATGCGGTTTATCGTCGACTTCGGCCAGACCGAACCGCTGATGGGGCAAAACGGTACGGGCCAGTCGGGCAATCCGGTCAGCCCGAATTACCTCAACGGGATTGATGCATGGCTCAAGGGCCAGTACATCGGTTTGCCGATGCAACCGCAGAACTTTGAGCGGGTTTACGGCAAGACGCGCTTGACCCTTACGCCGGGTGAATAAAACGCCGTCCCTCTGTGGCGGGCTTGCTCGCGAAAGCGCTGTGTCATTACGAAATATCTCGACTGACACGACACCCTCGCGAACAAGCCCACATTGGCTTTGTCCCCACGCACTGAAAAATCCATAGAACTTCTGAGCACGCCCAAACCTCATAGCTAACAAGCCCTCCATTCTGGTAACGACATGGATCTTGTTATCGCCCGCCCTGAAGGTTTGTACTGCCCCGCCGGGGATTTTTACATCGACCCGTGGCGGCCGGTCGAACGCTCGGTGATCACCCATGCCCATGGCGATCACGCCCGCACCGGCAACCAGCATTACCTGGCCAGCAGCGCCAGCGAAGGCATCCTGCGCGCCCGCCTCGGCCAGGACATCCACTTGCAAACCCTGGCTTACGGTCAGCGCCTGACTCATCACGGCGTCACATTGAGCTTTCATCCGGCTGGCCACGTACTCGGCTCGGCTCAGATACGTCTGGAATACGGCGGCGAAGTCTGGATCGCGTCGGGCGATTACAAGATCGAGCCGGACGGCACCTGCCAGCCATTCGAACCGGTGCGCTGCCACACGTTCATCACCGAATCGACCTTCGGCCTGCCGATCTACCGCTGGCAGCCGCAGGCACAGGTGTTAAGCGAGATCAATCAATGGTGGTCGGCCAACATCGCCGCCGGCAAGGCCAGCGTGTTGTTTTGTTACTCATTCGGCAAAGCCCAACGGATTCTCCATGGCATCGATGAAACACTCGGCCCGATCCTCAGCCACGGCGCTGTGGAGCCGCTGAACCGGGTTTACCGCGACGCTGGCGTGTACCTGCCGCCGACGATCTATGCCGGTGACCTGAAAAAGAACGACCCGATCATGCGCCAGGCCTTGGTCATTGCTCCGCCCTCGGCCGGTGGCAGCAGTTGGATGCGGCGTTTCGGTGAATTCAGCGACGGTTTCGCCAGCGGCTGGATGCGTCTGCGCGGCCCCCGCCGACGGCGCGGGGTCGATCGCGGTTTCGTGCTGTCCGATCACGCCGATTGGCCCGGCCTGCTCTGGGCGATCAATCAGACCGGCGCCGAACGGGTGATGGTTACCCACGGCTCGATAGGCGTCCTGGTGCGCCATCTGCGTGAACAAGGTCTGGATGCTCAAGGCTTCAACACCGAATACGGCGATGACGAAGACGAAAACATCACCGTCGAACCGACCATTGCCGAGACGTCTGCATGAAAGCCTTCGCCGAGTTGTACGCCGAGCTCGACGCGACCACGTCGAGCAACGCCAAACTGGCGGCAATGCAAGCCTACTTCGCCCAGGCAGCACCGCAAGATGCGGCGTGGGCGGTGTACTTCCTCTGCGGCGGACGCCCTCGGCAACTGGTCCCGGTGCGCATCCTGCGTGAACGTGCGGTCGGGGTGTCCGGCCTGGAACCCTGGCTGTTCGAGGAAAGCTATCAATCGGTAGGCGATCTGGCGGAAACCATTTCGCTGGTGCTTCCGGAAAATCCGCACAACTCCGATGCCGGCCTCGCGCAATGGATCGAGGACAAATTGCTGCCGCTGCGCGGTGAAACCCCGGACTACCTGTCCAAGCAACTGCCGGCGCTGTGGGCGCAACTGGATCGACCGAGCCTGATGTTGTGCATCAAGTTGATCACCGGCAGTTTGCGCGTCGGCGTGTCGAAATTATTGGTGACACGGGCGTTGGCCTCAATGGCCGGCCTGGACAGCAAGCGCATAGCGCAACGCCTGGTCGGTTACACCGATCAGTCCAACCGACCGAACGCCGCCAGCTATCTGAAATTGATCGCGCCAGAATCTGCCGATGAACATGCCCAGCGCGGCGGTCAGCCGTACCCGTTTTTTCTTGCTCATGCTTTGTCGCAACCGGTTGAAGCGTTTGAAGGGCTGATCGGGCCTGCCAGTCATTGGCAAGTGGAATGGAAGTGGGACGGCATTCGTGCGCAAGTGATCAAGCGTGACAGCCGCTTGTGGGTCTGGTCGCGGGGCGAAGAGTTGGTGACTGAGCGCTTCCCCGAACTTGATGCGCTGGTACACGGCCTGCCCGATGGCACAGTGATCGATGGCGAAATCGTGGTGTGGAAAAGCACCCATCCGAGCACTGAAGACGCCTTCGATCCGCAATCGCCAGAGCCGCCAGCGGTGCAACCGTTCGCCCTGCTGCAACAGCGGATCGGCCGCAAAAACCTTGACCGGAAAATTCTCCAGGAGGTGCCGGTGGTGGTGCTTGCCTACGACCTGCTGGAATGGCAGGGCGAAGACTGGCGCAACCAGCCGCAAGCCAAGCGCCGCGCCCAATTGGAAGAGGTCATTGCGCGCTGCAACAGCCCGGTGTTGCTCGCCTCGCCGGTGTTGACCGGCACCGATTGGTCTGACCTCGCCCGCCAGCGCGAAGCCTCTCGCCGATTAGGTGTCGAGGGCATGATGCTCAAGGCACGCGACGGCTTGTATGGCATCGGCCGCACCAAGGACATGGGCGTTTGGTGGAAATGGAAGGTCGATCCGTTCAGTGTCGATGCGGTGTTGATCTACGCACAGCGCGGTCACGGGCGGCGCGCCAGCCTCTACAGCGATTACACCTTTGCCGTGTGGGACGGGCCGCCGGAGTCGAGTCAACGTACATTGGTACCGTTCGCCAAGGCCTATTCCGGGCTGACCGACGCAGAAATGCGCGAAGTCGACAGCATCGTACGCAAGACCACCGTGGAAAAATTCGGCCCGGTCAGCAGCGTCAAGCCGAGCCTGGTATTTGAACTGGGTTTCGAAGGGATCGCCCTGTCGCGACGGCATAAAAGCGGGATTGCGGTGCGGTTCCCAAGGATGCTGCGCTGGCGCCAGGACAAAACCGTAGAAGAAGCGGACAGTCTGGCAACACTGCAAGATCTGCTGGCCTGACTGGATCAGTACCACGCCGCGCGTCGACGCCATTTGAACTGATTTGGTGCAAGGTATTTACGGTGCCCGTTTCTGTGCACCAATCACTCTCTCCTCTCCCTTCCCCAACCTTTTAAAACACTTGTTCGGGACTGTGGTTCGGAAATTGCTACTTTTAATGGGTCGTACGCGTTCCAGTAACAATAATTCTGCGCCACAAGCGCTCATATTGGTTCTTAGGGATTGAATAATGAAAAAAGCATTGCTGACCCTTTCTGCACTGGCGTTGTGCATGGCCGCCGGCTCCGCGCTGGCCAAGGAATACAAAGAGTTGCGCTTTGGCGTTGACCCTTCGTACGCACCGTTTGAGTCGAAAGCGGCCGACGGCAGCCTGGTGGGCTTCGACATCGACCTGGGCAACGCGATCTGCGCCGAACTGAAGGTCAAGTGCAAGTGGGTCGAAAGTGACTTCGACGGCATGATTCCGGGCCTCAAGGCCAATAAATTCGACGGTGTGATCTCGTCGATGACCGTGACCCCGGCCCGTGAAAAAGTCATCGACTTCTCCAGCGAACTGTTCTCCGGTCCGACCGCTTATGTGTTCAAGAAAGGTTCTGGCGTCACAGCAGACGTGGCGTCCCTGAAGGGCAAAACCGTGGGCTACGAGCAAGGCACCATTCAGGAAGCCTATGCCAAAGCCGTTCTGGACAAGGCAGGCGTGAAAACCCAGGCCTATCAAAACCAGGATCAGGTGTATTCCGACCTGACGTCCGGCCGTCTCGACGCTGGCATCCAGGACATGCTGCAAGCCGAACTGGGCTTTTTGAAGTCGCCACAGGGCGCCGATTATGACGTCAGCAAGCCAGTGGACAGCGAATTGCTGCCAGCCAAAACTGCTGTCGGTATTAAGAAAGGTAACACTGCGCTGAAGGCACTTTTGGATAAAGGTATCAAAGCGTTACACGATGATGGCACCTACGCCACCATCCAGAAGAAACACTTTGGCGATCTGAATCTGTACAGCGGCAAATAACACCCCGGCGCCCATCACTCGATGGGCGCCTTTTCCACCCGCTCAGGTTGCTGATTTATGTTTGAAACCCTCTTACAAAATCTGGGGCTCTCTGCCTTCAGCCTCAAGGGCTTCGGTCCTTTGCTGATGGAAGGCACCTGGATGACCATCAAATTATCGGCGATGTCGCTGCTGGTGGCCGTGCTGCTCGGTCTGATCGGCGCCAGTGCCAAGCTGTCAAAAGTCAAACTGGTGCGCCTGCCCGCCCAGCTCTACACCACGCTCATTCGCGGGGTGCCCGACCTGGTGCTGATGCTGCTGATTTTCTACAGCCTGCAAACCTGGTTGACCCTGCTCACCGACTACCTGGAATGGGATTACATCGAGATTGACCCGTTCAGCGCCGGGGTCCTGACCCTGGGCTTCATTTATGGCGCGTATTTCACTGAGACCTTCCGTGGCGCAATCCTCGCGGTGCCACGCGGCCAGGTTGAAGCGGCCACCGCCTATGGCCTCAAACGCGGCCAGCGTTTTCGCCTGGTGGTGTTCCCGCAGATGATGCGCTTCGCCCTGCCCGGCATCGGCAACAACTGGATGGTGATGCTCAAGGCCACCGCGCTGGTGTCGATCATCGGCTTGGCCGATTTGGTCAAAGCCGCGCAGGACGCCGGCAAAAGCACCTATCAACTGTTCTACTTTCTGGTACTCGCCGCGTTGATCTATCTGCTGATCACCAGCGCCTCGAACATCATCCTGCGCAGGCTCGAACGCCGTTATGCCGCCGGCTCCCGGGAGGCCGTACGATGATCGAACTTCTACAGCAATACTGGAAACCCTTCCTTTATACCGACGGCAACAACATCACCGGGCTGGCGATGACGATGTGGCTGCTCAGCGCCTCGATCTTCATCGGATTCTTCGCATCCATTCCGCTGTCGATCGCTCGGGTCTCCACGCACTTCTACATCCGCTGGCCCGTGCAGTTCTACACCTACCTGTTCCGGGGTACGCCGCTGTATATCCAGTTGCTGATTTGCTACACCGGCATCTACAGCCTGGCCGCCGTGCGCGCGCAGCCGATTCTCGACAGCTTCTTTCGCGATGCGATGAACTGCACCATTCTGGCCTTTGCCCTGAACACTTGCGCCTACACCACGGAGATTTTCGCCGGGGCGATTCGCAGCATGAACCACGGCGAAGTCGAAGCGGCCAAAGCTTACGGGCTGACAGGGTGGAAGCTGTATGCCTACGTGATCATGCCCTCGGCGCTACGCCGCTCGTTGCCTTATTACAGCAACGAAGTGATCCTGATGCTGCACTCGACCACCGTGGCCTTCACCGCGACCGTCCCTGACATTTTGAAAGTGGCCCGGGACGCCAACTCGGCGACCTTCCTGACGTTTCAGTCGTTCGGCATCGCCGCGCTGATCTACCTGACCATTACTTTCGCGCTGGTCGGCCTGTTCCGCCTCGCCGAACGCCGATGGCTGGCCTTCCTCGGGCCGACCCACTAGGACTTAGCTCAAATGCGCCACCAGATACATGACTTGCTGGCCCCGCTGCCGGGGACCGCACGACAGATTCACAGTTTTCACTTCGGCCCGGAGCAGGCCAAAGGCAAGGTCTACATCCAGTCTTCGCTGCACGCCGACGAACTGCCCGGGATGCTCGTGGCCTGGCACCTCAAGCAGCGCCTGAAGGAGCTCGAAGCCGCCGGGCGCCTGCGCAGCGAAATCGTGCTGGTGCCGGTGGCCAACCCGGTTGGCCTCGAACAAGTGCTGATGGACGTGCCGCTGGGCCGCTACGAGCTGGAGAGCGGGCAGAACTTCAACCGCTGGTTCGTCGACCTGAGCGAAGAAATCGGCAACGACATCGAGGGCAGACTGAGCGACGACCCGCAGCGCAACCTCGAGCTGATCCGCGCCAGCCTGCGCAGCGCCCTCGCCCGCCAGACCGCCAGTACGCAACTGCAATCCCAACGCCTGATCCTGCAACGGCTGGCTTGCGATGCGGACATGGTGCTCGACCTGCATTGCGACTTCGAATCGGTGGTTCACCTCTACACCACGCCCGAAGCGTGGCCGCAGGTCGAGCCTCTGGCGCGTTACATCGAATCCCAGGCCAGTCTGTTGGCCACCGATTCCGGCGGTCAGTCGTTCGATGAATGCTTCACCCTGCTCTGGTGGCAACTCAAAGAACGTTTCGGCGAACACTTCAAGATTCCGCTGGGCAGTTTCTCGGTGACCGTGGAGTTGCGCGGCCAGGGTGATGTCAATCACCCGATGGCCAGCCGCGACTGCCAGGCGCTGCTCGATTATCTGGTGCAGTTCGATGCGATCGTTGGCGAAACCAAGCCGCAGCCGCCACTGCCGTTCCCCGCCACGCCGCTGGCCGGGGTGGAACCGGTGATCACGCCAGTCGGCGGCCTGTTGGTGTATTGCGCCACTGCGGGGCAATACCTGGAGGCTGGTCAGCAGATCGCCGAAATCATTGACCCGATCAACGACCGGGTCACGCCCATTCATTGCACCATTGCCGGTTTGATGTACGCCCGCTCATTGCGGCGCATGGCCACGGCCGGCATGGTGATCGCCCACGTCGCGGGCGCTGAAGCCTATCGCAGCGGCTACCTACTTTCGCCTTGAGGATGTCTGTCCCATGTACAAACTGACCGTTGAAAACCTGCACAAAAGCTATGGCGACCATCAGGTGCTCAAAGGCGTTTCGCTCAAGGCCAGGACTGGCGACGTGATCAGCCTGATCGGCGCCAGCGGCTCGGGCAAAAGTACCTTTTTGCGCTGTATCAATTTTCTCGAACAACCCAATCAAGTCGCGATGAGTCTCGACGACCAAGCGATTGCCATGGTCACCGACCACCATGGCGTGCATGTGGCTGATGCCAATGAACTGCAACGCCTGCGCACGCGCCTGGCGATGGTGTTCCAGCATTTCAACCTGTGGAGCCACATGACCGTGCTGGAAAACATCACCATGGCCCCGCGCCGGGTGCTGGGCTGCAGCAAACAGGAAGCCGAAGACCGTGCCCGACGTTATCTGGACAAGGTCGGCCTGCCAGCGCGGGTGGCGGATCAGTACCCGGCGTTTCTGTCGGGCGGCCAGCAACAGCGTGTGGCGATTGCCCGCGCGCTGGCGATGGAGCCGGAAGTCATGCTGTTCGATGAACCGACCTCGGCGCTGGATCCGGAACTGGTGGGCGAGGTACTGAAGGTGATTCAGGGGCTGGCTGAAGAAGGCCGGACCATGATCATGGTGACCCACGAAATGAGCTTCGCCCGCAAAGTATCCAGTCAGGTCCTGTTTTTGCACCAAGGACTGGTCGAAGAGGAAGGCGCGCCTGAGGACGTGCTGGGCAATCCGAAAAGCGAGCGCCTCCAACAATTCCTCAGCGGCAACCTCAAATAATTTGCACACATAAAACCTGCGGGAGCGAGCCTGCTCGCGAAAGCGATCGGTCAGTCAACAATGATGTTGAATGTGGCGACGTCTTCGCGAGCAGGCTCGCCCCCACAAGGGTATTGAGCTACTGACGAAATTAAACTTGTTAGCGGGCACCGCGGTCACTGGAATAACCCCTCCAGAATGCGCGCAGCCCGCATGGCGAAATCCCCCGACCTCGCAAAAACCTGGTTCAGCGCCCGACACTGGAAGCCCTTCGCGTTCCAGAAACAGGTGTGGGCCGCTGTCAAAAACGGCGAATCCGGTTTGCTCCATGCCAGCACCGGCGCCGGTAAAACCTATGCCGTGTGGTTTGCGGCACTCAATCGTTTCGCCAGATCCGCGCCAACCGTCGAAACATCGCGCAAACGCAAACCGCTGGCCGAACCGCTGACCGTGCTGTGGATCACGCCAATGCGCGCCCTCGCCGCCGACACTGCGCGCGCCCTGCAAATGCCTGTCGATGATTTACACATTCCCTGGAGCATCGGCCTGCGCACAGGCGACACCGCCAGCAGCGAACGGGCCCGTCAGAGTCGACGCCTGCCCACCACGCTGATCACCACACCTGAGAGCCTGACGCTGATGCTCGCCCGCGCTGACGCACAAACTGCGCTCTCAACCCTGCGTATGCTGGTTGTCGACGAATGGCACGAACTACTCGGTAACAAACGCGGCGTGCAATTGCAATTGGCCCTCGCCCGCCTGCGCCACTGGCAAGCCGACCTGATCGTCTGGGGCGTCTCCGCCACGCTGGGTAATCAATCCCACGCCGAACAGGTGCTGATCCCACAGGGCGGTGGCGTGAGTATTCAGGGCCAGAGCGAAAAATCCCTGACAGTCGACACCCTCCTCCCCCCGACCATCGAACGTTTTCCATGGGTCGGGCATCTCGGTCTGAAGATGCTGCCGCAAGTGGTCGCCGAACTCGACGCCTGCGCCAGCAGCCTGGTGTTCACCAACACCCGGGCGCAGTCGGAAATCTGGTATCAGGCGTTGCTTGAGGCGCGCCCGGACTGGGCCGGGTTGATCGCTTTGCACCATAGTTCGCTGTCCCGCGACACCCGCGACTGGGTTGAGCAGGCGCTCAAGGACGGGCAACTCAAAGCCGTGGTGTGTACCTCAAGCCTGGATCTGGGCGTGGACTTCCTGCCGGTAGAGCGCGTGCTGCAAATCGGCTCAGCCAAGGGCGTGGCACGTCTGATGCAGCGCGCCGGGCGATCTGGCCACGCACCGGGGCGCACTTCACGAGTAACGCTGGTGCCGACGCACAGCCTTGAACTGATCGAGGCCGCCGCCGCTCGCGATGCCGTGGAGCAAAGACAAATTGAACCACGATGGTCGCCGCATCAACCGCTGGATGTGCTGGTGCAGCATGTGGTCAGCATGGCACTGGGGGGCGGATTTATACCCGAAGCGTTGTACGAAGAAGTCCGTGGCGCTTGGGCTTATCGCGACCTCACACCCGTCGATTGGGCATGGGCGCTGGCTTTCGTACGCCATGGCGGCATGTCTCTGACGGCTTATCCGGATTACCGCCGGGTCGAACCGGATGAGCATGGTGTCTGGCGCGTGCCCGATGCGCGACTGGCGCGGCGGCACCGCATGAGCATCGGCACCATCGTCAGCGACGCGAGCATGCAGTTGAAGTTCTGGAGCAAGGGCGGCGCAGGCAAGCCATTGGGCAGCGTCGAAGAAGGCTTCATTGCCCGCCTTAAACCGGGTGATGGTTTTCTGTTCGCTGCACGTTTGCTGGAACTGGTGCGCGTGGAAAACATGACCGCTTACGTCAAACGCAGCGCCGCTAAAAAAGCCGCCGTACCACGCTGGAACGGCGGACGCATGCCGCTTTCCAGTGAACTGGCGCAAGCGGTGGTGACGCGCTTGAGCGCCGCCGCGCAAGGTGAGTTTGCCGGTCCGGAAATGCAGGCACTGCGCCCCCTGCTGGAAACGCAGGCGCGCGCCTCTGGCTTGCCCACGACCCACCACCTGCTGACCGAAGCGCTGAAATCCCGTGAAGGCTGGCACCTGTTTCTCTACCCGTTCGCCGGAAGACAAGTGCATCTGGGGCTTGCAAGCCTGCTGGCCTGGCGCGTCAGTCAGCGTCAGCCGCTGACATTCTCGATTGCCGTCAATGACTACGGGCTGGAATTGCTCAGCGCCACGCCGGTTGATTGGGCAGAACACCTGAACGAGGCGTTATTCACTTGCGATCATCTGTTAGCCGACGTTCTGGCCAGTCTCAACGCCGGAGAACTGGCCTTGCGGCGCTTTCGGGAAATCGCCCGGATCGCCGGACTGGTGTTCGCCGGTTTTCCAGGCGCACCGAAAAGTACCCGCCAGGTGCAAGCCTCCAGCGGATTATTCTTCGAAGTGTTCAAACAATATGACCGTGACAATCTGCTGCTGGCGCAAGCCGGGGAAGAAGTCCTGCGTGAAGAACTGGATATTCGCAGGCTGGAACAGACGCTGGAGCGCCTCCAAGGAATGAAACTGGACATGCACCGGATCAAACGCCCTACGCCCCTGGGGTTTCCCCTCTTGGTGGAACGTATGCGCGAGCGCATGAGTTCGGAAAAACTCGCTGACCGTATCAGACGGATGGTCGGCGACCTGGAGCAATCTGCCGACACGGGCAAACGCTGATGAGTACGCTCTACCCTGTGCATCTGGCCGGTGAAGAACTCTGGCTATTGCCGGAAAAAGCCCTGTATTGGCCGGCACAACAGGCGCTGCTCATCGCCGATGTCCATTTTGGCAAGGCTGGCGCCTATCGCAGCCTCGGGCAGCCCGTTCCGCAAGGCACGACGGCGAGCAATATCGCGATGCTCGATCGACTGCTGAACCAGCATCCCTGTCGGCAACTCATTTTTCTGGGTGATTTCCTTCATGGTCCGGGCTCTCATTCGCCCAGCACATTGAACGCGCTGGCGCAATGGCGAGCTCGCCACGCGGATCTGCCGATGACGCTGATCCGTGGCAATCACGACAAACGTGCGGGCGATCCACCAGTGGCGCTTAACATCAGAGTGGTTGCAGAACCGATGCTGCTCGGGCCGTTTGCCTTGCAGCATGAACCGATTCCTCATCCCGAAAGACATGTGCTGGCCGGTCATGTGCACCCGGTTTATCGGCTGCATGGCAAGGGCCGGCAGAGTTTGCGTTTGGCGTGTTTCAGCGTGGGCGAACGCGTCAGCTTGATGCCGGCGTTCGGCGCGTTCACCGGTGGTTATGCGATCAAACGAGATGACAACTGCAGGATATTTGTCATCGGTGATAACGAAGTATGGCCCGTCAGTTGAAGCCTTCGAGGACTTCAAATGAGGGGCCATCGCATGTGAGTTAGGCAACTGGCGCCGGTGGCGGCTCGTCGGGACGCGTCGGCTCACCCGGCTCGGTCGGTTGTTCGTTGGGGGTATCAGGATCGGGCTGACCGGGAATTCCCCCCGCCATGCTCAGGGTCGGGTGTGCCAACAAGGACCAGGCTAAAACGCCAACCTGATTGGGCTCAAGCCTTGCCAGTTCGGCAGTGATATGCGGATCGATCTTCATGGAACACTCCTCAGCGAAGGCCCGTTTTGCCAGAAACAAAAACGGGCAGTACACCCCATAGAGTGTCTGCCCGCCAAAGAATTCCCGACATCCGCCGGATGGACGATCAGGTACGCGGCAGAGTGACGCCACGCTGGCCCTGATACTTGCCGCCGCGATCCTTATAGGACACTTCACATTCCTCGTCGGACTCAAGGAACAGCATCTGCGCCACGCCTTCGTTGGCGTAGATTTTCGCCGGCAGGTTAGTGGTGTTGGAAAACTCCAGCGTCACGTGGCCCTCCCACTCCGGCTCAAGCGGCGTGACGTTGACGATGATGCCGCAGCGCGCGTAGGTGCTTTTACCCAGGCAGATGGTCAATACGTTGCGTGGAATGCGGAAGTATTCGACCGTGCAGGCCAGCGCGAAGGAGTTCGGTGGAATGATGCAGACATCGCTGTGGATATCGACAAAGCTGCCAGCGTCGAAGTTTTTCGGGTCGACGATGGCCGAATTGATGTTGGTGAACACCTTGAAGTGGCTGGTGCAACGCACATCGTAGCCGTAGCTCGACACACCGTAGGAGATCACCCGGCTGTCGTCGCTGCCGCGCATCTGGCGCTCGACGAACGGTTCGATCATGCCGTGTTTCTGCGCCATGCGGCGAATCCACTTGTCCGATTTGATGCTCATGGCGGGTGTCCTGAATAGCGAGGTGGAAAAATTCTGTCCGGCATCTTACCGGGCGCGCCGCCGGGTTCAAAGTGCGCGCTGCAATTCTCGCCGAACACGCTGAAAATACGGGTTCTGGAGACGAACTGTCGCACCGCTGATCCTTAAAACAGAGAAACCTTCGCAAGAAGCATTGGCACGTTCGGGAAAAAGGGTTAAGGTGGCGCCACTGTGCTGCTTGTGTCACTGAGAATCTCTACACGATATGTTGAATTTCGATCCAACCATCTACAAGAATTTTTCCTGCTCTTTGCACTCAGTCTCGGCCAGGGTTCTTCCTGCGTCGCAGTTATCTTTGTTCAAGGAGTTACACCATGTCTAATCGCCAAACCGGTACCGTTAAGTGGTTCAACGATGAAAAAGGCTTCGGCTTCATCACTCCACAATCCGGTGACGACCTGTTCGTTCACTTCAAAGCTATCCAATCCGACGGCTTCAAAAGCCTGAAAGAAGGCCAACAGGTTTCTTTCATCGCTACCCGCGGTCAGAAAGGCATGCAAGCTGAAGAAGTACAAGTTATCTAACTTGTTGCTTCTTTAGAAAAGAGCCCCGCCCTTAAAAGCGGGGCTTTTTTGTGGGCGCTTGTTTTCCAGGCGCAAAAAAAGATCGCAGCCCGCAGCAACTCCTACGCTGATTCTTTGTAGGCGCCGCCGCAGGCTGCGATCTTTTGCTTTTGCCTTACCAGGCCACGCCAAAGCCTGCGGTGTAACGTGTCTTGCTCAAATCCGCATCATCGGTACCGCTGATGATGTCGCGCTCAGCCTTGAGATTCAGCGAAGCCCAGTCGGTAACCTTGTAGCGCAGCCCCATTTCGGCATCCAGCGCGTAGTCCGCCACACCGGACAACGGCTTGCCGACCTCACCGTTAGTGAAGAACTCGACCTTCTTGCCAATCAGGTAGCGGTTGTAGTCCCACTTCATCGCGACGGAGTAAAAGTTGTCCTTGCTGCCATCGCTGTATTCATAGTCAGTGCGATTCAACAGCGAGCCGAGCGAGAACGCACCCAATTCGTCATCCCAGAACTGGTAGCCGGGGCCGGTACCTACGACTCGCTGACGTGACAATTCCTCGACGTGATCGCGTTTGTAGTTCAGGCGCCCCTGCCAGAACCACTGATCGGTCAGGAACCGGTCGAGTGCATACTCGGCGCGCCAGTTGTCGGTGGTGGTCACGTCATTCTGCACTTCGCGGTTGTATTCGCCTTCAGCGGTATGACGCCAGCGCCCATGACGCGCAGAGGTCTTGAAGCCGATGTCGTAATCATCAGTGTCCTTTTCGGCGCGCTGATAATCGAGTGCCAGGTCGACATTACCCTTCCACACCAGATCCTCGACCACCGGCTTGGGCTTGAGAATTTGCTGAATGCTCGCCAGCTCCACGGTTTTCGGCGCTTCGCCGTTGGCCAGCGTGACCTTTCCGTCGCCGGCAGCGGTCAGCGATTTGGCTTTCTCACCGTTATAGGCATCCTGCTTGACCAGCAACTCCTGGTCACTTTCCAGGGTCTTGACCTCTTTCCAGTTGATCGAGACCGCACCAGCGTACTGGGTCTGAACCAACAGCTTACCGCCATCGAACAGGGTGATTTTACCGCTCAACTTGTCGCCGTTCTTCATCCAGACGGTGTCGGCAAGCAGGGGCGTGGACGCACTGAAAACAGCAAGGCACAGCAAGGTTCTGGAAAACATAAGCGAATCGAGGGCTCAAGTTTGCGAAAAAGTTCGGCATTATCCGTAGGAATAAGACCCTGACAAGGACTGACCGGACTATTTCTATTGAGTTCATTTCTCAACTGCACGGTCTGCATTTACCCTTGAAAATATCGAACGAACACATTCAGGAACCGCGGACGTGACAGACCTGATTCACGAAAACGAGAGCGAAGCGCAAATCCGACGCACGGCGCTCTACTCGACCCTCGCCCAAGTGCCCGAGGGTAAGGTCGTCAGCTATGGTCAATTGGCTGACCTTGCCGGGCTGGGGCGTGCCGCGCGCTGGGTCGGGCGCACCCTGAGTCAATTGCCCGGCGACACCAAACTGCCCTGGCACCGCGTATTGGGCGCCGGCGGTCGGATCAGCCTGCCGGCAGGCAGCCCATCGGGCGATGAACAACGTGCGCGTTTGCGCATGGAAGGCATCACCATCCTGAACAATCGTGTGGATATTCAGCGCCATGGCTGGCGTCCGGTAGAGCACAGCGGTTAGAGTGCGCGCTTTGTTTTCGCAATCTTGAGGCAGACTTCAGCCCATGCCCCGTAAAACCTGGCGCGCCGCGCTCGCCGCCTATGCCAGTCCTTCGACACTCGTGCTGTTGCTGCTGGGTTTCGCCGCCGGCCTGCCGTACATGCTGGTGTTTTCAACGCTTTCCGTCTGGCTGCGTGAGGCCGGCGTGGCCCGGGAAACCATTGGTTACGCGAGCCTGATCGGCCTGGCCTATGCGTTCAAATGGGTCTGGTCACCGCTGCTCGACCAATGGCGCCTGCCCTTGCTGGGCAAGCTTGGCCGTCGCCGCTCGTGGCTGGTGCTCTCGCAGGTGCTGGTGATTCTGGGCCTGATCGGCATGGGTTTCTGCGATCCGCAGAAGCATCTGTCCTGGCTGATCGCCATCGCCGTTGTCGTCGCCTTCGCTTCCGCCACCCAAGACATCGCGGTGGATGCCTATCGCCTGGAAATCGCAGACGACAGCCGCCAGGCAGCACTGGCCGCCAGTTATATGTCTGGCTATCGTGTCGCCGCCCTGTTGGCGACCGCTGGCGCATTGTTTTTCGCCGAAGGCTTTGGCTCGACCGGTTTCAACTACAAACATTCGGCCTGGGCTGGCACGTATGCGCTGTTCGGCGCGCTGATGATTCCCGCCCTGCTCACGACCCTGTTCATGCGTGAACCGCCAGTGCCGCTGCGCACCCAATTGCAGGCCGGCCGCTACACCTTCATGCACCAATTGATGTCGGTATTGGTACTGATCATCTTGTTGGTGTCCGTGCCGGCGATGTTCACTCAGTTGTACAACACCGATTTCGCCAGCGTGCTGTTTGAAGGCGTCAGCCCGCTGGACCTGCTGCTCGAAGACCGCGCCTTCCTGCGCGCCATTCTCTACACCTTGCTCACCTGGATGTGCCTGTCGGCCATGGGACGCCGTGGGCTTGCGCCCGTGCTGACGCCCGTCAACGACTTCATCCTGCGCTACCGCTGGCAAGCCCTGTTGTTGCTCGGGCTGATCGCTACCTATCGGATGTCCGACACGGTCATGGGCGTGATGGCCAACGTGTTCTACATCGACCAGGGCTTCACCAAGGATCAGATCGCCAGCGTCAGCAAGATTTTCGGCCTGATCATGACCCTCGTGGGTGCGGGCATGGGCGGCCTGCTGATCGTACGCTTCGGGATTCTGCCGATCCTGTTTATCGGTGGCGCGGCCTCGGCAGGCACCAACCTGCTGTTCCTGATGCTGGCCGACATGGGGCCGAACCTTAAGATGCTGGTGGTGACCATTTCCCTCGACAACTTCAGCTCGGGCCTTGCAACTTCGGCGTTTGTTGCGTACCTGTCGAGCCTGACCAACCTGAAATTCTCCGCAACGCAATACGCCCTGCTCAGCTCGATCATGCTCCTGTTGCCGCGCCTCATTGGTGGGTATTCCGGGGTCATGGTGGAGAAGTTCGGTTACCACAACTTCTTCCTCATCACCGCATTGCTAGGCGTACCGACACTGGTGCTGATCGCCCTGCACTGGTTCCAGGAAAGCCGTCGCGAAGGCCCGACACCGACGCCGGAGCCCGTGCCGACGCCGGTTGCGGAAGAATCGTAAGACGTTTCGCCAACGGCGGGAGGAATCCCGCCGTTACCCCACTGCACTGACCACACTTCTGTACGGCAGCAAAACTCGCCGGTACACTGCTCCGTCATTTCCAGTCATAGCAACCGACAACGGCCAACCATGCGCACCAGTCAATTTTTGCTCGCCACACAGAAAGAAACGCCTTCCGATGCGGTCGTGATCAGCCATCAGCTGATGCTGCGCGCCGGCATGATCCGCAAACTCGCCTCGGGCCTGTACACCTGGCTGCCCATGGGCCTGCGGGTTATGCGCAAGGTTGAAGCCATCGTTCGCGAAGAAATGAACGCTGCCGGCTCTCTGGAAGTGTTGATGCCGAGCACCCAACCGGCCGAACTGTGGCAGGAATCGGGGCGCTGGGAAGAATACGGCCCTGAGTTGCTGCGCATCAAAGACCGCCACGGTCGCGACTTCTGCGCGGGCCCGACCCACGAGGAAGTGATCACCGATCTGATGCGCAACGAGTTGAGCAGCTACAAACAGCTGCCCATCAACCTGTACCAGATCCAGACCAAATTCCGTGACGAAATCCGCCCACGCTTCGGTTTGATGCGCGGCCGCGAATTCATCATGAAAGACGCGTACTCGTTCCACACCGACCAGGCGTCGCTGCAGGTCACTTATGACCGCATGCATCAGGCGTACTGCAACGTGTTCACGCGTCTGGGCCTGAAGTTCCGCCCTGTCGAGGCTGACAACGGCTCGATCGGCGGCGCCGGTTCCCACGAGTTCCACGTACTGGCCGAGTCCGGCGAAGACGACATCGCCTTCAGCAACGGCTCCGACTATGCGGCGAACATCGAGAAAGCCGAAGCGGTGCCACGAGAGACTTCCCGCCCTGCACCGACTCAAGAGCTGCGTCTGGTGGACACTCCGGACACCAAGACCATTGCTGCACTGGTGGAAAAATTCAATCTGCCGATTGAAAAGACCATCAAGACCCTGATCGTGCGCGCCGAAGAAGAAGGCAAACTGATCGCTCTGGTGATCCGAGGCGACCACGAACTCAACGAGATCAAAGCCGCCCAGCAACCCGGCGTTGCCAGCCCGCTGGTCATGGCGACCGACTCCGAACTGCGTGACGCCATTGGCGCCGGTGCCGGTTCCCTCGGCCCACTGAACCTGCCGCTGCCAATCATCATCGACCGCTCGGTCGAGCTGATGAGCGACTTCGGTATCGGCGCGAACATCGATGACAAGCACTACTTCGGCGTGAACTGGGAGCGAGACCTGCCGGTTCCGACCGTGGCTGACCTGCGCAACGTGGTGGCGGGTGACCCAAGCCCGGACGGCAAAGGCACGCTGGAAATCAAGCGCGGCATCGAAGTCGGTCACATCTTCCAGCTGGGCAACAAGTACAGCAAAGCGATGAAGTGCGAAGTGCTGGGCGAAAACGGCAAGCCAGTGACCCTGGAAATGGGTTGCTACGGTATTGGCGTGTCCCGCGTGGTGGCTGCCGCCATCGAGCAGAACAACGATGCAAACGGCATCATCTGGAGCGACACCCTGGCGCCGTTCCAGATCGCGCTGGTGCCGCTGCGTTATGAAACCGAACAGGTTCGCGAAGCCACCGACAAGCTGTACGCGGAACTGACTGCGGCCGGTTTCGAAGTGCTGCTGGACGATCGCGACAAGAAAACCAGCCCGGGCATCAAGTTCGCGGACATGGAACTGATCGGCATTCCACACCGCATCGTGGTCAGCGACCGCGGCCTCGCCGAAGGCAACCTGGAATACAAGAGCCGTACCGAAGGCGAGGCGCAAGCGCTGCCGGTGGCTGACGTATTGTCCTTCCTTCAGGCCCGTATCCGCCGCTGAAACCAGATAGAGACGTCATGTTCAAGCGAAACACCTTAGGCCTCGGTGGCACCGCCCTGTGCGGTGCCCTGCTGGTCAGCGGCTGTGCCAATCACATGTCACAGCGCAGCGAGCACGAAGAGCGGGTCGAGCGCAAGCTGCTCGATCACAGCCTGCAGATCGATGTCGGTGAGCCTAAGGTGCTTGAGCTGCCGCAGCGACGCGTGAAGATCAACGAGCAGAAAACGTTCGAAGTCACCGAGTTCGACGTCACCCGTCGTTACGATCGCTACACGCCTTACCAGCCCTGGCGGGAAATCTACGAGATCCCGCTGGGTGTGGTGGCCGTGGTCGGTGGCGTCGGCGCGAACGTGGTCAACGTATTCGCGCTCGGCAACTTGCCGGACAGCGTGACCAAGGACTGGCTCAGCTACGGCTTCGCCGGACTCAACCCGTTCATGAACGTGCAGTCCAACGGTCGTGCGCAACAGAACCTGGCCGGCATCGATGAAGTCCAACGCGACAAGCGCACGGAGTATTCGAGCCTGCCGTGGAGCGAGCGCCCGGTACAAGTCAAGGCTGGCAAACAGACTTTCGACATGACCACCGACCGCAACGGCGTGCTGCGTCTCAACCTGCTGGACAGTCCGTTCGCCGAAAATGACCTCAATCATGTCGGCAAATTGCAGATCAGCGTCGAAGACGCCAAGGATGACGTGCACTCTGACTCATCCCTGGTGATCAGCAGCCACCTGCGTGGCAAGCTGCTGGAAGCCCACGGGCTGATTTACGACGACCTTGAAGATGACGAAGTGAGCCAGTGGGTGCACCGAGTCAAACGTCTGTCGGAACTGGGCCTGGAAGAAGAAGCCAGCGAACTGGAACAAAGCCTGATCGAACTGACGCGTAACGATCCCGAGTTGCAGGCTGAATTTCTCAAGTCCTTGACCAAGGATGCGGGACGCCTGGTGGCTGATCCAGGATCTAATTAAAAGCTGAAAGCATCGCGGGCAAGCCCGCCCCTACATTGGATCTGTGTCTTGCACAAATTCCCTGTGGGAGCGGTCTTGCCGCGAAGGCCGAACGATATTCACCGCAAAACTACCGCTCAAACAACTCCATCTGCTCAAACCCGCCGCGCAAATCCTCAAGCCTCACGCCAACCCCCAGCAAACGTACCGGTTTGCCACCCCGATTGAACGCCTGCGTGAGCATCAACTGATAGCTGCCAAGATCCCGCCCTGCCCCGGCCTGCTCCAGCGTGGTCTGGGTAAAGTCGTGGAATTTCACTTTGACGAACGGTTTGCCCGGGCGATAACTGCTATCGATTCGCGCCATACGGGTTTTCAGGGTTTCCAGAAGCTCTGGCAGCTTATCCAGGCAACTGCGCAGATCCGGCAGGTCAACATCGTAGGTATTTTCCACGCTGATCGACTGACGGCGACTGTCATTGTGGACCAGCCGCTCATCAATCCCACGGGCAAGACTCCAGAGTCGCTCGCCAAAACTGCCGAACTCGCGCACCAGCGCCAGCTTGTCCCACTCGCGCAATTGCATACAGTCGACGATGCCGAACTTGCCCAGCTTGTCGGCGGTGACCTTGCCGACACCGTGCAATTTGCTTACCGGCAAGCCGCTGACAAAATCTTCGACCTGATCCGGCGTAATCACGAACAAGCCATTGGGCTTCTTCCAGTCACTGGCGATCTTCGCCAGAAATTTGTTCGGCGCCACGCCTGCAGAAACAGTGATGTGCAATTGGTTGGAGACGCGACGGCGGATGTCTTGGGCGATGCGCGTGGCACTGCCACCGAAATGGGCACTGTCCGACACATCAAGGTAGGCCTCATCCAGCGACAGTGGCTCGATCAGATCAGTGTAATCGGCAAAGATTGTATGAATTTCCTTTGAAGCTTCTCGATAGGCGTCCATGCGCGGTTTGACGATGGTCAGGTCCGGGCACAGCTTCAGGGCATGCCCCGATGACATGGCCGAGCGCACACCATAGGCACGCGCCTCGTAATTACAGGTGGCAATCACCCCGCGCCGATCTGCCGACCCGCCCACCGCCAACGGTTTGCCGGCCAAGCGCGGGTCATCGCGCATTTCGATGGCGGCGTAGAAACAGTCACAGTCGACGTGGATGATTTTTCGCTGAGTCATGTCAGAAAAGGAAACGTGGCGAACCGGATAGGCAGTATCTCACTGACAACTGTATATAGCACCAGTGGTCTGAATGTTCTTTTCCATCTGTAGGAAAAGCCCTATGAATTTATTTTCTCAATCGAAAATCGACAACCAATAGAGCCGAAAGCCTTGTCCCACCTGACCTGTAGCGTGTTCCAACATCCCAATAAAACGCTAACCGATTGAACCTCAACACTTTTTATCCGGATTGAAGGTTGACAGCCCAGCGATCCTCTGTAGAATGCCGACACACAGACGCGGGATGGAGCAGTCTGGTAGCTCGTCGGGCTCATAACCCGAAGGTCGTCGGTTCAAATCCGGCTCCCGCAACCAAACATCAAAAAAGGCTACTCGAAAGAGTGGCCTTTTTTGTGCGTGCGTGTTTTTCAGTTTCAGCCCTCGCAGCCATGACAACCGTCAAACAGGAATTCGTTTCGTTTCCGAAACTTAACGCGCCACCTGCGACCGTTTGGCGCGATTCCACACTTATTTGACCCTTTACGGAATTAGCGGTTGACACCTCGCCGTTCGCCTGTAGAATGCCGCCACACAGACGCGGGATGGAGCAGTCTGGTAGCTCGTCGGGCTCATAACCCGAAGGTCGTCGGTTCAAATCCGGCTCCCGCAACCAAACATCAAAAAAGGCTACTCGAAAGAGTGGCCTTTTTTGTATCTGTGGAAAAAGTCCTTTCGCAACAATGAGCTGTCACAGTGCAGTGAATCGTCCAGGATCATCAGGCCCACCGAGTTGCGACTATGCTTGTGTCGCAAACAAGACGTCTGCCATCCATGACTGCCCTCGTCGATACCCGGTGAGAGGCGTAGTATTTTGTGATTATTTTTTTCTACAGGGATTGGTAACTTGGCTGGATACCTCCATCCTGTCGCGCACAATCCAAGAGGTGATTGATGCGCGCCAACTCGTCTGATCCACAAGACACCGTCACAGCGGAACACCCGATCAAACCCGAGCGTTTGCGCTTGCTGGATCGGTTAAGCAAATACCGGCAACCGATTGGCCTGGCGGTCACGTTGCTGTTGTTTACCATTGCGCTGATTGCCTGTCGTCATTTGCTCGCCGAGCTCGATCTCGATGCCTTGCATGACTCGATTCTTGCCGTGCCCACACCCGCCTTGCTCGGTGCATTCGGGGCGACCGTGGTCGGCTTTATTATTCTGCTGGGTTACGAATGGTCGGCCAGTCGCTATGCCGGCGTGACATTGCCACCGCGCACACTGGCGCTCGGCGGTTTCACCGCGTTTGCGATTGGCAATGCCATCGGCCTGTCGATGCTGTCCGGCGGTTCGGTTCGCTATCGTTTATATGCACGACTGGGCCTGGGGGCGTCGGAAGTCGCGCACATGACCTTGTTCGCCAGCCTGTCGCTCGGCTGCGCCCTGCCCCCGCTGGCGGCTCTGGCGACCCTGAGCGATCTGCCCGCCGCCTCTCAGGCACTGGGCTTGTCCGAGGGACTGCTGGGTACGATCGCTGCGACTGTGCTGCTGCTCGGCGCAATCCTGATGATCGGCATCTATCGTCGTCGCCTGCCGGAACAACCGTATCGTGACAACCTGCTGGTCAAGGCCGGCCGTCGCACCTTGCGCCTGCCGGGTCGACGCCTGACTTTCCTGCAACTGCTCATCACCGCTCTCGACGTCGCCGCTGCTGCGACTGTCCTGTATCTGTTACTGCCCGAAAGCCCACCGTTTGGCGCGTTCCTGCTGGTGTACCTGCTGGCGCTGGCCGCTGGCGTACTCAGCCATGTGCCAGGCGGTGTCGGCGTATTCGAAGCGATCCTGCTGGCCGCGTTTGCCGACAAATTCGGTGCCGCACCACTGGCCGCTGCGTTGCTACTCTATCGCCTGATCTACGTGGTGCTGCCGCTGCTGGTCGCCTGCGTATTGCTGTTGATCAATGAAGGCCAGCGCCTGTTCCAGACCCAGACCCAGACCATGCGCGCGGCGTCCGGTCTGGCGGCGCCGATTCTGGCGGTGCTGGTGTTTCTGTCCGGCGTGGTGCTGCTGTTCTCCGGTGCCACACCCGAGATCGACACGCGCCTGGAGCACATCGGTTTCCTGATCCCTCATCGTTTGGTCGACGCTTCGCACTTCGGCGCCAGCCTGATCGGTGTGCTCTGTCTGATGCTGGCTCAGGGCCTGCGCCGTCGCCTGTCGGCCGCGTGGATGCTGACCACCATTCTGTTGCTTGTCGGTGCCCTGCTCTCGCTGCTCAAAGGCTTCGACTGGGAAGAAGCCACGCTGATGACACTCACTGCCGCGTTGCTGGGTGTGTTCCGTCGCTCGTTCTATCGCCCAAGCCGCCTGACCGAACTGCCGTTCTCGCCGCTGTATCTGGTGGCCAGCCTCTGCGTGCTGGGCGCCTCGACCTGGCTGCTGTTGTTCGCTTATCAAGACGTACCGTACAGCCATCAACTATGGTGGCAGTTCACCCTCGACGCCGACGCACCACGCGGCCTGCGCTCGCTGCTCGGCGCGGCGGTGCTGTTGCTGGTGATCGCACTGACCTGGCTGCTGCGCACCGCGCGCCCGGTGATTCATTTGCCGACGCCGGACGAAATCGATCGCGCGGCGAAGATTCTGATGGCGTCCTCGCAACCCGATGGCGGCCTCGCGCTGACCGGTGACAAGGCGTTGCTGTTCCACCCCAACGACGAAGCGTTCCTGATGTATGCCCGCCGTGGCCGCAGCCTCGTGGCGTTGTACGACCCTATCGGCCCCGGCCAGCAACGCGCCGAGATGATCTGGCAGTTCCGCGACCTGTGCGACATCCATCACGCTCGCCCCGTGTTCTATCAAGTACGCGCGGAAAACCTGCCGTACTACATGGACATCGGCCTGACCGCGATCAAGCTTGGCGAAGAAGCCCGGGTCGACCTGCATCGCTTTGACCTGGAAGCCAAGGGCAAAGAGATGAAGGATCTGCGCTACACCTGGAACCGTGGCACCCGCGACGGTCTGTCGCTGGAAATCCACGAGCCGGGGCAAGCGCCGATGGATGAGCTCAAGGTTATTTCCGATGCCTGGCTGACCGGCAAGAATGTACGCGAGAAAGGTTTCTCCCTCGGCCGTTTCAGCGACGATTACCTGAAGCATTTCCGCATTGCGGTGATTCGCTTCGAAGGTCGTCCGGTGGCGTTCGCCAACCTGCTCGAGACCTACAGCCATGACTTGGCCAGTCTCGACCTGATGCGCGCGCACCCGGAGGCTCCCAAGCTGACCATGGAATTCATGATGGTCGGCCTGATTCAACATTATAAGAGTCACGGATACGCGCGCTTCAGCCTGGGCATGGTGCCGTTGTCGGGGTTGCAACCTCGACGGGGTGCACCGCTGACCCAGCGTCTGGGCTCGATGGTTTTCCGCCGTGGTGAGCAGCTGTACAACTTCCAAGGCTTGCGCCGCTTCAAAGACAAGTTCCAGCCTGACTGGGAACCCCGTTATATGGCCGTGCCCGCCGGACTGGATCCGCTGGTGGCGCTGGCTGATACTGCCGCCCTGATCGCGGGCGGCTTGACTGGATTGGTGAAACGCTGATGATTCAACGCTCCCTGAAGTACATCCTGGCCGCACTGATTGTGCTGGCCGTGATTGCCGGCGGCGGTTACTGGTACCTCAAACGTCCGGCACCGGAACCGACCCTCGAACAACTCACGCCCGTCGATGGCCCGGCCATGACCCGTGTGATTCCCGGCACCAAGCCCAAGGCTCAGGTGCTGGTGGCCGTCAATGACGACCAGAAACTCAGTGAAAAGCAACTGACCACCCTGAGCCGCAGCGCTTCGGCGCAGATCGTTCAGGTGGTTCTGCCCCAGGACTGCCTGCTGCAAAGCCGCGCCCTGCAGACGGGTCTGCGCGAACTGGACGGCCCGGCCACCCTGGTCAGCGGCATCGGCCCTGGTGCGGTGCTGGCGTGGCGCTGGTTGTCCGAGCAGAAGGACGACAAGGCCCAAGCCGTATCGGTTGGCCTGGCGCTGGAAAAACCCGGCTGCACCCACTTGCTGCCTAAATCCGCTGCCCACGGCCACTGGCTGGTGGCATGGAACGACAACCCGGACGACACCAGCGCCGGTTTCGTGCGCGATCAACCGAACGCCGAAACCAGTATCAGCGACTACGACATCAACCTGCCGCAAGTGCTGAACAACGAACTGCGCAAAATCCTCGTCGGCGGCGACAAGGCCAACGGTGGTCTGGCGATCCCGGTGGTTGAAGTCCCGGCCGGCCAGGCCAAAGACACCGTCACCCTGTTCCTGTCGGGTGACGGCGGCTGGCGCGACCTCGACCGGGACGTAGCGGGCGAAATGGCCAAGATCGGCTACCCGGTGGTCGGCATCGACACCCTGCGCTACTACTGGCAGCACAAGAGTCCGGAGCAAAGCGCGCTGGACCTGACCGAACTGATGCAGCACTACCGGCAGAAATGGGGCACCAAGCGCTTCATCCTCACCGGTTACTCGTTCGGTGCCGATGTCTTGCCGGCGATCTACAACCGCCTGCCTGAAACCGAGCAGCAACGCGTCGACGCCATCATCCTGCTGGCCTTCGCCCGCACCGGCAGCTTCGAGATCGAAGTCGAAGGCTGGCTCGGCAACGCCGGCAAAGAAGCCGCCACCGGCCCGGAAATGGCCAAGCTGCCAGCGGCCAAGGTTGTGTGCATCTACGGTGAAGAAGAGGCCGATGAAAGCGGCTGCACCGACAAGACAGCCGTCGGCGAAGCAGTGAAACTGCCGGGTGGTCATCACTTCGATGAGAACTATCCGGCACTGGCCAAGCGCTTGGTGGACTTGATCGAGAAGCGTCAGGCTGCGGGCAAGGTGGCTGAAGAGTGATCTGAAGCGCACCCAACAAAAAGCCCCCGTAACTTTGCAGTTGCGGGGGCTTTTTACATTCCAGTGGGCTTACATCTCTACCTGCGTCCCCAACTCAATCACCCTGTTCAGCGGCAAATTGAAGAACCTCAAGTTCCCGTTGGCGTTCTTCAACATGAACGCGAACAGCGCTTCACGCCAACGCGCCATCCCCTCAAGTTTCGAGGCAATCACCGTTTCACGGCTGAGGAAGTAAGTGGTGCGCATCGGGCTGAAATCCAACTCGTCCAGATGACACAACTTCAGCGCTTGCGGCACGTCCGGCTCGTCAGTGAAGCCAAAGTGCAGGATCACCCGGAAGAAGCCTTCTCCGTAGGCATCCACTTCGAATCGCCGTTGCGGCGGCACCCGCGGGATGTCTTCGTAGACCACGGTCAACAACACCACTTGCTCGTGCAGCACCTGGTTGTGCAGCAGGTTGTGTAACAGCGCGTGAGGCACGGCGTCGGGGCGCGCGGTGAGGAACACGGCGGTGCCCTGGACGCGATGCGGCGGTTGCACACGAATGCTGCTGATGAAGATGGGCAGCGGCAAGGCGCCTTCGTCGAGACGCTCGACCAGCAACTGCTTACCGCGCTTCCAGGTGGTCATCAACACGAACAAGGCGATACCGGCAATCACCGGAAACGCACCGCCCTGCACGATCTTCGGCACGTTGGCGGCAAAGTACAGGCCGTCCACCAGCAGGAAACCGATCAGCACCGGCACCGCGAGGATCGGTGGCCATTTCCACAGCAGCAACATGACGGCCGACACCAGAATCGTGGTCATCAGCATGGTGCCGGTCACCGCCACACCGTAAGCCGAGGCCAGTGCGCCGGAGGATTCAAAGCCCAGCACCAGCAAGACCACGCCAACCATCAGCGACCAGTTCACGGCACCGATGTAAATCTGGCCCTGCTCGTCGCTGGAGGTGTGCTGGATGTACATGCGTGGGATGTAACCGAGCTGGATCGCCTGACGGGTCAGGGAGAATGCACCGGAAATCACCGCTTGCGAGGCGATCACGGTCGCCAGCGTTGCCAGCCCCACCAGCGGAATCAGTGCCCAGCTTGGTGCCAGCAGGTAGAACGGGTTACGCGCCGCTTCCGGGTTTTCCAGCATCAAGGCGCCTTGACCGAAGTAGTTGAGCACCAACGCCGGCAGCACCAGCAGGAACCAGGCACGGGCAATCGGCTTGCGGCCAAAGTGGCCCATGTCGGCGTAAAGTGCTTCGGCACCGGTCAGCGCCAGCACCACCGCGCCGAGGATTGCCACGCCCATGCCCGCATGCACCATGAAAAACCGTACCGCCCACACTGGATTCAGCGCATACAGCACCTCCGGCGTGTGGCTGATGCCGTACACGCCAAGGGCGCCGAGCACCAGAAACCAGGTGACCATGATCGGCCCGAAGAGAATACCGATCCGCGCCGTGCCGTGACGCTGAATCAGGAACAACCCGACCAGCACCACCAGCGACAACGGCACCACCCAATGGTCGATGCCTTCAAACGCCAGACCGACGCCTTCAATGGCCGACAGCACGGAAATCGCCGGCGTGATCATGCTGTCGCCGTAAAACAGCGCCGCACCGATCAGCCCGCAAACCACCAGCAATGAACGCAATTTCTTGCGCTCGCCCGCCGCTCGCCGTGCCAGTGCGGTGAGCGCCATGATCCCGCCCTCCCCCTGGTTGTCGGCGCGCAGCACGAACATCATGTATTTGATCGACACGACCCAGATCAGCGACCAGAAAATCAACGACAAAATGCCCAACACCCCGTCGTGATTGACGGGCACACCGTAACCGCCGGAAAACACTTCTTTGAGGGTGTACAACGGGCTCGTGCCGATGTCGCCGTAAACCACCCCGACCGCCGCGACCAGCATGCCGATCGGCTTTGCCGTCGAATGCTCGGCGCCCGCCGCCTGACTACTTGCCTGCCCCATCCAACACTCCTGATTCCCAGACCGGCTACTTCGAATGAAACACTATGTTGTGTGGTGCAGCATGCGCTGTTTTACTTGCTGTTACAGATGATTTGTTGACTGTAAAAATTTGGCAAGGCCCAACGGCGCGAAGCATAGCGCAGCACTCGTCGTATTTCCCGGCATAAAGCTGGTCAAGTGCGTTGCACGCCGCTAGAATTGCGCACTTTTTGATCAGAGGCGCCATTCAAGCGCCCGTCTCTCGATTCCTGCGTCAGGCAATCGATGTCACAAAATACCGAGGTTAGACATGTCCACCACTCCTGCGCCGGCCAATCCAAAGGTTGGCTTTGTATCTCTGGGTTGCCCGAAAGCACTGGTCGACTCCGAGCGCATCCTGACCCAGCTGCGTATGGAAGGCTATGACGTAGTGTCCACCTATCAGGACGCCGACGTCGTGGTCGTCAACACCTGCGGTTTCATCGATTCGGCCAAGGCTGAGTCTTTGGAAGTGATCGGCGAGGCGATCAAGGAAAACGGCAAGGTCATCGTCACCGGCTGCATGGGCGTGGAAGAAGGCAACATCCGCGACGTACACCCAAGCGTGCTGGCCGTGACCGGCCCGCAGCAGTACGAGCAAGTGGTCAATGCCGTGCACGAAGTCGTGCCGCCGCGTCAGGATCACAACCCGCTGATCGACCTGGTGCCGCCGCAAGGCATCAAGCTGACGCCGCGCCACTACGCCTATCTGAAAATTTCCGAAGGCTGCAACCACAGTTGCAGCTTCTGCATCATCCCGTCGATGCGCGGCAAACTGGTCAGCCGTCCGGTCGGTGATGTGCTGGACGAGGCTCAGCGCCTGGTCAAATCCGGCGTCAAAGAGCTGCTGGTGATCTCGCAAGACACCAGCGCCTACGGCGTCGACGTGAAATACCGCACCGGGTTCTGGAACGGCGCGCCGGTAAAAACCCGCATGACCGAGCTCTGCGAGGCCCTGAGCACCCTCGGGGTCTGGGTGCGTCTGCACTACGTTTACCCATACCCGCACGTTGACGAGCTGATCCCGTTGATGGCCGCCGGCAAGATCCTGCCGTACCTCGACATCCCGTTCCAGCACGCCAGCCCGAAAGTGCTGAAGTCGATGAAACGCCCGGCCTTCGAAGACAAGACCCTGGCACGCATCAAGAACTGGCGCGAAATCTGCCCGGACCTGATCATCCGTTCGACCTTCATCGTCGGCTTCCCGGGCGAAACCGAAGAAGACTTCCAGTACCTGCTGAACTGGCTGACCGAAGCGCAGCTCGACCGCGTCGGCTGCTTCCAGTACTCGCCGGTTGACGGCGCTCCGGCCAACGATCTGGATCTGGACGTGGTGCCTGACGACGTCAAGCAAGATCGTTGGGAGCGCTTCATGGCGCATCAGCAAGCGATCAGCTCGGCGCGCCTGCAAATGCGCATCGGCCGTGAAATCGAAGTGCTGGTGGACGAAGTCGACGAACAAGGCGCCGTCGGCCGCTGCTTCTTTGACGCCCCGGAAATCGACGGCAACGTGTTCATCGACAACGGCAGCAACCTCAAGCCGGGCGACAAGGTCTGGTGCAAAGTGACTGACGCTGACGAATACGATCTGTGGGCTGAACAGATCTAAGCACCACGCAGTACCTGTGGGCGGGCTTGCTCGCGAGTACGTCGTATCAGTCGACAAATCCGGTGACGGATACACCGCTTTTGCGAACAAGCCCGCTCCCACAGGGCAATAGTGTCGTATTGAAAAGCCCCGCTCTTTTTACGAGATGCGGGGCTTTTTTAGGTCTATCGTTTGTGGGGGGAAGGACTCCCATCACACCTGACAAGAGGCTACCGGGCATGCGTCACCATTCGGTCATCCACACACCGAAACTCAGCGACTATCAGGAACTGACCCGGGTCTGGGAGGCCTCGGTCCGCGCGACCCATGATTTTCTGCCGGACAGCTACATCGAACTGTTGCGCAATCTGGTGCTGACTCGCTACCTCGACGCGGTGATGCTGATCTGCACCAAGGATCGCGAGCAACGCATCACCGGTTTCGCCGGTGTTGCGGCAGGCAAGATCGAAATGCTGTTCATTGATCCCGACCATCGCGGCCAGGGTCTGGGCAAAAAACTGCTGAATTACGCCATGCAGCATTTGAACGCCGACGAACTCGACGTTAACGAACAGAACCCACAGGCGCTGGGATTTTACTTCAAGCAAGGTTTTGAAGTCATCGGCCGCTCGCAAGTCGATGGCATGGGCCAGCCGTATCCTTTGCTGCATATGCGCTTGCGGCAGAACCCGCAGCGCTCGCAACACGGCTGATGCAACACAGAACAACCTGTGGGAACGGGCTTGCTCGCCAAAGCGGTGGATCAGCAGCCTTGGCGTCAACAGATACTGCGCACTCATGAGCAAGCCCGCTCCCACCCTCAATTAACCGCCTGTAAATGGAACCGGGCTTAACCGGCGCCACACAGGTACAATGCCCACCCCTTTTTTGTTACGGCCCTGTCATGACTGACCCGATTCGCCTCTCCAAACGCCTCATCGAACTGGTGGGTTGCTCCCGCCGCGAGGCCGAGCTGTTCATTGAGGGCGGCTGGGTCACCGTGGACGGCGAAGTGATCGACGAGCCGCAATTCAAGGTCGGCGACCAGAAGGTCGAACTCGACAAGGACGCCAAAGCCACCGCACCGGAGCCGGTGACCATCCTGCTCAACGTGCCGGCGGGCATGGATGCGGACAGCGCGATGCAGACACTGAGTGCTGAAACCCTCAGCCAAGAACACCGTTTCAGCAAACGCCCGTTGCGTGGCCATTTCCTGCGCCTGACCGCCAGCACCGACCTGCAAGCCAAGGCCAGCGGCCTGCTGGTGTTCACCCAGGACTGGAAGATTCTGCGCAAGCTCACTGCCGACTCGGCCAAGATCGAGCAGGAATACATCGTTGAAGTCGAAGGTGACATGGTCGCTCACGGCCTTAACCGCTTGCAGCACGGCCTCACCCACAAGGGCAAGGAACTGCCGCCGGTCAAGGCCAGTTGGCAGAACGAAAACCGCCTGCGCTTCGCCATGAAAAACCCGCAGCCGGGGATCATCGCCCAGTTCTGCGAAGCGGTTGGCCTCAAGGTTGTCGGCATCCGTCGCATCCGCATCGGCGGCGTCTCGATTGGCAAGGTTCCGGTCGGTCAATGGCGCTACTTGTCCGGCAAAGAGAAGTTCTAAAGCTTCGATTGCCGCCACACATTCCGGCATTGCGCCCGCGCGATGCCCACAACGTTTATCAGGATTACCCACATGATTCATAACGACGTTTTGCGCAGCGTGCGCTACATGCTCGACATCAGCGACAAAAAAGTCGTCGAAATCATCAAACTCGGCGGCATGGACGTGGACCTCGCTGACGTAATCACCTGGCTCGACAAGAAAGAAGAAGACGAAGAAGGTTTCGTGCGCTGCCCGGACGAAGTCATCGCGCACTTCCTCGACGGCCTGGTGATCTTCAAGCGTGGCAAGGACGAAAGCCGTCCGCCGCAGCCGATCGAAGTGCCGGTGACCAACAACATCATCCTGAAAAAGCTGCGCGTGGCCTTCGAACTGAAAGAAGACGACATGCATGCCATCCTCAAGGCTGCCGAGTTCCCGGTGTCCAAGCCCGAGCTGAGCGCGCTGTTCCGCAAGGTCGGCCACACCAACTACCGCCCGTGCGGCGACCAGTTGCTGCGCAACTTCCTCAAGGGCCTGACCCTACGCGTTCGCACCTGATCGCTCTTCAGCGGCGGCGATATCCAATCGCCGCCGCTGCGCATGACCGTTCATTCCTTGCAAAAATAGTGGCTCCGCTTTTCGCGGTTGACGACTAGGGTGTACTCATCCCTAGCCCTCAGGACTTGCCATGCACCCGTACTTTTCCCTGAAAGGCCGCACCGCTCTGGTGACCGGCGGCACCCGTGGTATCGGCAAAATGATCGCCAAGGCGTTTGTCGAGGCCGGCGCCCATGTGTACGTCTGCTCCCGGGATGCAGAAGCCTGTCATCAAACCGCCGAAGAACTCAGCGCCCTGGGCATCTGCCATGGCGTGGCGGCGAATCTGGCGATTGAACAAGGCGTCCAAGAACTGGCCGCGCGACTGGGCGAGCAGATCACCCATCTGGATATTCTGGTGAACAATGCCGGCACGACCTGGGGCGCCCCGCTGGAGAGTTACCCGGTCAAGGGCTGGGAGAAAGTCATGCAGCTCAACGTGACGTCGGTGTTCACCTGTATCCAGCAGTTTCTGCCACTGCTGCGCAAAGCGGGGTCGGCGGCCAATCCGGCGCGGATCATCAATATCGGCTCAGTGGCCGGAATGTCTTCTTTTGGTGAGCAGGCGTATGCCTATGGGCCGAGTAAAGCGGCTTTGCATCAACTGTCGCGAATTCTCGCGCGCGAACTGGTGAGCCAGCACATCAACGTCAACGTGATTGCACCAGGTCGGTTTCCGAGCAAGATGACCCAGCATATTGGCAATGATCAGCAGGCGTTGGCCGAGGATACGGCGCTGATTCCGATGAAGCGCTGGGGGCGTGAGGAAGAGATGGCGGCCTTGGCTATCAGTCTGGCGAGCACCGCCGGCGCTTATATGACGGGGAATATTATTCCGCTGGATGGTGGGTTCAACCTCTGATATTGGCGGCGCGGCCTTCGCGAGCAGGCTCGCTTGCACATTTGCAATGCGTTCTCTGTGTGGAGCTTGCTCGCGAAGAGGCCAGCCCTGCCAGCACCCGTCTTGAGGCATGCCGGGGTATCATGCCCGCCCGATCCCGCTTCTGACTCTAAACCATGACTTACAGCGTCTCCCCCATCGGCTTCGTGCGCTCCTGCTTCAAGGAGAAGTTCGCCATCCCTCGTCAGCCACAACTGGCCCCCGCCGCCCGTGGTGTGCTGGAACTGGTGACGCCGTTCGATCAGGGTGACGCGGTGCAGGGGCTGGAGCACGTCAGCCACATCTGGTTACTGTTCCTCTTCCATCAAGCGCTGGAAGAAAAACCGCGCCTGAAGGTCCGCCCGCCTCGCCTGGGCGGCAACAAGTCGATGGGCGTGTTCGCCACCCGCGCCACCCATCGCCCGAATGGCATCGGCCAATCCGTGGTGAAACTGGACAAGGTTGAAGCTCATCGCCTGTTCATCTCCGGCATCGACTTGCTTGATGGCACGCCGATCCTCGACATCAAACCCTACGTGCCTTACGCCGACATCATCAACAGCGCCTCCAACAGCATCGCCAGCGCCGCGCCGCAACTGATCGACGTGCAGTGGACGGACAGCGCGCTGCAACAGGCGCATGCCCACGCGCGACGCCTTGCCGAGCCACTGGTCGAGTTGATCGAGCAATGCCTGGCCCAGGATCCGCGCCCGGCCTATCAAACCCCGGCGCCGGAACGCGAATACGGCGCGCAATTCTGGGATCTGGATGTGCGCTGGCATTACCCGACGCCTGCGCAGATTTGCGTCCTCGAGGTCATCCCCGCCGAAGCATAAACCCCGAAAACGAAAAAACCCGCGTGACCTTCTCAGGCACGCGGGTTTTTTACTGTCACACCACAAACCCAATGTGGGAACGGGCTTGCTCGCGAAGGTGGCGTGTCAGTCAACACAACGGCTGAATGTTCCGCCCTCTTCAGGAGCTCGCTCCCACGGGTTTTGACGGTGCTTACTTCTCGACGAACGCACGCTCGATCAGGTAGTCGCCCGGCTCGCGCATACGCGGCGACACGCTCAGGCCGAAGCTGTTGAGTACTTCGCTGGTCTCGTCGAGCATGCTTGGGCTACCGCACAACATGGCGCGGTCGTCCTGCGGGTTGATCGGTGGCAGGCCGATGTCGCTGAACAGTTTGCCGCTGCGCATCAGGTCGGTCAGACGACCTTCGTTCTCGAACGGCTCGCGAGTGACGGTCGGGTAGTAAATCAGCTTGTCGCGCAGCGCTTCACCGAAGAATTCGTTCTGCGGCAGGTGCTCGGTGATGAATTCGCGGTAAGCGACTTCGTTCACGTAGCGCACGCCGTGGCACAGGATGACTTTTTCGAAACGCTCGTAGGTTTCCGGATCCTGGATCACGCTCATGAACGGCGCCAGACCGGTACCGGTGCTGAGCAGGTAAAGGTGTTTGCCTGGCTTCAAATCGTCCAGCACCAGCGTGCCCGTAGGCTTTTTGCTGATGATGATCTCGTCGCCTTCCTTCAGATGCTGCAACTGGGAGGTCAGCGGGCCGTCAGGCACCTTGATACTGAAAAATTCCAGATGCTCTTCCCAGTTCGGGCTGGCGATCGAGTAAGCGCGCATAAGCGGGCGGCCGTTGGGCTGTTGCAGGCCGATCATCACGAACTGCCCGTTTTCAAAGCGCAGGCCCGGATCGCGGGTGCACTTGAAGCTGAACAGGGTATCGTTCCAGTGATGAACACTGAGGACACGCTCGTGGTTCATGTTGCTCATGTACGTTTGACTCCTGGATATTGGCTCTGCGCTTGCTCTGGGCTGAATAAATGCCGATGGTGCGCAATTGCATCGCATTCTAATAGCGCCGACAATATCTGTTAACTGGATTATTAAGATAAGGGTTATCGGTTATATCGATATGCGATTTACTCTCCGTCAACTGCAAGTCTTCGTCGCCGTCGCCCAGCAGGAAAGCGTTTCCCGTGCTGCGGGTCTGCTCAACCTCTCGCAATCGGCGGCCAGCACCTCTATTACCGAGCTTGAGCGCCAATCCAGCTGCCAACTGTTCGACCGCGCCGGCAAACGGTTGAGCCTCAATGCCCTCGGCAAACAGCTGTTGCCACAAGCAGTGGCGCTGCTCGATCAGGCCAAGGAAATCGAAGACCTGCTCAACGGCAAATCCGGTTTCGGCTCGCTCTCCGTCGGCGCGACGCTGACCATCGGCAATTATCTGGCGACCCTGCTGATCGGCGGCTTCATGCAGCGCCACCCGGAAAGCCAGGTAAAGCTGCATGTACAGAACACAGCCAATATCGTGCACCAGGTGGCCCACTACGAAATTGATCTGGGTCTAATCGAAGGTGATTGCAACCACCCGGACATCGAAGTGCAGAGCTGGGTCGAGGATGAGCTGGTGGTGTTCTGCGCCCCGCAGCATCCGCTGGCCAAACGCGGCAGCGCGACCATGGAAGAGTTGACCCATGAGGCATGGATTCTGCGTGAACAAGGCTCCGGCACGCGCCTGACCTTCGATCAGGCCATGCGTCACCATCGCAGTGCGTTGAACATCCGGCTGGAGCTGGAGCACACCGAAGCGATCAAACGTGCAGTGGAATCAGGATTGGGGATTGGCTGCATCTCGCGACTGGCGCTGCGCGATGCCTTCCGCCGCGGCAGTCTGGTGGCGGTGGAAACGCCAGATCTGGATCTGGCGCGACAGTTCTACTTCATCTGGCACAAACAGAAATACCAGACGTCGGCCATGCGCGAGTTTCTCGAACTGTGCCGCGCTTTCACCGCCGGGGTGCAGCGCAGCGACGAGATCGTCTTGCCAACCATCGCTTAAAGCAGAATCACGGCCCACACCAGGGCGATCATGCTCAGCGCAACGAATTGCGCCGCGCTGCCCATGTCCTTGGCGTTCTTGGACAGTGGGTGCAATTCCAGCGAGATGCGGTCGATGGCCGCTTCCACTGCCGAATTCAGCAACTCGACGATCAGCGCCAACAGGCACACAGCGATCAATAGCGCCCGCTCAACCCGGCTGACATTGAGGAAGAACGTCAACGGAATCAGCACCACATTGAGCAGCACCAATTGACGGAACGCCGCTTCGCCCGTGAAGGCCGCGCGCAGGCCATCGAGCGAGTAACCGGAAGCGTTGAGGATGCGTTTCAGGCCAGTCTGGCCCTTGAAAGGTGACATAAAGTAGAAACCAACCAAAAAGGAGTGGGAAAGCTAGATCAACGACAGTCAAAAAAGCGTGAAGACGCCAGTCATTATTGGCTCGCAATTGACTCAAGTTGTTGCAGAAGCAAAGCAGCCTGCGTGCGAGTGCGCACATTCAACTTGCGAAAGATTGCCGTGACGTGGGCCTTGATGGTCGCTTCCGACACGCTCAGCTCGTAGGCAATCTGCTTGTTCAGCAACCCTTCGCAGACCATCGTCAATACGCGAAATTGCTGCGGCGTCAGGCTGGCAAGGCCATCGCTGGCAGCCTTGGCCTCAGCCGAAACGCTGACCGCCTCGAACGCTTGCGGTGGCCAGAACACGTCGCCATCGAGCACTTTGCGCACGGCCTCCTGAATCACGCTCAGGCCACTGGACTTGGGAATAAAACCACTGGCGCCAAACTCGCGGGACTTAACCATCACAGATGCTTCTTCCTGCGCCGAAACCATCACCACCGGAATCTGCGGGTATTGGCCGCGCAACATCACCAACCCGGAAAATCCGAAAGCGCCGGGCATGTTCAGGTCCAGCAGGACCAGATCCCAGTCAGACTTTTCAGTCAGACGCGTTTCCAGTTCGGCGATGCTCGCCACTTCCACCAGGCGCACATCCGGGCCAAGGCCCAGCGTAATCGCTTGATGCAGTGCGCTACGAAAGAGGGGGTGATCATCGGCAATCAGGATGTCGTATGTGGCCATTTTTCAAATGATCCTGTTTTTGATGGCCGGCCCGGTGCATTCGGGTCTGGCCAAAGCAACTCAAGATGCCGCTTTGTAGCGGTATCCACAGGGGCACGTTCAACGCCAATCACTTGCAAACACGGCGTTTCAAACCTTGGCCGCACCCTAATCGGCGCCAAGCATGCCCAGCGAAGACTGGGCGGTCAAGCAGCACGGCCAGCGCGCTGTACAGTATGGGCCACTATTGGGCCAACGCTGCTTGCGGCTTTCGTATAAAGGGTTGCAGCTCGGCGTGGGCCGGGGTTGATTCGTTCACGTCCAATTGCTGTTTGGCACCGAGGTAATGCTGGCTGAACACATCGAAATAGGCGTCCAGCGCCGAGGCGGCGTCCGTATCGCCGGCCAGCTCAAGGCACAACGCCGCCACTTCGGCGGTGCACAGGTGCTCGCTTCGGGTTGAGCGGCGCAGGCGGTAGCGCGAGAGTTTGTCGGGCAACAGACTGAGAATCGGCAGGCGATCGAAGTACGGACTCTTGCGAAAGATTTTCCGCGCCTCGGTCCAGGTTGCGTCGAGCAAAATGAACAGCGGCCGCTTGCTGCCATCAGCCGCGACGGTATTGGTCACTCGCGATGGCTCGACGTATTCGCCGGGAAACACCAGATACGGCTGCCATTGCGGATCGTTGAGCAGCGCCAACATCTGCGGGTCCGGCTCGGTGCGCGACCAGATGAACGCATGGTTATCGCTGACCACATCAGCTATCAGCCAACCGGTGTTGCTCGGTTTGAACACTTCCTTGCCGGTCATGATCAGACACACACCGGAACGGGTTTCGACGCTTGGCCGCCAGGCGCACAGGCAATGACTGATGATCACCCGGCAGTCGCGGCACCGCTCGGAGCGAAAACCTCGCGCCTGAATCGGCTTGATGCCCGCGTCCTCGCGCTCATCGCGCAGGCGGGCTACAGCGTTGGGGGCATGATTCATCGCGGGGACGACCGGCAGACAGGAAAACTCGACACGAACAACACTCGGCAGGGCAATAAAGGCCGGCAGTTTACCAGAGCGGCGGGCACAAGCCTGTACCGTCCAGACCGGCTCCCCTATAATTCGCCGCCACTGAACGCACAGCCCCGTGGCTGGTCGAACCACCAGTCACCGAATCAGGAGAGTTTCATGCTGCGCCTTATCGTTCCCACCGCTGCCATTGTGCTGGCGTCGTCCTTCACCGCTCAGGCGGCGTCCTTGAGTGAGCAGAATCTGAACAGAGAGCTGCGCAACGTCGCCGCTCAAAGCAGCGTCGGTACGCCACGGGCCATCAATGAAGACATTCTTGATCAGGGCTACACCGTTGAAGGCACGCAGTTGATCAACCACCTGAGCGTGCAAAAGAGCCACGCCGAGAAAATGCGCGCTGATCCCAAAGCCGTATATTTCCAGCTGGGCGCCTCGGTTTGCAATAACCCGTCGTACCGCAAGCTGATGGCCAAGGGCGCGATCATGCGTTACGACTTCACCGAAGTGAAAACCAACAAAGCGATCGGCTCCGCCAGTTACCAGGAATCGGATTGCCCGAAAGCCGCACCGGCGAAAAAGAAGTAATCATCGCGAATTGGCGCGCCGCTGTTCATCCTCGGCGCGTAGCTCAGCCAGCAAGGCCTGTAAATAGTGTGAACGGCGCTCTCCTCCCGCCAACCGCCGGCAACATTCATCTTCGAGACTGACTTGATGGGTCTCGGCCGATGCTTTCAACATCCGATACAGCTGCGTATCGATTTCCAGAATCACTCTGGGCATATGTCCCGCCTCCTTGCCAACCGCAAATCCTTCAATAGCGCGCACCTTGCGTACTGTCGTTGACGCAACGTTGTCGTACGGTGCCTGTAAATCAGTTAATCAGAGGGTTTGCCGCTCGGCGCACGTTCGGACGAGCGGTGCTGTCATCGCGTAAAAATCAATCAGCGATTGCCAGTCTGGACGTGCGGCGCAATGATCGAGTCGGCGCAATCGCGCACAAGGGTCTAGATTCAGAGTATTCCCGATCACTTGTTAACGGCAGAAAAGGAACTGCCGACTGTGTGTTTTTGCAGCGCGGCACTGACGCCGCTCGTCAGGGCCACAAGCTCTGTGCAGAAGGAGACGTTGAATGCCTTACCAACCGAATGACCTCTTAAGCCGTCATTTTCAGGAAAGCGGCCCTGACCTCGTCATCAAGGTCGAAGAACAACTCAACCGCGTTTCACCCAATAGCCCCAATATCCCTATCTATCGCGACATGATCCTGACCGTGCTGCGTATGGCTCAGGAAGATCACAATCGATGGAATGCCAAGATCACCCTGCAAGCCCTGCGCGAGCTGGAGGAGGCGTTTCGGGTGCTGGAGCAATTCAAGGGCCGACGCAAAGTCACCGTCTTCGGCTCGGCGCGCACGCCGGTCGAGCATCCCCTGTACGCCATGGCCCGGGAACTCGGTGCAGCGCTGGTGCGCTCGGAAATGATGGTCATCACCGGGGCAGGTGGCGGCATCATGGCCGCCGCGCATGAGGGGGCAGGTCGCGATCACAGCCTGGGCTTCAACATCAACCTGCCCTTCGAGCAGCATGCCAATCCCACCGTGGGCGGCACCGGCAATCTGTTGCCCTTCCACTTCTTCTTCACCCGAAAGCTGTTCTTCGTCAAGGAAGCCGATGCACTGGTGCTGTGCCCTGGCGGCTTCGGCACGCTGGATGAAGCACTGGAAGTGCTGACGCTGATTCAGACCGGTAAAAGCCCACTGGTACCGGTGATACTGCTGGATGCACCAGGGGGCACCTTCTGGCAGGGTGCGATGGATTTCATCCACCAGCAACTGGCGGACAACCACTACATCCTGTCGACCGACATGAAACTGATGCGGCTGGTCTACTCGGTCGAGGAGGCAGTAGAAGAAATCAACCAGTTTTACAGCAACTTCCACTCCAGCCGCTGGCTCAAGCGCCAATTCGTGATCCGCATGAACCACAAGCTCAGCGATCAGGCACTGGCGCATCTGCAGGAAGCCTTTGCCGATTTGTGTTTGAGCGACCAGTTCCATCAACACACTTTCAATGGTGAGGAACACGACGAGGCACAGTTCAGCCACCTGACGCGATTGGCATTCGCCTTCAATGCCCGCAATCACGGACGCTTAAGGGAGCTGGTGGACTACATCAACTTGCCGGAAAACTGGGCCCATTCCAAACCGCAAACCGCGCAACGCAACCGAGAGCCTTCGAAGGTAATTTGAAGGCAAAAAAAAACGGCCCGCTATTTTCATAGCGGGCCGTTTTTGTTTAACCGTTTTAATCGTCCATCCCTCTGCCGCTGAACAAGCGGTTGATCATCTCCATCGAGAAGCCCCGATACGCCAGGAACCGACCTTGTTTGGCCCGCTCTTTGGCATCAATCGGCAGATGCCCGGAGAACTTTCGCTGCCACGTGTCCCGAAGTTGTTCCTGCCAACTGATACCACTTTCGCGTAAGGCGAGTTCGATATCGGCACGTTGCAAACCGCGCTGGCTCAGTTCCTCACGGATTCGCAGAGGGCCATAACCGGAACGGGCGCGGTAGGAAACAAAGCTTTCAAGGTAACGAGACTCCGAAAGCAGCCCTTCTTCCGTCAAACGGTCCAGGGCTGTTTCGATCATCTCCGCCGGAGCGCCGCGCTGACGCAGTTTACGCGTCAGCTCGACTCGACCGTGCTCACGACGTGCGAGCAGGTCCATGGCGGTTCGCCGCACCGCGACGAGGGTATCGAGTACAAGTGTCATTCAAAGGCTTCAAACGTCGACATCGGCCTCGGCCATATCGTCAACCTTGTCCTTGGCCAGCGAAGCCTTGACGTCTGCTACGGGGGCCAGCAGCTTGTCACGCAGTTGTTTCTCGAGCTTGGTGGCGATTTCAGGATTGTCCGCGAGGAACTTGGCCGAGTTGGCCTTGCCCTGACCGATCTTGGTGCCTTCATAGGCATACCAGGCGCCGGACTTCTCGACGAAACCGTGCAGCACACCCAGGTCGATCATCTCGCCATTGAGGTAGATGCCCTTGCCGTAAAGAATCTGGAACTCGGCCTGACGGAACGGCGAAGCCACCTTGTTCTTCACAACCTTGACGCGGGTTTCGCTACCCACCACTTCGTCGCCTTCTTTCACTGCACCAGTACGGCGGATGTCGAGACGGACCGATGCGTAGAACTTCAACGCATTACCACCGGTGGTGGTTTCCGGGCTACCAAACATCACGCCGATCTTCATACGGATCTGGTTGATGAAGATGACCAGGCAGTTGGCGTTCTTGATGTTACCGGTGATTTTACGCAGCGCCTGCGACATCAAACGGGCTTGCAGGCCGACGTGCATGTCGCCCATTTCGCCTTCGATTTCAGCCTTAGGCACCAATGCCGCCACGGAGTCGACGATGATCACGTCAACAGCGTTGGAGCGCACCAGCATGTCGGTGATTTCCAGGGCCTGTTCGCCGGTGTCCGGCTGGGAAACCAGCAGGTCGTCGACATTGACGCCCAGTTTGCCGGCGTACTCAGGGTCGAGTGCGTGTTCGGCGTCGACGAATGCGCAGGTCGCGCCGGCTTTTTGAGCCTGGGCGATCACGGACAGCGTCAGTGTGGTTTTACCGGAAGATTCAGGACCGTAGATTTCAACGATACGGCCTTTTGGCAGGCCGCCAATGCCGAGTGCAATGTCCAGACCCAGAGAGCCAGTGGAGATGGATGGGATCGCCTGACGGTCCTGATCGCCCATACGCATTACGGCACCCTTGCCGAATTGACGTTCGATCTGACCCAGGGCCGCAGCCAAGGCTTTCTTCTTGTTGTCGTCCATTAAAGTCCTCACGTAATCAATAAGGCCTGACGGCCAACACCTGTATAAGTAGCCAGTATTATTCCACAGCGTTCGTGGATCGCCTACCCCTGATTTTCGATTTCTCTTGCCGCTAGTCGCAGGAGCCCCTCTAGCGCGGCCTTCACCGTTTGTCGGCGGACTTCATCGCGGTTACCGGCAAAGTGCTGAACCTCGCTGCAAACCGCGTCGCCGACGCCCCACGCCAGCCACACCGTGCCCACAGGCTTGTTCGGTGTACCGCCGTCGGGGCCGGCCACACCGCTGACGGCCACGGCGAACCGCGCCAGGCTTTTGTCCTGGGCGCCGCACACCATGGCCTCAACCACTTCACGACTGACCGCTCCCACCGTTTCGAACAACTCGGCCGGCACATTCAGTTGCCGGGTTTTCTGGCGATTGGAGTAGGTCACATAGCCGGCCTCGAACCACGCCGAGCTGCCCGGTATCCGTGTGATGGCTTCGGCGATGCCGCCGCCGGTGCAGGATTCGGCCGTGGTGACGTGGGCATTGAGCACTTGCAGACGTCGGCCCAGCTCGGCGGCCAATTGAGTGATCTCTTTCAAGGTGCTCTCCGGATCGTGTGGAATGCGTACCACCGTACACGAGCCGGTTGCGCTTTCAATACACAGACTCATTCAAAATGTTCAGGCGCCAATGCTCTGACATAGGCCTGACAGGCCTGCAAGGCAATCAGTCCGCGGTCGCCGGTGTCGGTGATGGCGACAATTCGTTGAGCATGCGCCGGGTCAAGTCGGGCGCGTACGGTTGCATGATCCACGCTGCCGGTACCGGCGGTGGCTGGCACCCGGCAGCCTTGGGCAACGTCGCCGGTGTCGAGAAGGACTGACAGGCGCAGATCAGCAGTGGCAAGACGATCGCGCAGGCGATCCTGATCACGTTGGGCATCGCTCATGGCTCGATAGTGGGTTTGTTCACTGGCCGCAAGGCGTTGCTCCAGCGCCAGACGTTTATCCTGTTCGGCCTGTTGTGCGGTGGCGGCGGCCGTGGTCTGTTGATTGAGCGTTTCGGCGTTTAACCGAGCCTGCTCGGCCAACTGCCGACCGTAACGCCAGTCTTGAAACTGCCAGGCCGCGGCAAAAGCAGCAGCGGCCAGCAACACAATGCCAATCACTCGCCAGGGGATTGGCATAGCACCGCCCTCGCCCGCGCCCAGATTTCCAAGCGATCCTGCAGGCCGTTCAACCCGCCGTTGATGCGCCGGGTGATGGTGTTGAACTGATCGCGATCGGCCAGTTCGTTCAAGCCGTTCTGTTCCCAGAACCATGCCGCAGACTCGACGGCCCATTGTGGCTGTTCGAGCAGTTCGGGCAGGGACAACAGACGTTCATCGCCGAACAGGCCGAGGCTGCACTGACGGTAATTCGAACGGCCGGTAATCTGAATCAACCCGCGTCCTCGGTATTTTTGCCCGTCGCCGTCAGCCTCAGGTGTGTTGCCCAGACGCAGGGCGAGCGTGCCGGTGTCGTATTTGCTCAGGTATTGGTTGTTGCCCAGTTCGCGCACATAGCGCAATTGCCCGGACTCGTGACCGACTTGCGCAAGGAACGCCGCGACGCGTTTGGGCGAGTCGATATGACGGCGCGCCACGGCGCTGTTGAGTGCAGAAACAAAAACGCCCGCTTGGGAGCGGGCGTTGGGCATGATGTCGATAAGGTTGCTTTCAGTTATTTGCATAATGCTTGATCCTCCCTGGATGTCCTGCGATTGAACCATGGCCGATGGCCCACGCGTGCCAGCCATTTCTTTCCGGAGTTTTCCGCGCCCGCATCCTCGTGGAATAAAGTGGACTCACAGTGCCGTTACCAACCACCGCGGCGCTACTGGACGATGCTCGCTCAACGGGAAATAAGAGCCTTGCGGCCAGTCGCGCAACTCGCGCCGATAGGTTTGCAGTTCGGCATATTGACCGGTGGTCAACGTGGTGCCACCGCCGTCCTCCAATTCATCGCGATCGCGCACGACCAAGCCATCGGTGGCCGCCAGTTGTGAGGTACGCCAATCGCGCTCTGCCTCTGCCGCCTTTTCTACCGAAGGCGGTGGCGGATCGATCGCGACCGGATAACCGGTTTCCACATGCACGCCAATGACTTTGGAAGTGACCGCCAATTGCTGGAGCAGCGAGATCCAATAGGCCTGAGGAATTTCAATGACGTCGTCCGGAATGTCCGATGAGTTGATACCCGGTACATATACCCCTCGGGTACTGGCGCTGAACAAAACGTTGAATGTATTCATTTAATATCCCTTGGCAAAATAAAACACGGTCCAACCAGCCGCGACCTGATTGATCGCGTTGCGCACTTTCAAGCGAACACCTAGTTTGGTGGCGGTGCCGCCGACGACAATCACCATGGCGCCATCACCGCCGACATGGCTGGCGACACACGAGAAAAAAGTATTCGGGAAGGCAATAGGAAAGTTGACCCAAATTTCCCCGTTGGCATCTGTAGTGCCGAGTCCCCATTGATCAATGTTTCCACTGGCGTGCTTCTGATATCCGGGATTACCCACCAAACCGGAAAACAGCGCGGCATATTTAAGGCTCGCCGTCCCGTGAACAGCCCAGGCTCCACTTTCCCTGACGAGGGTGGCGCTCTCGCCACTGTTGATCACAATCGAATTCAATAAAGCCCCTTGCGGGCTTATTTTTGCTGCGCCAGGGTGAGTAATGGTGACGGGAGCGTTGCTGCGGCAATGAAGTGCGATGGCTGCGCCAATTGGAACCGTGTCGATGTTCGGCAAGGTCACGGTGTATGGCGAATTACCGCCCAGACCCAACGACCAGCCCAGATCAGCGAGAGTCAGTTGCGTAGTGACCGTGATGTCGCGCGCCCCCGCATAATTGCCAAGCGCCCGCTGGACAAATTCGCATGTCGCCGCCGAACGACTGACATCGAAAGGCGCGGCAGTCTTGAACAACTGAGTACTGCGAAGTGCACCCAGCAATTGCCTGTTGGACACTTCACTCGGCGTCAACCCACCTGCTTGTACAACCCCCAGAATTTCCTGGGTGACGCCATTGCCCCAACTCGCCGGAATCAACGATCCCGGTTTGCCGCTCAGCGGGTCTTCATCAACAAACTTGCCATCCACCAGCCCGGCGCTGGGGACACTTTTTGGATAATCCATAGAATATTCGTTCCTTTGAAGTCACAAATGACTGGCATCGGCAAAGCGATCTTCGCCTACCTGTTCACGCTCTGTTTTCAGAAAATAAAAGCCCACAACGAAGTGGGCTTGGGTGACGCTGAAAGAAGGCTTTAGGCTTAGCTGGAAAGGCCGCTGGCCGATTCGCGAATGGCGATCAAAGCTTCATCACCAGCGCTACGCGCCAGATCCATGTTGCCCTTGGCAGCCTGCGCGCGAATTTGCGCTTTGGCCTTCAGGCGCAGCGTACGCAGCGCCAGCAGATGGTCGGTCAGTTGATAGGCCTTGCTCAAAATCTGCTCGGCGGCCTGTTTGGCGCTGCGTCCTTTGGCAACCCACGCAGCGACCGACAGCGGCACTTCCTTTTTCGGGTAACCGGCGTCCTGATAGGCCTGAGCATCGGCGGCAGCCTGGGCGTACTCCATGGCTTTGAGCGGGTCACCAGCCAGAGCGGTACGGGCGCCGTCAGCGGCGGCGTCGACTTTGGCACACAAGCGTTCAGCTTCCTGCATGTCCAGCGCAGCCTGTTTATCGTCGTTCAATACCCATTTCTCACCGTCCCAGTCATGGGCAGCGGAGGGTTGAGGAAGGCGCAACTCGCCGTCAATCTGATGGAGTTCCTGAATGACGATCATCGAATCAGTTCCCACTGCAATTGGACGTTCACAGCGTCCCCGAAATTGATCGCGATGCCGGCGGTATAGTCGGTTAGCGGATGGCTCTTGATCCCCATGCTGAGTAGCAATTCATCACTGTCAGCATTGGATTGCCCCAGATTGTGCTCAGCCTGATAGGACTGCCAGAGCGAGCGCAAATTGGCATGATCAAAACTGGCGGTCAGCGTCGAGACCGTGACGTCGTAGACGATGTTGTTGGTGAATATCACGCACGGTTGCACAGTAGCCGGGTTCCAGCCTCCCGCATTATTGGATACACCCGTCGATACCGGTGACAGATAGCTATAGTTGCCCCCGGCCCATCCAGTCGCCGGAAACGCGACGCTCGTTACGGCTGTCGATGACGGCGTCGGATTGCCTACCACAAGCCGCGCAGCACGCGCATGCGGGTCTAGGGGCAGAAACACTGCACCCGTGCCGTTGACGGTCTGAGTCCAGGTCAAGCGTGCACGGTTGTAAATCGCACGCACTGTCGGCATGGAGCCTGGCGCGCCGGTGACGACCCAGGCCAGACACATGTCCAACACCGAACTCTGAAAACCGCCGCCGGCAGCGCCGTTGGCCACACCTTTCAGCGTCTCGGGTATCACGTCGTAAATCGTACCGCGCTGGGTATAGAAACTCAGCACACCACCCACCACCTGCGCCCGCAAGAAGTAGCTCGAGCTGGGCAGCAGATCTGCACTGCTCCAGGCCTGGGTAGTGAAAGTACGTGAACGCCCCAACTGACCCGCCACCACTTCCTGACCAAGGCTGACGTATACGCCCGCCGGTACGGACACTCGCCCGCCACTGCTCGATACGGCGGCTGGCGTGATGGTTAACCGGGCATCCGCCGTGGCAACGGTTGGCAAAGGCAAAGCCGATAGCGGCAACGCCAGATCCTGATTCCAGCCCTTGGCCGTCACCGATTGAATCGCCTGCAACAACTGATCGTATTTTTTCTCGTCGGGGGTTAGCCCCCCGGCATTGATTACGTTGAGAATTTCCTGCGTGACCCCATTCCCCCAATCCGCCGGAATCAGCGATCCGGGCGTTCCGGTCATCAGGTTTTCATCAACGAACTTCCCATTCACCAATCCGGCGCTGGGCACACTGTTTGGATAATCCACGCGGGGACCTCCCGTTATTCTGGGTGACTGTTTACGAAGCTGTTTTGCAGGCTTCATGTCAGAAAGAGCATCAAGCCGGCAGCACTGGCCAGTCGACGTTCTGCGGATAACCTGGCTGCCTGTCGATCTTGTTGAGCGCCAGTTTGTAGGAGGCATACGCCTTGAACCGCTGCATGTCTTCGGCATCCAGCAATCCTGCAATGTAGGCGTCGGCCATACCGACGGTCTGCTGATCGGCTTCAGCCAGCAGCTCGTCACGCCGAGCCAGGGCAGATGCTCGCTGTTCGCTTTCAACCAGCAGCGATGCGTTGGGCAATGCATGTTTGGTGACCTTGCCGTCGGTCCACTTCCAGATGCCATCGCGTTCCTCGATCGTGCGCAGGAACAGCTCATCGGAGATTTCTACAGCAGTGGCAGGCATCTGCGTGTGAATCGCCGAGTCATAGCGCCCGAGCAGTTCGCCCTGGGCATCAAAATCAATGTACTTCATTTCATTCACCGTTGATTTCAGAAGCCGATGGCGAACCAGTTCCAGCCGCCAGGGTCAGCATTGGAGAAGCGCTGAAACTGGCTTTGCGAGAGTCTGAACAGAGAGAAGCGCAGATCAGCGAATCCTGGCGAAATATCGCCGCCCGACAGGAAGAGCACGCTTTTGGGAAAGGCAATCGGATAGGTAATGGTTTCGCTGAGTGCGCCGCCCGTGGCCATTCCCCATTGCAGGATCAGGCCACTGGGCAAACGCTGATAACCGCCTGCAGTGTTCAAGGAAGCGGTAAACGCTGGCGAGTACTTGAGCGCACCATCACCAGAATCCAGGCCCCAGCCACCACCGAGCAGAAGCCGGCGAAAAGTAACGTAGCTGCCACCGACAAATGACAACGTGTTATCCGGTGCACCAGCGCTGGCGGTGCCCAGACTCTCGCCACTCCTGACTTTCACGTTCAAACCACCGGAACCTGCGACCAGCGACACCAAGCCTCCCGCAGGCACAGTTGACCATTCCGGCAGGGTCACCGTACCTGGGCTGGTGAAGATCGAGAGTTTGCCGACGTCAGCGACCGTCAACGAAACATCACCCACGTAATTGGTCTGCCCCGCCAGACTGCCGAGTGCGCGCTGCACAAACTCCGTCGTCGCGACTTTCTGACTGACATCGAATTGTGGCGGCGTTTCAAACAGCTTTTTGCCACGGATGGCCTCGAGCAGTTGGGTGTTCAAGCCTTCGGTCGGTTCGATACCCGCCGCTTTGATAACTGCCAGCACCTCTTCGGTAAGGGCATTGCCCCACTCCGCAGGAATCAGCGATCCGGGGGTTCCGGTGACGGGATTTTCATCGACAAAACGACTGTTGACCAAACCGACACCGGGCATGCTTTTCGGATAATCCATCCCTTCATTCCTCCCTAGTCATAATTAATGTGCACCTTGGTATGCGCCGGTGCGCTGCGGTGGATCAGGCATTCCAGTGCCGAGCCTGGGTTGACGCCGAAGCGCTCGCCCCAGTAGCTCGCGCCGAATCGCCGGCCGAGCAACAGCCGTCCGCCGGTGTTGAGCGTCCACATGAACTGCGCTTCCCACGTGCCCCAATGCGCGGCACCGAAGCGCGCACGGCCCATGCGTGGGGCTTCGTGTTCGGTGATGCTGGCGTTGGGGTAGCCCTGGCTTTTGGCGATTTCGAGGTAGTAGCCGACGGCCTGGCTGCCGACCGCGAGCAAGCGGCGGCGCACGGCGAGGCGGCGGTCGTCGAACAGTGGCGTGGCGCCCAGGCACGGGTCGGGCAGGTCCATCACCCGCTCCCAGTCCGGCACCAGTTCGCTGACGCCTGCCGGGTCCATCTCGTTGAGCAGGTCGGCGGCGCGGGCGTCGAGGCGGGCCAGTTCGACGGCGACGCCTTGCAGCACTTCTTCGAGTTCCGGCACATGCTCCGGGTCCCATGCCGGGCCGCTCGGCAGCAGGGCGCGCAGTTGCGCCTGATATTGCGCGGCGGTTCTTATGCCCCCCATACGCAACCTCCGAAGGTCAGCAATTCGCTTTGACCGGCCGGTACATCAGCGGCCGGCGCGGTCAACGTGTGATCGTATTCACCGCCGGCACTGCTGATGGCTTCGCGGATATGGCTGATCAGCAACGGCACACCCAGATCGGCCTCACGGTTGTGCAGGTCGCGCAGTTGCGCTTCGACGGCGGCGCGCACAGCGGTGGTGTCCGGGTTGACGCTCTTGAAGCGATAGACCACCGGCACCTGGATCGGTCGCTGCACATGGACCTCGGCGGTCACCGGGCGCAGCGGTTCGATGTAGTCCTGAACCTCGGCCAGTTGCTCGTCGTTGGGCACCGGTTGCGGATCTTCATCACGCATGATGAACACCGTTACCGTGCCCGGCCCGAGCAAACCACCCCGGCACCATGCGCGCGTCACGCCCGGCACTTCCAGCGCCCACGTCTCGTAGTCACTGGCCGAGCCGCCATGGGGAATCACGCGGTAAGAGCGAATCACCCGCGAGCGCAGCGATTCCAGACTTTCCCGCGCCACGCCGCCGCTGAGACCCGGCGCCAGCACCACGAAACTGTTGCCGACCACGCCGGCAATCGGTTGCACCGGTGTCAGCGCCAGACCCGCGTCGGCATTGCCCAGGCTACCGGCGTCGAGTGCGGCGATGGTGGTGCTGTTGCTGCCATTCACCGTGGTGCGCGCGGTCGTCACTTTGTAGGTGCGACCATCGCTTGATTGCAGCAGTGTGTCGGCGTCCAGAACAGCACCGGCCGTCGCAGTAAAACTCACACTGCCGGTGGCCACTTGCGCAGGTTTGCGCGGCTGATTCAGGCGCAATGCGGCGATGCGTTCCAGGGTCGATTCATCGGCCTTGTCCGGCAGGATCTGCTCGGCAATCCAGTCGAGGTAACCGTACAGGCCATAAGCGGCGCCGCCGAGGGCACGGGCCAGCACTTGCGCATCGGACTGGCGCAGCGAATCGCCGGCCAGGTCGCTTTGGGTGCGCTTGATCAGCACCGGCAGCGAAGGGGTTTCAAACGGCATAGATCACCTGCCAACTGTTATCGGGGTTGATGTCCAGACGTTCGCCGTCGGCCAGGGTCAGGACCGTGCGCAGGTTCAGGCGCTGGGCGTCGAGGCGTTCGCTGATGATGTCGATGGCGCTGCAATGGCCGTCGTCGATCAGCCATTGCAGGGCTTCGCGGGCATAGAATTCGGCGTCCATCTGGGTCTGGCGGGTCAGCTTGACCCGGCGCAACAGCCACAATCGCGAACCGATGCGGTCGTCGGCGACGGTGGGAAATGTGTCGCCCCACCAGCCGTAACGTTCGTCGTCGTCGAGGGCGTCGTCATCGGCGGCACGGCGCCAGGTGAACAGGCTGATAAGCACGGCGCGGGTCAGCGCGGCGTGGAGGTTCTGGCTGATCAACATCATTGGCCTCCTGCCGGTGCACCGGTCTGGCCGTTGCCGGCCTGTACACCGACGTGCACATGTTTGATCTGGCTGATGCCGCCAGCCAGTTGGTCGCCGCTGGAAACGATCTTGCCGGTCTGGTTGATCACCGGCGTATCGAAATTCACAGCGGTCGTGGCGCGGATGTTCAGGGTGGCGGTTTCGATATCGATGATCCGGCCACGCTTGAAGTGAATCTTGTCGCCTTCGTCGGTGTAGATCGCCACTTCACCGGAGGCCAGCGATTGCAGGCGATAACGGCGGTCGGCGATCACCAGGGCGATGGCGTGTGAACGGTCACCGCCGATAAACGTGACAACACCTTCAGCGCCGGCCAGTGGGTTACTGGTAAAGCCGTAAGGTTCGAAGTGCTCCATGTCATCGTTCACTTCGCCAGCGGTGAGGCGCATTTGCAGCGATTGCAGCTTGGATGCCGAATGGGCGAGCACGACAGTGCCGCGCGCCAGCAGGCGTGTCAGTAGGCTCATGAATTGTCCTCAAAGAGCAGCCCCGACACGGACAAACGTGGGGGCGGGTGTCAGGCTCAGGTTTTTTTCGGGGGGATTGGATCGGGATCGAAAGTATGCGGCGGCGCCACTTGCAGGGTCGTCACCGAGCCCTGCGCCGACAGCGAATACGTCACTTTGGAGATCAGCATGTCGCCATCGAAATCGAGCACCGGATCCTTGACCTTCACCAGCGTGTTATGACGCCACAGATCACCGTTGGACTGGCGCCATCCCTGCACTTGATAAGTGGTGGACTGCGCGCGGCCCATGCGGGTGGCGCTCTCCCATTGGGCCCGTTGCTGGGCCAGCTCGAAAGTCAGCGCCGTGCCCTCGTTAATAATCGTGGTACGCCGCCGCTTGAAGGTCAGGTCGGCCGCCGTGGATTCAACTTCGCTGACCGCCGCCCCGCTCTTGTTGTCCGAGCCTTTCTGCTGGCCGATCACTCGGTATTCGGAGAACACCTGGCTTTGATCCATCGCTGCATTGGCCGACAAAATATTCTTGCCCAACTCCAGCGCATCGCTAGCGCGCCCGCCACTGCCAGGCTTGGCCAACACCAACCGGCCCTGCTCGTCATCGGTGGAAAACACCCGCAACAACGAGAGCAAACGGTCGATCGACTGAAAGACTGTTTCTCCCGGCACGATCGTGTGTTTGGTCAACCGTGCGGTCTCGGGGATTTCGTTGACGACCATCAGCGAATACTCCATCGCCAGTGCCTGCACGATGCTCAGTAGCGGTTGCTCCTGCCATTGATTGGGCCGGTTGGTGGCGGCGCAATCGACCAGGTCCTGAGTCTTGGAACTGCCCTCGATACTCAGGCTGATCTGCCGGCCGTCATAACGAATCGGTGCCTTGAACACGTAACCGGTGAGCACCAGATCCTGGCCGATTCTCACTTCGCACGGGTCGCCCGGTTTGATCCGCTGATCCACCGTCTGCCCTGGCCATTGCCAGGTGATGTCGAGTTTGAAAGTGCGGAACTGGCGCTCCAGATCAGCGCTGATTTCCACGCTTTTCCAGCCGCCGTATTCCATGTTATTGACCGTCAGCGTGACGCGGTTATCCATCTCGCTCATGGCTTACTCCCTGGACACGTTCACGTCGTTAGGTGAAAAGCCCGGATGGTTCATCGCATTGCTCTGAGTCACTTGAGTCACCCGGGTAGCATCGGCAAATTGCTTGTAGGCCACGACCAGCGCCGGCAGGCTTTCCTGGAACGATTTACTGATCTGTCGCACACCGGATGACGCCACAGCCTTGAGATGCGCGATCAGCGCTTCCTTCACATCATTGATTGCCTGGTGATGCTTGGGGTCGGCCTTGTCCAGCATCGGATCAATGGCCGCCCCGATTGCCTTCTGCAGCGCTTTCATCTCATCGGTCACCGGTACTTCCTGACGGGTCACCGGTTGATCCGCCTGCTGAGCCACCGACGGTGTCGATGACAATTTCACCGCAGGGGTCGCTATCGGCATCGACGCCACCCATTGCGCCACTTTCACCAGCAGGGTGTCCTGCACCAGATCGGCCATGGCTTGCGCCGCCGCGTTGGTGTCCTTGCCGGTGGTGATCTTCGGCGCATCAGCCTTGCGGATGGCTTCGAGTTGTTGGGACACGTCGGCAATCACGCCACGGTAGCCTTCCTTCGCGAATGCCTTGAGTTCTTTGATATCACCAAGCAAGCCCTTGAACTCGGTCGCCACTTCCTTGGGCAATTCCTTGACCGCTTTGACCAGTTCGGTGATCTGCCGGTATTGCTCGATCAGCGGTTTGAGCTGTTCCTTGATCACCTCGTACACCCCGGTGAGGCTGTTGCGCAGATTCGCGATGCCGATCCGCGCAGCCTTGATCAGAGTCATGGCCTGTTCGAAACGCGCCACTGCCGAACCCAACAGTGTGTCGGCTTTGGCCAGCAGCACTTTCTGGGTGCTGACGGTGGCGGTCGGAAAAGGCAGCGGTTTATCGGGGTAAAACTTCAACGCGAAAGTCACCAACCCGCCGTCCTGGCGGGTGTGGGTCATGTCGCATTCGCCGACCTTGACTTGCAGGCGGCCGAGCCACGGGTGCACCAGCTCACCGCTGCCCGCCTCCAGCGCCTTGAGCAGCTTGTCACGCTGCTCAAGGCAGTCAGGGCCGATGATGAACGCCGTCAGATCGTGGGTCTTTGCCTGCTGACCAAGGTCCTCGAAAAACGGCAGGTCACGCTGCGGATACTCATGCAACTGACCTTTGCGACCGACCGGGGTTTTCGCCTGATCGATCCAGAACCCGACACCGCGAAACGATGCCGGCAACAAACGGTCACGCCAGTTCATTGGAACCTCCTGCCGACAGCGAGCGATAGCCAATGCGCGAAGACAGCGCCAGGCCCGGTTGATTGGTTTGCGGTTGATCGGTGCGCAGCCCCGCCGGCGCATTTTCGAAGCGCACGGTCAGGCCGCCTTCGAGTTGCGTACGGTTGTTGGCGGCGCTTTGCTGGATCAGGGCGCTGGAGGTTTGTGGCAGCGAACCGCCCTGCAACACACCGTTGGACGACGTTTGAGGGCTTGCGCCAAAGAACGCCGGCGCCAGTTCCCCCTTGCCTTCTGCATTGGTCTGCTGTTGCGCCTGAGTCAAGGTTTCGACCTTGCCGGTGACCTTGGCGATCAACCCGGCGAAACCACCGTCGAACAACTCCTTGATCGGCGCAATGACGGTTTGCAGCTTTTGCCACAACTCGCCGAACCACTCGGTGATCGGCCCCCAGTTCTTGATGATCTGCCCCAACGGCGTCCATTCGAACATGTTGTGCAGAAACTCCAGTACCGGCGCAGCCAGCGCCTGCACCACACCCCACAGCGCCGAAAATACTTCGCTGATCGGCTGCCAGTACGTCGCAATTTGTTCCAGCGGCGACCACTCGAACAGGCTCTGGAAGAAGCTTTTGATCTGCTGAGCCGAAGTTTGCAATGCGGCCCAGACCGGTTCGAAGAAGGCCACGATACTGCCCCAGTTGTTGACGATCATCCCCAGAGGGGAATAGTCGAACAACGTGCCGAAGAAGTCCTTGATGGCTTGTGCCGCCGGTTGCAGCGCCGTCCAGATCGAGGCAAAGAACCCGGTGATCGCCCCCCAGTTGTTGATGATCATCCCCAACGGTGTCCAGTCGAACAGCCCCTTGAGGAGCGCCATCACCGGCACACTCAAGGCCTTGAGCAATTCCCAGATCGCCGAAAACAGACCGGTCAGCGGCGCCCAGTTTTCCAGGATCATGCCGGCGGGCGTCCACGAGAACACCGATTTGAAAAAGTCGATCACCGGCGCGGTGACGGTTTTGACCTTGTCCCAGATGCCCGAGAAGAATCCCGCAATCGGGGACCACAGCGCCGCCAGTGCATCCAGCGGTCGCCAGTCAAGGATCGAGCGCAACGTCGCCATCGCACTCACACCGATGTTTTTCACGCCCTCCCACATGCCCTTGAAAAAAGCGCTGATCGGCGTCCAGTTGGCATAAATCAAACCGGCCGCCAACGCGATGCCCATCGCGATCAACATGATCGGATTGGTCTTGAGCACCATGCTCATGACGTCCATGACCTGGGTCATACCGGTGACGGCGGTTTGCATGGCAGAGAAGGCAATCGCCCCCGCCGCCAGGCCTTCGACCAGTTTCGGGTTGTCGGCGAGCAGGCTGCTGACCTGGTTCAGCATCGGTTCCAGCCCGACCACCAACGCCCCCACTGCCGGCACCAGTGCCGCATCCACGGCAGCCGAGACCTTCTCCATCGCCGCACTGAACACGTTCATGTTCTGCGCAGCCACTTTCGGTGCGGCGGGCAGGTCGACGGTTTTCGCCGCCTCGCTGACTTCGGTCAATTTGCCCTGAAACGCCGCCGCCGACTTGATGCCGTCCACGAACGGCGTGATCACGCTGCCGCCCTTGAACAGCCCGCTGATGTCCAGTTTGCCGAGGCCGGTCTGTTCGAGGTTTTTCTTGAAGCTATCGACTTTCACTCGCAGGGCGCCGAGTTTGGGCGACAACTCATCGATGCCGGTAATCAGCACCGATGTTTTGGGGTTGCTATCTGTGTCTGCCATCACTGCACCTGCTGCATCGCGTTGATCCGTTGCGCGTGCTCCAGCGATTCGCGGAGCACATCCAGTGGCCTGGCCATCATCTGTTCGGGGTCAACCTTCCAGAACCAGGCCAGGTCATAGGCGACGGCGATCAGGTCGGTGATGGCGCCGACGCCGCACTCATGAAAAAACTCGCAACGGCCCAACTCAGCGCGTTGAGGTCAGCCAGATCCAACTGGTTGACCGACGACGGCGGAATGCCGGCGCACACGGCGATGTATTTGGCCGCGACGTCCATGTCGAGGCTGACCTCTTCGCTCTTGTCGATCTTGTACGGCAGCGCCTTGATCGCTCGCACTTCCTGCACCGTCGGACGGCGCAGGACGAGTTCGGTCAGGGGCTCGCCGTGAGCTTCGATCGCAACTTGAAGCTTCACGGCGCCGCTCATTGCCAGGTCCCCTTGATGCCTTCGAATTTCAGTTCGATGGTGGCGTCATCGCCCTTGGAAACGGGTTCTTCGACCAGGTACGCACCCGCCAGCACGTAGACTTTGCCGTTGCTGAATTCGCAGGTGACGGTGATGTCCGTGCCTTCGATCAGCTTCTTCAGCGGGAAGTCGGCGGTGTGCAGCGCGGTCACTTTGAACGACGGCGCGATGTCGGTTTCCTTGTAGAAGCCGGGTACGACGGTTTCGCGTTTGACCGCCATCAGCGGGGCTTCGCAGCCGCCATTGATAGTCAGTTGCGCGCCGTCGACCTTGACGTAGCAGGTGCCTGCAATCAGTTGACCCATGGTGTTACTCCCTTCAATAAAAAAGCCCACGCGAGGTGGGCTGAATGCTTGACGCTAAACGCGGTTATCAAGCCGCGTCGTCGTACTGCAGACGGAATTGGTTGAGCAGTGCGAACACGCGCAGACCGTTGATGTAATCCGGCGGGAACAGCACGTTCACGCGGCTCGGGTCCTGCACGTCACGCTCGACGATCAGGTGCTCGGCGAACAGCTCGGCGTTCTCGACGTGGCCTTCCAGTTCGAGCTTGGCGTACTGGGCAATCAGCTCACCGCGAATGGTGCTCGGGGTAACGATTGGCTGGCCGGCGCCGAAGCGGGTGCCGTCGGAGGCCAGTTTGTGGCGACCGTATTTGCTGGTGATCACGCTTTGCAGACGACGCACGATGAACGCCGACTGGTGCATGGTTTCGCTGTCCAGGTAGGAGTTGTCGGCCTGGCCGTAAGCGTTCTTCTGGTACGTGGTGATCGAACGCTGGATGCGCACGTAACCGCCTTCGTAGTAAGCGGTGGCGATGCCGTAGTTGAGCAGCGACTGACGCTCGGTCAGGGTGAAACGCTCGCTCGCCGGCGCCGGATCGACACCCGGCAGGCTGCCGCTCTGGGTCGGACGGCTGGCGTCGGCGGAGATGAACACCGACGTGCGTGCGGCCAGTGCGGCGGCTTGAACCCAAACCGGTTGCGGTACGCCCGGCTCCAGCGCCTGAATGGTCATGTGCTGGTCGTTGCGGGCCTGGCCTGCGGCGACCAGCGTGCCAACGGTGCCGCGCTTGGCGCTGTAGACGTGACCGAACAGTTGCTTGGCCCAAGACCAGCGACCGGTGCTGTCATCCATGACCGCTTGCCAGGTGTTGAGGGTCGACAGATCCGACCACGGCAGCGCGATGAATTCGAACGGCTCATCGCCCAGCGCCGCGACCGCAGCGACCTGATCCGGTACACCGACGCCGCCGGTCATGGCGGTAATCGCGGTGGTCAGGCCAGCCGGGGTTTCTTCGCCGTTGCTCTTGCCCAGGCGATTGAATTGCAGGCTGATGTCGTTGCCGCTGTCGCCAGTCCATTTCGCGGACAGGGTCACTACACCTTCAACAGCCGCAGCGCTGACCGGCAGATCGGCGGTGGCATTGATTTTCTGCGCCAGCGCAGTGGCCGCTTGTGCCGCCGTGGCACCGTTGACCACGGTGGCTTGCACACGCACACCACCGACGTACAGGTTGAGCACGCCAGCCTGAGTCGCGGTGCCGGTCAGGGTCAACACACCTTTGGCGATAGCGCCTTCAACGTTGTGCAGTGGCAGGCACCAGATCTCGCCGATCGGGTCAGCCTTGCGGAAGGTCTCGTACATCGAGGCGAGCATCGAACCTTGGCCGCCGATGCTTTTCGCCAGCGCGACGCTGGAGACCAAAACCAGTTTGCCGACTTCGGTCGGCGCGATGTTGTCATTGACCTGGGCCACGATCAGACGGCGCATGGCCGAGGTCGCGCTATTGGCGGCCGAGTTGTCCATTTCGGCATAGAACAGCGGTACACGAATGTCCGCGGGGATGTTGCTGAATCCGATCGCCATTATTTGGCTCCCTGTGGTTTAGCCGCTTTTGCGGTTTTGAGTGTGATATCGCCGTCGGTCAGACGTCGGCGCCACCAGGCGCTGTCCAGCACTTCACGGCCTTCAAGAGGCAGCAGATCGCCCGCCTCCGGGTCTGGCACGGCACGGCCAGCGGCCGGCACTACGGTGATGCGATTGCTCATGGGGTTACGTCTCCAGAGAAAGTCAGTTCCACGCGCCCATCGGGGCCCGGGCGTTTCAGGTTGGGATCAGCGGGGTCGATCGCATCGACCCGCACGGTGGCCCCGGTAAAGGACGACAAACCGTCCAGTTCACGTTCGTGCCAACTTTCCGCAGGCTGACTTGGCAGATTGCGGCCAAGCTGGAACTCGGCAAAAAAGCGCAGCCGGTAAAAGACGCGGCTGCTGTTGATCGACACCATCTCGCCGCCGTCATAAACGATGGCGCTGTAGTCTTTTTCCGGCTTGAACCCCACCAATGCGCGCCACAGTTCGGCACGCAGGTCGTGCAACAGATCCAGCGCTTTTGTAGCGTCGCTGGCGTCAAGCACCAGAACGATGTCGAAGCGGTCGCGGATCGGTTGGGTGGTGAGGTTTTGGGCGGTGCTGTTACTGGCCAGATCGGCCAGCGGTGTGACGTGGGCCGAAGGTGTCGGCAGATCGGCGTTGCCTTGCAGCAAGGCCAGATCCACGCCCACCGCAATGTGATTGGCAAGGCCAGGGCATTGCGCACGCAACTGCGTGAGGATCGGGGTGATCTTCATGGTGGTGTTCCAGAATGAAGGGAATTACCGCAGGCCCCCATGTGGGAGCGGGCTTGCTCGCGAAGGGGACGGCGCATTCAACATCGATGGCGACTGACACAACGCTTTCGCGAGCAGCCCGCTCCCACTTTGAGTTTGTGCGGGGATCAGGTCTTGGCGTCGAGGCCGCTTGCCTCGATCAAGCAGCGATAGCTTTCCTCGCGCTTGCCGCTGGCGGTGACCTTTTTGATCGACCAGCGACCGCGCATGAAGTCCGGCCAGGTGTCATCGAGCACCAACAGGCCTTCGGCGGCCAGCAGCGGATCGCCTGGGCAGGTAACCTTCAGCTTGTATTTCTCGCGCAGCATCTTGCGCACTTCGGCTTCGCCGATGGCTTTGGCTTCTTCTTCACTGGCCTGTTTCTGGCGAATGACCTTGTAGGGCTCGGAACCGGTTATCACCTCGCGCAGTTTGCCGGCGGCGATGTCCCAGAAGCAGGTCTTGCAACCCTGATTCTGAGTACGGGCCGTCTCTTCCAGTGTGGCGCTGATGAAGGCGTGATCCCCCGGTCGATTGTTGCTGGTCACCGACAGCCTGACGTCAGGTATCACCTGGCCCGAGAGGTTTTTGAGCTGCGCCGGTTTCGCCAGCACGTAGAGGTCGTTGAACGGTTTGGCCACCGCGTCGTACTTCTTTGCCAGTCGTGTGATAAAGCTCATATCGGTTTCGTTCGACTGATCAACATGAGCAATCCGGATCAGCGCCAGCTCTGGATCGACGCGCGGCGAAAAACCGTGCGGCGAGACCAGTTCGCGAAACAGTCCGCCCAGGGTTGTCGGGCCATGACTGGCTGTGCGCCGTTCCTTGAATCGGGTCTCATCCTTGCCGCTGAAAGGCGCTGCGGTAGCCACCAGTGTCAAGCGTAACGGGAACAGCGTCGGGGTCAGTCGAGTCACCTTGAACTGGCCCTTTTCGACCAGCCCGGACTCCAGATAGCCAACCCGCAGGCCGATTTTTCCGCCCAGGGTCGGCAAGCCTTCAAGGCCTTCCAGGTCGATCACCAGTGTCAGCTGATCGGACTCCATCCCGGCGGCATCAATGTGTTCCCAACTGATCAGGCGCTGGTTCAGCAGGGCATGGTTGGCCCCGTAGATTTCGATCGCCGGTGTAAATCCCTGTGCCATGCAACCTCCTTAGTCCCACGCCAAAACCGGCTTGATCGCGGCCGGTCTGCTGTCGAGTTCCGGCAAGGTCACCCAGACACCGGCCGGCAGGACCGGGCCGTGTTCGGCCAGGGTCGGGTTGAGTTTCCACAGGGCTTCTTCGGCGGCGTCATCGCTGCGACCGGTCTCGCGGTAGAGCAGCAGATTCACCGAATCACCGGCCACGCTTCGGACCTTACGCATTGTTGAACTCCGCTAATTCGAGTACCCACTTGATTACCATCGCGGTGCCGTCATCGATGACCTCACTCTGGTTTTCCTGAACGCTGGTGATCCGCCACAAACCCCAGTTGCGACCGATGCCGTCGATCAACGGCAGCGGTGCTCTCAAGGCTTGCAGCGCACGCAGCTCATCGAGCCGTTCCATGGCCACGGCGTACATCGCGGTGCCGCCGATGGTCAGGGTTTCCGGTTTTTGCCCGGTCTGATGGGACTTGGGTTTACTGGTGAGTATCGGCAGTTCAGTCCAGCCACCGTCGGATTTGCGCGCCAGCGTGCTGTAGGCGAAATTGCGCGAGAGGCCGAAGATGAAACTGCCCAGGGCCATTTGTTGTTTCATCAGACGACTCCATCGGTGAGGGCTGCGTCACGGCGGGTGGCGAGGGGGTTGGTGTTCATCGTCGGAATGAACTGACTGTTGAAGTGGTTTTGCATGACCTGCGAGATCATCGCGCCAACCTTCTCGGAACTGGCCACTTCGCTGCCGCTGATCTGTATCGACGGTGCATAGGTGATTTGCTGGTTTTGGGTCTGCGCGCTCGATAGATCTTTGGCAACCTGCGCTGGTGGGGCAAGTTTGTCCTCGGGAGGCGTCGCCAGTTTTTCACCCAGATAGGATCCGAGCATTCCGCCCAATGTCCCACCAATGAAAGTACCGATACCCGGCGCAATGAACGTACCTATGGTGGCACCAATGGCGGTCCCGGCCAGTTCGCCGGCGGCGCCTTTTACCGCTTTTTCATCGCCCTCTCGCCAGCCTTTCAGTCCCGAGTACGCAGCATGCGCAATGGCCAGTGGCGCACCGACCTTGACGAAGGGCAATGCTTTAGCAACCGACGGCATGACCTTGGCGCCCAGACTTTCAGCGAGAGGCGCAAGTTTGGCGACCGGCCCTTTGAGCCGTGAGCTCAGCTTGCTGCCAGCGATGTCATCTGCCCAGAGTTTGACCCCGATCTTCACTTGATCAAAAAGCGGCGCGACTTTGGCCGTCATACCTGCCAAACGACCGCCCCCAGTGACGCGTGGGACTGTTGCGCGAGCCGGTGCTCTGGAAAGCGAACGCCGACCAGGCCCACGTCCAGAGCGTTTCTTTTTCCGACGCCCATTACCATCGTCGTCACCGGTAATCGCGTCGGCGATATCCGCCGGCAATCGCGTGGATGCCAGGCGTAGCAGCTTCTTGGCAACCAGGTCGAGCACCGACGCCACGCCCAACTTCAACGCGCCGCCCACAAACGGTAAAGCTGCAGCGCCAAGCAGAACCAGACCGGCAGTGAGGGCCGGAAGCGCTTCTGCTGCGGCGCTCACACCCTTGACCAACGTCGTGAGAACCACCGCGGCGCCATCGGTTAAAGGAGCCAGGGCATTGCCGAACGCTGCAGAAAACCGATCGAGGCTCGCATCCAGCGCATTCCAACGCGCTTGCGATGTATTCGATTGCGCCAGGGAGGCCTGATTGAGCGCGCCCCCTTCTTCACCACGAGCCGAACTTGCGTAGCTTTGTTTGTCTGCAACCAGTGAAAAAGCGCGTTGCACTTCACCGGTGTTCTCCAACAATTGAATAATCGGCCGGTCAACTGTGAAAAGCGCCTTTGACAAACTCAATTGTTTATCAGGGTTTTGCTTTTTAAGTGCCTCAAGCACTTGCTGGATTGCGTCAGGGGCATCAGCCTTCATCTTGGCAGCCAAGGTTTCAGGATTGAATCCCAACTGCACCATCGCCGCCTGCTGGGAAGGCGTGGCCTTATCCCCCAAGGCCAGGGTCGTGATGATTTTTTCGAACGCCACTCCGGCATCCGCCCTATTGACGCCGGCATTGAGCAACGCCGCGGAAAACGCTGCCGATTCCTCGACCGACAATCCGGCCCGTTTTCCCGACGCACCGTAACTGCCGAGAATCGCGCCGATGTCAGCCATCGGAGCACTCAGGCTACCGCCGAGCACAGTGACGGCGTCGGCCAAATCGAGCGTTTCTGGCCGTTCAAGGCTCATCGAGGTACGCCAACCGATCAACATATCGGCGGTGTCCAGTGCCTTCATTCCAAACGCTGTCGCGGTGACGCCTGTATCTAGGGTGAAGTCCACCAGGTTTTTTCGCCCGGCAGCCGGATCAACGTTGCCCTTGTCATCGACTGGACGCCCCACCCCGGCCCTGGCGGCGGCGAGCTTGACGTCGATCAGATCAAGGGCGGTCGTCCCGCCAGCGGCGACTTTTTCTTCAGTGGCCATTTTCTCCAGCATGACCAACTGAGATTGACGCTGATGACTATCAAGCCCTTCAACCCGCCCAAGCTTCACCATCGCAGCGTCGAGTTCGATGGTCGTTTGCAAACGCTTAGGGGGAAGATCGCCAGCATCCGCACTGCGCGGTATTTTTTGCTCACTGCCAGCGGCCGTAGCGCCCAATTGCGCTTGCCGATCATTTATCGCCTGTTGCAACGAGCGCTGCGAGGTCAGCACCTCGTGTATCGATCCCAGCACATCCCTGAGCTGGATCTGTTCGGCTGTCAAATTGCGCAACTCGACGGAGGCATCGACCAGTGCCAGTCTCAGCCCGGCGAACCCACCTTCAAGCCTTGCCGCACCTGCCGGGTCTGCCCCCGCCCCAGACAATGCCGTAGACGTCAGGGTCTCTTGATTGACCTTCGCGAACGTCAACGCATAGTTATCATCTGCCATGCCGCTCTACTCCTGTTTCACGCCAAGGCGAGTGATCGCTATGTCGTAGCGGCGCAACGCCTTTTCGGCGTCCCATTCCAGAATCTCCGCCTCACTTACCGGGTAAATGAGCGGGACGATATCGAGGATTACTTCGATGTCGCGTTCCGAAAGTAGGCCGCCGGCTGGTTTAAAAAATCGTCTATGCGCACCTGCAACTGGGTCCAGTCCGGGACGGTCAAGTGAGCCAGATCGGGGATCATCAGGCCGGCGCAGTGGGCGGTGATGAACTCGGCGCGTTCCTTGGCCGTTTTCAGTTTCTTCATCACTTTGGTGGCGCGCAGCACCGGCATTTCCAGGCTCAGCGACGTCACGGTGCGGCCGGTCACGGCGAGCGGTTGCAGCAGTTGGATTTGATCGGGATCGTCGGACTTTTCCGCGTCTTCAACCTGATCGAGAAAGTACGACGCCGGACGGGTCGACATTTCGTGCACGTACTGGGCGATGCTCACGTAGTCCGGGCGTTTGAGCTGGTCGAGTTCCTTGACCGACAGGCCGGTAGCGAGCAGCGCCAGTTCGAAGAACTGATCGTCTTCATCATCGCCGGCGCGTTCCAGCGCTTCTTTTTGCGCGGCATAGAACAATGGTTTGAGCTGGATCTGTTCGATCTGCGCGCCGTCGTCGCCGGTGATCGGCGACAGCAGGTCATGCTGGGGTGGCATCCACGACATGAATGAATTCCTTGGTGATTCTTGAGGAGGGGTGTTGCTAAACATCGGCCAGTCACACTGGCCCAATGTGGGAGCGGGCTTGCTCGCGAAGGCGGCCTGTCAGATGAATGAGTGTCGACTGTCACACCGCATTCGCGAGCAAGCCCGCTCCCACAGGGTCAGGTGCCGGGCTGGCTTACAGCGTTACGGCATCAGCACCGCACGACGCGCATCACCGAGGATGTCGACGCCGTTGAGCACGAATTTCTGGGTGCGCACGTCGATGTCGATCACCGGAATGCCGTTTTCCAGACGGTTGTAGGTGCGGCAGGAGAAGTCCAGAGTCGTCAGGGCTTTGCCGCCCATTTTGATCGCGTCCTCACCCATGGTTTTGAGCTTGCCGCCGATGGTGTGATAGGTGAACCAGGTGTTGCCGTCCTGATCCTGACCGGCTTCACGCACGTTCAGCAGGATGTCGTCACCCAGTTTCACCCCCATCGCCAGCAACACTTCAGCACCGGTGCCTTGCAGCTTGATCTGAGCATTCAGCGGCTTGGCGCTCTTGGCCATTTCCTCAACGATGAAGCGCCCGCCCGTCATGCTTTCCATGTCGAAATCGATTTTCGGCGGGGTGAATTCCTCAACGGTCGCCGACAGCGGCAGGCCTTGCAGGGTGGCCGCGATGGCCTGTCTTACGCGGTTGGTAAACATTAGAGAACGTCCTCCAGGAACTGCTCGATGATTTCATCGCGGGCGTTGAGTTGATAAACCATGTGTTCGTTCGGCGCGTAGCGGCCGTAGTCGATGACCACGTACCAGGTGCCGTTCTTGTACTTCTCGACGCTGTTGAGTTCCGGGTGCAGATAGACGCTACCGCCAGGAATGGTTTCGTCGGCGACCAAGGTCTGCAGCCAGTCGTTGATGCGCTTGACCTCTTGATCCATGAACGACTTGGTCAGGTTTTTGGCCATGGCTTTCTGGCCGGCCTTGACCAGCTTGCGGCTGATCGCATCTTCGAGGCCGACGTAGCTGATGAACTTGCCGGTGATCGAGCGGTTACCCAGTAGCGAGAAGCCGCCGAGCACGGTGCGGGCGTAGTAGCTCACGCCGTAGCGGTTGAGCAGATCGCCTTCGGTGGAGGTGTCGAGGATGTTGTACTCAACGACGCGGGACACGTCTTCGGCGTAGGTCACCTGGTTGCCCGGGCTCTCCCACTGCTTGACCTTGGCCAGTGCGGCGATCGCCAGGCTGGAAGGCGACAGGAAGACGTTTTTCTTCGCCGCTTTCGAGTACACGGCCGGCATGTTGTGCACCACCAGGCAACGGTCGAAACCGAGATCGGCGCCGCCGAGTTCCTGGCTGTACAGCACCTGATCGGCGACCGAGGCATCCTTGCCATCCAGTACCACACGGGCCTTGATGCGCTTGCCGAACGAGGCGAACTCGCTGGCCACCGCTTTAGTGCCGGTGAAGCCCGGCGCGCCGATGATGGTCAGGTCTTCCGGGACACTGCCCAGTGCGGCCAGACCCAGTTTGCGGCCAGTCGCCGGCTCAACGCCGCCAATCACTGCGTTGACGGTGTCGGCCGGGGTCGCGCCCGCTTCGACGATCACTACGTAAACCGGCACCTTGACCACTTTGAGGATCTGGTAAACCGCGTGGTACAGCGTGCCCTCTTCCGAACCGGTCGGATCGAGCAGCGCATGGGTGGTGAAGCTGTTGATGCGGAACGGGGCGTTACGCGGAATCAGCGGATCGGCCTTCGGCGCAGTGCCGACCAGACCGATGACGTTGTCACCCAGGCCACCCATGGCCTCGGGGGATTCGGTGGCATTGACGGTAATGCCGTTGTGCTCGAAGTTCAAAACCTCAGCCATGTTCAGTCAGCCTTCTTGGCAGCGGCCTTTTTGGCCTGGGTGGTAGGTGTTTTCAGTTCCAGTCGACCGGCGGTGTGCAAAGCACTCGCCTCGACGTCGAGCAGATCAAGGTCTTGACCGACGCTCGACCAGTGCCCACCGCCGGTGGGGAATGGGACGAGCACGGTGTAGGTTTGGCGGGTTGCCATTTTTCGTTTCTCCATAAACGGGAAAGCCCCTCGGGGAGGGGCTTTGGCGGGTGTTGGGTGGTTTGATACGGATAAGAAAACGCCCCGGGGTGCGGGGCGTTTATTGAAGTGCTGGATTAGGTTGGACTGGGGTGGAATCAGGCCAGCCTTCTTTGAGCATTTCGTCTGTGTAGGTGCCAGCTTCAATGGCCCGGAGCAACTCAAGCTCTCGATCGAAGCAAGCCTGGACGCGCGCCCTTACGGCTTTGGCAATGGCGAGAATCTGTTCGGCGCCGATTTCGACGAAACCATCGAGGGTCTTGAAGTTGCAGCGGTACTCGGGATCAAGAATTGCGGCAAGACCAGTACTGGCGATCAGCGCCTGGCTGTCGCGAGATGTTTCGATAGCCATTGATCCCACAACGATACCGAGACCCTCCCGACGATATCTCTCGGATGCAATTAGCTGTGAAGGACTCAGTTGCGGATCAACCGAATATTCCGAAATGTAAGTCAGATAGCGGTGATCCTGCGGTTCGACCACACCCAAATTGGCGTAATCTCCCTCGTCTTGAGGACAGGAGAAAACCGCGACGATTTTCGTTTGCGCCTCATCCGAGAACATGACGTTTATGCGTGATTTATCTTCCACTGGGTTCACCTTCAAAATCTGTAACTATTCGTCGTGATAGCAAAAGCACTAAAGGTTCCGGCGCTGGTCAGGCGATAAAACAGCGTCTGCGGCGACAGCAAAGGAACATCCAGAAATGAACCACCGCCGGCCCCTGAAAAGTTCACAATAAAGGTCTGAAGACCTATGGCAGCAGATGACCCGGCAAGCGCCATGCTGTATCCATTGGCCGACACCGTGCCTTGAAAGTTTCCGGAAACCGACTTGGCATTCAATGGGACAGCAGCAGAGATCGATAACCCTGTGAGCGTCAGAGCCGAGACGGTTGTCGACAACACTTGCGTGCCATAGAACACCTGACGATCAACTTGTTCAGCTACAGCAAATTGAGCACTGGCGTTAGTCGGCAAAATGCTGAGAAGCGCGGAAAACGTATATCCATCAGGAGCAACGCCCGCCAGCAGCTTCGGAGCGATTGCAGCAGTGGCATTGACGGCGATAATGCCGGTGGATTTGGACGCAGGATTGTAAAGCGCATACATCGCAACAAACCCATTGACCGGTGCTGCGCCCGCGTCCATCGCCCCCAGGCCCTTGACCGAAGCCGACAGGTTGATGCTCTGATTGAAGTTGGAGATAACGACCCTTTTCCCATTCACATCTCCCAGAACGATCTCGGAAGCTGTAAACGTCGCAGTCGGAGCAGCAACCGGAATCGAGACCCGAGCGTTTCGAATGTCCCCTGCAATGGGTCCATTCAAAGAAAGTTGTTGCAGCTGTTCAGAGAGCACGGCGATGTCGATGCTTCCCTGATTGATCGGGGCGTTCCAGGCTTTGATGCACCACATGACGGCGAGGTTTCGAGGCCTTGACCGCATGAAGTCCACACCGATATAGGCGGTACCCGGAGTCTGCACTCCATCCATGTTGAGCCCTTGCGAGGCGGCAGTGGCCGTGCCATTAACCGTCACGGACTCGACAACCGCCGGAGTGGTGTCGTACTCAAGCCCAAGAACCCTCACATGTTTGGGGTCATTCAGGTTCGGGATCGGCAGATTGACACCGTCACCATCGCCATAAGTTGCGGTGCCTACTTGCCAGCTACCAATTGCTCGCCCCGTGTCAGCACCACGCCCATGATCCCAACCACGCAGAAATTCACCACGCGACTCTGGCAACCGGAAATTGCCCGCGCCCTCGTTACCTTTGTTGTAGGTGGTGCCGAGAAACGCTGCCAGATCCGGATAAGTCGCAATGCTCTGCACACTGCCATCCAGCTCCAGATAACCGGGTGCAACGATCCCTGTCGGGAATGCCAGAACAGCGCCCACCGGAACGGCGGACTTGAGCCGTTCGACTTCCTTGGCCAGCGCGGCAACATCGATGGTTCCCTGATTGACCGGGGCGTTCCAGGCTTTGATGCACCACATGACGGCGATGTTGCGAGGTCGTGCCTCCGCTCCACCAGAACTATTGAAGCCAGCCGCGAAATTGGTCATTACAGCAGTATTGCCGTTGTCTACCACTACGGCACTCGGATTGCTGCCGGAGGCGTTGGCGAACGCCTGCATGCGTGTGACGGTATGGGCATGCGACTTGTTGTCGTCGGCTTGCCAACTGCCGAGGCCTCGTCCGGCATCCACACCGCGCCCATGATCCCAACCACGCAAGAACTCCCCACGCGCCTCAGGCAAACGGAAATTCCCAACCCCTTCATCACCCTTATTGAACTTGCCGTCCAGATAGGCGCTCAAGTCCGGGTAAGTCGCACTACTCTTGACGCTGTTATCCAGTTCAAGAAACCCCGGCGGTGGCGAGTCAACCGGGAACGCCACAATCGAGCCCACCGGCAACGCCGACGCCTTGGCAATCAGCGCTTCAACTTCAGCCTTGGTGTACGAATCCTTAATGCCAAACCCGGCCAACGTTTCAGGATTCGCACCGGCAGTCGCCCGGCCATATTCATCAACCGTCAGACTTTTGTAAGTCCCGGCCGCAATCCCGGTGCGCCCAGCGAGCATTTTGAACGTCAGCGCGGTGGTGCCGAGAGTGATCGGCGCGTTGGTGGTCAGGTGCCACAGCGAATCTCCGTTCGCCGCGCCCTCCTCCACCATCACCGTCAGACCGGGCGTGACCTTGGCGCTGGTATTGGCATCGGTCGCCCGCACCCAGTCGCCATTGGCGACGATCCACAGGCCGTTATCCTTGGCCAGGGTCTGGTTCGTCAGCAACACGCGGTCGCCAGCAATCACGGCCACGCCGTCGATTTGCTGCGCGCCGTTCAACACAATGTTGTTGGATGCAGCAACACGCACCGATTGCTTGCCATCGAGTTTGCCGAGTTCTTCGGCGAGGTAACTCATGACCCATGCACGAGTCGCCTTCACCACCGTGTCATCAATCAACAACGTCACCAGCGACGCATTGCTGGTCTCGAAAATCGAACGAATGTAGAACTCTTTACCCGAGCCGGAGGTGGCCAGAACCGGTTTGAACGACTCCGGATATTTGACGATGGCGTAAAGAACGCCAGTGTCCGTCCACAGCCCCGCTTCCCGCACATACCAGCCACCGACATCCGGCGGGATGGTCACTTCGGCGAGCAGCCAGCTCGGATTCTTCTCGTCCTGGAACAGCGCATTGAGCGGCCCGCGCCAGACTTCACGTTTCAGCGCCGTGGCGGTCGCGGCCGGGTTGTAGACCGAGCCACCGCCGTCACCGACAGAAATCTGCGTCAACTTGATCGGTACGCCCGCGGCTTTGCACGCCGTTTCGTAGGCAATCCCTGCGTTGGTGAGCAGGGTGTAATAGTCAGCCATTCAGGCCCCCTGAGGATAAATAGTGGATGTTTCGACGGTGTACATACCGGCGGCCATGAATGCCTCTCCCGAGGTTTCGAGCCCTTCGATGAACACCGGATAAACCGTGGTCAGTTCGCCGCAGAAGGTCGCGGCGCCGATGACGTGATTGCCGAAGGCGCTCAGGCCTACAGAGACCGACAGCACATCCCGTTCGCTCTTGGCATCGGCCAGCCGTCGGTCGAGACGGGCGTCGATTTCTTCGCTGTAGGGTTGGTCGCTGAAGGCGCGCACGGTAAAGCTGTAGGGCGCGCCGGGCGGTGTCTGCTCGTACCAAGCGCGAACTTCGGGGCGCAGTTGCAACCCCTTGGCCGCGTTCTCCAGTGCCTTGCGGGTGCCGGCCTGGCGTGCGGTGGGCCAGGCGAGTTCGACGGTCAGGCGCTTTTCCGTTTCCGGTGCGGCAGTGCTCCATTCGGCGACACCGCGATCCGCCGCCAGATACGGCAGAAACGCGACCGGTGTTTCACTCGGATTCATCAGTTCAGGAAACGGCGGCACGATGCGATCAAGCAGTGCGCCGAAGCCCTGATCCAGCCCGCGTTCGAGTGCCGAGCTGTTGGCCGGCAACAAACTCGGGCGTTGTGTTGGCTCACTCATAACGTCAGCACCTCGACCTCGACCGCCGTGCAGTACGGCGCTTGAAACGCAGTGGTCACGATCGGCGCCAGCGGTTCCAGAATCTGCAGTTGCACGGCACCGGCGCTGTGCAGCGTGTAGTCGATCCAGCTCGGATCGACCCGTCCTTCCAAACGATGGCAACTGTCGGCGTAAGCCTGCAGTTGCTGCTGCGCGGCGACTTGGGTCAGGCCCGAATCGGGGCCGGAATTGATCTTGGCAACGACGCGAATTTTGTAGCGCTGAATGTCGGCAGCCTTGACGGTGACGAGGTCAGTTTCCGGTCGCACATCGGGCCGGGCGAAGTGTTGGCGAACGCCTTCAAGCAATGCCTGCGAAGGCGTGCCGTCACCGTTCCGAGCAAGCACGGTGACCTGCACTTCGCCCGGCGCGGTGCGGCGGCCATTGCCATCCTTGACCTGCGCGGGGAGGCCATCCGGGTTGAAGGTGTAAGTGACATTCACCACACCGGCATCGGTGGATTCGACTTTCACCGTCGGCCGTTCGCCGAGGGTGAACACCTCGCGGCGATACTGCATCCGCGAACCCGCCGCCGGTGCATGCGGCGCCAGGTAATAACGCAACCGGGCGTCGTCGTCGCTTTCGTAAATCGCCGGCACTGGCGGGAATGCCGCCGGGTCACCCGGATCGAGCAACTGCCGCTCCAGGCCCATGTCCGCCAGCCGTGCGTCGAGGTTGCTGCCAGTCGCCCACCACGCCAGCATCTGCTTGATGCGGGCGTTGTATTTGCGCTCGTGGGTTTGCAGTCGAACGCAGAAGGCTTCGAGCGCCATCGTCAGCAACTCGCTCTCGTTCTCCAGACTGGTTTTGAGTTTCGCAGCGCTGCCCGGCGCTCGGGCGCTGACGTATTCGACGACGAAGGTCTTGAACTCGGCGAGCAGGTCTTCGAAGGCGTCGACGGCGATCAGCGCGGGTTCGGCCAATTGGTTCTGGCCGGGGATCAACATGCTCATGTCACGACCTCGAATGTCTGTTGACGGTTTTTCCAGGTACCGGCGAAACGCAGCAGCAGACCGGCGCCCTGACGGCTGGCGACGATCACTTGCGGCTGAAAATCATCGATGCCGTTTTGCTTGTTGTAGAACGCCTGTGCTGCGTGGCTCTGAGCCAGAAGCAAAACGTCGTCGCCGAGGTTTTTCCCCAGCAGCGTGGGGATCAGCGAGCCATAAAGGGGCCTTTTTTGCCGGGTGCCCAGCGGTGTGGTCAGGGCCCGGGTCGCGCGCTGCACAAACTGCAGCCAGTCGTCGACCGTGGCCCCGCTGTCTCTATCGATTCCGATCATGGGAAGCTCTTGAATCAGGGGCTGATGACACGGCCCTGGTGATCGACCAATGGGCCGCTGAAGTGCACGCCCGAGGCGTCGATGGTCAGGCCGACCGCGCCCAGTTGCAGGTTGATCGCCTGCGGGGTCATTGCCAGTCGCGCGGCGCCGATGCTCAGCTCAAGCGCTTCGCGAGAACCACTGAAGGCTGCCGGGCCGTTCTGCCAATGCAGGGTGTGTGTGGCGTCGTCGTAGCCGCTTTCGCTGCCGTCCTGATGCACGCGTCGCGTCAGCGTCGGTACGGTCGAAGCCGGCGGAAAACGGTCACTGTTCAGACCGAAAAGCGCCACGCTCTGCGCGCTGCTTTCACCGCTGCCGTAGTTGAACAGCAGACACTGCTCACCCACGGTCGGGATCCGCGATTCACTTTGCGCTCCGGCGCTCGGGTTGAAGAACTTGATGGCCGGCGTGAGCAGGCCACCGTGGCTGACCGTGCAGGTGTTGCTCGCCGCGTCGACTGTCTGGCAGACGCCGATGCGGCAGTAGCTTTCGGCGCGCCGATGCAGGTCTTCGATTTCCGCTTCCATCTCGGCCAGACGTTCGATGACCGGGCCCAGTTGCATGCGCAGCAATGCGTCGAACATCGGTCAGGCCTCCAGCGCGGTGTATTGGTCGGGGTCGTCGATATTGCTGACTTCCCAGGTACGGGCGAATTTCGGCGTGCCGAGCGGGTCATCAAGCAAGGTCGGGCCGAGGTAGAGGGTCTGGGTGAACGTCAGGGTCCAGGCTTTGTATTGCTGCTCGGCGCGGATGAGCAATGAAGGCAAGCCGTCAATGTTCATTGGCAGATCGCATTGATCGCCGGGCAGGTTCCAACGGTTGTCGGTAATCAGGTTTTTCAGCACGGCGATCAGATCGCACGCTGCAAACGCCGTGGCGGAAAGTGCCGGGATGACTTGCAGCGACAGCGTCAGCACATGAGCGATACGTCCATCAGCGGCACGTATTCCCGGTGCGTTGCGGTCAAAGTCGATCAACACCCAGGCCTGATCGCCGGGAGCACTGAAGTCTTCGTGACCGCCAACCTGCACATTCAGGCCGGTGGCGTTGCGCAAGGTTGTCGCCATCGCGGTGAACAGCTGCGAGGGCTGCTGGATCGGTGCCGGCATGTATTGACCTCCTTTTCAAATGTCCACGCAAAACCCCGCCGCAACAGTTGCGGCAGAGCAAATCAGTGAAGGGGTTAGTGTGGATCGCGCGGCGCTGGCACTTCGCAGACGCCGATGCGCTTGGCCGCCCAGCGTTCGTAAAGACCGATGGCCACGTCGGCGCCGGCCATTGCGGTCAGGCAACCAATTGCGCACGCAGCCCAGATCGACATGCCGGCGGCGTACAGCAGCATGATCGCCGAGACGCCGCAAATAACGCAGGCCCCTGATCGTAATGCCAGACGTCGCATCAGCGCCCAGCCACGAGCGCCCTCCTTATCGGCCCGCCACATTTCGCCGGATACCCCGCCGACCAGGGCGAGCAGGATGACCAGCCAGATAGGCATGTCCGCCAACGCTTGTTGCTCGTTTGTCATGTCACGCCTCCTGGTGTGATTGATGAATAGTGTGTGTTGGGTTCAAACGGTTTCTCTTGAGGTAGGCATTCCAAAAAGCCCGGCAAATCCGCCGGGCTTTTCAGTAATGCGCTCCTTCGCCTTCCTTTAAATCCTGTGTTCAAAAAAGGAAGCTGACTTTTCGGCGCTACTGGCGCGGTACGAGTCCATTCAAATTGTTTTTCCGACCGCGGTCCCTGCCCGCCGGATAACTGCTTATGGTGCTTTACGCTGCACACCCGGGTCAGTTGCCAACCCTCTGAACCGTTGAGGCCGGTTCATCGCTGCCTGTTCTTGTGGAACTAAAGAGCTTTCGTTTCCAGCCGCTTTGTCGAGCGGCTTGGTGGTAATAATATGCATGGATGCATATCCAGTCAATGCGCAAATGCATTTATTTATGCGCGCAGCATGCGTTCATGCATGAAAGCCGCATAAATCAAGGCGCTGGGGGTTTTGCACAGGCGAAAAAAAACCCGCCGAGGACGGGTTTTATCTGACCGGGGTCTGCTTAACGGGCGTACATGCCCCACCAGAAGACGTGACCGAGGATGACGATCTGCTCTTCCTGGATTTCCTGGAAGGTGTAGTCCTCGTCCGGATGTTCGTCGCGGTTGAAGCTGCGCAGGCGAATGCCCGTAGGCAGGCGATAGAGTTGCTTGACCCGCAACTGGCCGTTGTGATTGATCGCATACAGGTCGCCATCAATGATGTCGCCGATGCCACACTTGCCCGCATTCACACCAACGGTGGCGCCATCGCGCAACACCGGCGTCATGCTGTTGCCACGCACGGTCACGCATTTGGCCTGGTCGAACTGCACGCCGTTGTGCCGCAGGCTGCGCTTGCCGAAGCGCAGGCTGGAGCGCTCGCTTTCTTCGATGACGAATCTTCCTGATCCAGCTGCCAATTCAACCTCGCGAAGAAAGGGTACCGACACCTCGTCGTCATCGACAGGGGTGTCGTCGTCCCACAGCATTATGTCCTTGAGTTCCGCATGCACGTCACCACGCGCGGCACCGGCCGACGGCGCAACATCCGCGCGCCCGCGCAACTGATCGGTGCTGACATTGAAGTACTCGGCGATCTTCGAGATGTGTTTATCCGAAGGATCGACGATCTTCCCGCTGAGAATCCGCGAGAGAGTGGATTGAGGCACGCCGGTGCGACGGTGGAGCTCCGTGGGGGAGATCCCGTGCTGGTCGAGCAGTGCTCTTAAGACGGAGGATACGTTGCGTTTTTGCATAACGCGCATAGTGCTTGAAGTTTTTCGCGAAGACAAATGCTGATTTGCATAAATCGTGCATAAATCACATTTAAATGCAGAAAACTGTCAGCGGGCCGTCGCGCCTGCGTCGGGCAGACCGCTCATGGTAACCTTGCGCTCATCGCGTAAAAGCCTGGCAGATGCCTCGCTTTTGCCCTACACCTTTGAACGAGTTGCCTGACAATCCGATGAATAAAGCCGTCTCCGACCTGTCCTCCCACACCCCGATGATGCAGCAATACTGGCGCCTGAAGAACCAGCACCCGGATCAGCTGATGTTCTATCGCATGGGCGACTTCTACGAGATCTTCTACGAAGACGCGAAGAAGGCCGCCAAGTTGCTGGACATCACCCTGACCGCGCGCGGGCAGTCGGCGGGGCAGGCAATTCCGATGTGTGGGATTCCTTACCACGCGGCGGAAGGTTATCTGGCGAAACTGGTCAAGCTCGGCGAGTCGGTCGTGATCTGCGAGCAAGTTGGCGATCCGGCCACCAGCAAAGGCCCGGTGGAACGTCAGGTGGTGCGGATCATCACCCCGGGCACGGTCAGCGACGAGGCGCTGCTCGATGAGCGCCGCGACAACCTGATCGCGGCGGTATTGGGTGACGAGCGTTTGTTCGGCTTGGCCGTGCTGGACATCACCAGTGGTAACTTCACCGTGCTGGAGATCAAAGGCTGGGAGAACCTGCTGGCGGAACTGGAGCGGGTCAACCCGGTTGAGCTGTTGATCCCGGACGATTGGCCGAAAGATCTGCCAGCGGAAAAACGCCGTGGCGTGCGTCGCCGTGCGCCGTGGGATTTCGAGCGTGACTCGGCGCTCAAGAGTCTCTGCCAACAGTTCTCCACCCAGGACCTGAAAGGTTTTGGCTGCGAAAACCTGACCCTGGCCATCGGCGCTGCCGGTTGCCTGTTGGCCTACGCCAAGGAAACCCAACGCACCGCCCTGCCCCATTTGCGCAGCCTGCGCCATGAGCGCCTCGACGACACCGTGGTGCTGGACGGCGCAAGCCGCCGCAACCTGGAACTCGACACCAACCTGGCCGGTGGTCGCGACAACACCCTGCAATCGGTGGTCGATCGTTGCCAGACCGCGATGGGCAGCCGTTTGCTGACCCGTTGGCTGAATCGTCCGCTGCGTGACTTGACCGTACTGCTGGCGCGCCAAACCTCGATCACTTGTCTGCTCGACGGCTACCGCTTCGAAAAGCTGCAACCGCAGCTCAAGGAAATCGGCGATATCGAGCGGATTCTGGCGCGAATCGGTCTGCGCAATGCCCGTCCCCGTGACCTCGCGCGGCTGCGTGATGCCCTCGGCGCCCTGCCGCAACTGCAAGTGGCGATGACCGATCTGGAAGCGCCGCACTTGCAACGTCTGGCCATCACCACCAGCACCTACCCGGAACTGGCGGCGCTGCTGGAAAAAGCCATCATCGACAACCCGCCTGCGGTGATCCGTGACGGCGGCGTATTGAAAACCGGTTACGACAGCGAACTCGACGAGCTGCAATCGTTGAGCGAAAACGCCGGCCAGTTCCTGATCGATCTGGAAGCGCGGGAGAAGGCCCGCACCGGCCTGGCCAACCTGAAAGTCGGTTACAACCGTATTCACGGCTACTTCATCGAGTTGCCGAGCAAGCAGGCTGAATCGGCTCCGGCAGACTACATCCGCCGTCAAACCCTCAAGGGCGCCGAGCGCTTCATCACACCGGAACTGAAAGAATTCGAAGACAAGGCACTGTCAGCCAAGAGCCGTGCCCTGGCCCGCGAAAAGATGCTCTACGAAGCGCTGCTGGAAGATCTGATCAGCCAGTTGCCCCCGTTGCAGGACACCGCCGGTGCGCTGGCCGAACTGGACGTGCTGAGCAACCTCGCCGAACGTGCGCTGAACCTTGACCTGAACTGCCCGCGCTTCGTCGGCGAGCCGTGCATGCGCATCACTCAGGGGCGTCACCCGGTGGTCGAGCAAGTGCTGACCACGCCGTTCGTGGCCAACGATCTGAGCCTGGATGACAACACGCGCATGCTGGTGATCACCGGCCCGAACATGGGCGGTAAATCCACCTACATGCGCCAAACCGCATTGATCGTGCTGCTGGCGCATATCGGCAGCTTCGTACCGGCAGCCAGTTGCGAGTTGTCACTGGTCGACCGGATCTTCACCCGGATCGGTTCGAGCGATGACCTGGCCGGTGGCCGTTCGACCTTCATGGTGGAAATGAGCGAAACCGCCAACATCCTGCACAACGCTACCGAGCGCAGCCTGGTGCTGATGGACGAAGTCGGTCGCGGTACCAGCACCTTCGACGGTCTGTCGCTGGCATGGGCGGCGGCCGAGCGTTTGGCGCATCTACGCGCCTATACGTTGTTCGCTACGCACTATTTCGAACTGACCGTTTTGCCGGAAGCCGAGCCACTGGTAGCGAATGTGCATCTCAACGCCACCGAGCACAACGAACGCATCGTGTTCCTGCACCACGTCCTGCCCGGACCTGCCAGCCAGAGCTATGGCTTGGCGGTTGCACAACTGGCCGGTGTGCCGAGCGAAGTAATCGTACGCGCCCGCGAACATCTGAGTCGCCTGGAAGACACCGCTTTGCCACATGAAGCGCCAAAACCAGCGGCCAAGGGCAAACCGGCGACACCGCAACAAAGTGACATGTTCGCCAGCCTGCCGCATCCGGTGCTGGATGAGTTGGCTAAGCTGGATCTGGATGACCTGACGCCGCGTCGGGCGCTCGAAATGTTATATGCACTGAAGAACCGGATCTAAGCACTAACGAAGCGGATATAACGCAAACGGCTTCAAGCTGGTAGAATCTCGCGCGGTTTGGGATGCTGCCGGCTAATAGCCTGGCTGGCAGACATCGCTCCCGAACCTGGCGCCCCCTACCGTGAAGGGGCAACGCTGCCGCCGCCTGAGGAGAGAATTAGAAATGACCTTCGTCGTCACCGACAACTGCATCAAGTGCAAGTACACCGACTGCGTAGAAGTGTGTCCGGTGGACTGCTTTTACGAAGGCCCGAACTTCCTGGTGATTCACCCGGACGAGTGCATCGATTGCGCCCTGTGCGAACCAGAATGCCCGGCCGTGGCCATTTTCTCCGAGGACGAAGTTCCGGAAGAGATGCAGGAGTTCATTCAACTGAACGTCGAGTTGGCCGAAATCTGGCCGAACATCACCGAGAAGAAAGAATCGATGCCAGACGCCGAAGAGTGGGATGGCGTCAAAGGCAAGATCAAAGACCTCGAACGCTGATCTGTCACGCGCTCGATAAAAAGGCCCCTTGCGGGCCTTTTTGCTTTGCCGGGTTTTGCCTTTTTACAGGCAAAAAAAAGGGGCGGTTTGACCCGCCCACATTTTTTCCCTATTCCCTGTGTTCCTTTTCATCGTCCTGATGAATCGCTTCCTGCGATGTCCGTTCCCCTCATCCTTGAAGGGCGTGTCTGTCCGTCGACACAACCCAGATACTAAAGAGTTCCCTGCCAAGAGCAATTGCCTCTGGACGCCAAAATGGGCTGTCACAAGCACCTCATATCAAAAAATAATCTTATTAATCATAAACTTAAGAAACATAAGCTCGCTCAATCGGCTTCTTCTGCCGTGTAAAAATAGCGAACACTTACGAAACAGTAAGAAATGGCTTACAAACTGAGACTACATCGCGCCAAGTAAACCCGCGTTAATCCACAAAACAAAAAGCCCCGAACCAGTCGGGGCTTTTGGCGGTCGGTCTATCGAGTGGCTTACTGGAACAGCGACTCGCTCGACAGACCGTTCTTTTCAAGGATTTCGCGAAGGCGTTTGAGGCCTTCCACCTGAATTTGCCTGACACGTTCCCGGGTCAGCCCGATCTCCAGGCCTACATCTTCCAGCGTGCTGCTTTCGTGGCCGCGCAGGCCGAAGCGGCGTATGACCACCTCACGCTGCTTGTCGGTCAGTTCAGACAGCCACTGATCGATGCTCTGTGACAGGTCATCATCCTGCAGCAGTTCGCATGGATCGGTTGGACGATCATCAGTGAGGGTGTCGAGCAGGGTTTTATCCGAATCCGGACCCAGCGAGACGTCGACCGAAGAAACCCGTTCATTCAGGCCCAGCATACGCTTGACCTCACCTACCGGTTTTTCCAGCAGGTTGGCGATTTCTTCGGGTGAAGGTTCGTGATCGAGTTTTTGCGTCAGCTCCCGTGCAGCCCGCAGGTACACATTGAGCTCCTTGACCACGTGAATCGGCAACCGGATGGTCCGGGTCTGATTCATGATGGCGCGTTCGATGGTCTGACGAATCCACCAGGTCGCGTAGGTCGAGAAGCGGAAGCCGCGCTCGGGATCGAACTTTTCCACCGCCCGGATCAGCCCGAGGTTGCCCTCTTCGATCAGATCCAGCAGTGACAGCCCCCGATTGACGTAACGCCGGGCGATTTTGACCACCAGCCGCAGGTTACTTTCAATCATGCGCTTACGCCCGGCCGGATCGCCACTTTGCGACAATCGCGCAAAATGAACTTCTTCCTCCGGGGAGAGCAATGGGGAAAAGCCGATTTCGTTGAGATACAGTTGCGTGGCATCGAGTGCCCGCGTGTAGTCGATGTACTTGTGTTGTTTAAGTGAAGCGGAGTGTTTGGATTTGGAACGAACGGAAGGTGGAGCAGCCCCTTCATCATTCGACATCGAATCCGAATCAATGACGGTTTCCATAAGGAGAACCTCATCGTCGATGTCAAACTCCGGCACTTCTTTACTGAGAGCCATTGTTATAGTCCTTTGGTGAGTTCGACCCCAAGCTCAAGCGACGCCTTTATCCTTGGCAGCGCTGGAGCCTGTCCCCTCTACGCGACGGAACAGGCTGGCTTACAAATCAACGTCTTGGCAGGAACTGCAGCGGATCTACAGGTTTACCTTGTCGGCGAATCTCAAAATGCAGTTTCACCCGGTCTGTACCCGTTGACCCCATTTCGGCAATTGTCTGTCCGACCTTGACCTGCTGTCCCTCCCGAACCAACAGCCGACGGTTGTGACCGTAAGCACTTACGTAGGTTTCGCTGTGTTTGATGATGACCAATTCGCCGTAGCCCCTTAAGCCACTCCCGGCGTATACAACCGTCCCATCAGACGCAGCTAAAACAGGCTGTCCCAAATCCCCGGCGATATCAATTCCTTTATTCAAACTACCGTTTGAAGAGAATTTCCCGATCAGGATGCCATTAGATGGCCATCCCCAGCCGGTAGGGGCCGGACCCGCTGGAGGCAGTGGAGCGGGCGCTGGCTTGCTGGCGACGGACGGTACAGCGCCCGTAGAACCGGTGGTTGTAGTGGTTGTCGTGCCATTCGCCTGGCGCCGGATTACCGTGGTTTTACTCGACGATGAAGGCGAAGAACTGGAGCGGCTCACCACCGCCGTGGACGTTGAACCGGTGCGGCCATCAAAGCGAATTGTCTGACCTGGGTGGATCGTGTACGGCGTAGGAATATTGTTCCGAGCCGCGAGGGCTTTGTAGTCCCAGCCGTAGCGAAACGCGATGGAGAACAAGGTGTCCCCCTTTCGGACTACATACTGCCCAGTTGTCACTGTAGGACGCTGAGCGACCGCGTTGCGATCAACGACTCGAACATTGCTCGATTTGGTGCTGGAGCAACCCACTAACAAGGTGCTCAAGACAAGGCCAGTCACCAGGCGCTGAAAGCTCGTGTTAACCATACGCTGCGCAATGACTGTGAGACTCACCCGCCGCTCCCTTTGTGGTGGCTGAAAAATTTGAAATGCCGGCTTTCGGCATGAAGTGTCGCCAGTATAACGGGCCGAATCAGCTTTACCTTTAATGTTGCGAAATGGCTTCGCGCACACGTTTGCAAGCTGACAACCTGCTGCGTTTAAACCCTCGCCACCGAAGTAAGACCAAAGCGAACGAAAGGAATTCAGCGCCTTTGAATATATGCTCAGGCCAGCGGCCCATTGAGCAAAGGCACGAATCGCACAGCGCCCAAAACGTGTCGGGAAAAGCCGTGCTCTTCGCGCACGATCAGCATCAGTTGCTGTTCTTCACCCGAGCCTACCGGGATCACCAGGCGCCCGCCCGGAGCCAACTGATCGAGCAACGCTTGCGGCACGTCGGTGGCCACGGCAGTGACGATAATACCGTTGTACGGCGCCAGTGCCGGCCAGCCTTCCCAACCATCGCCCCAACGGAACACCACGTTGCGCAAGTTCAGTTCGACCAGACGTTCCTTGGCGCGATCCTGCAAAACCTTGATGCGCTCAACCGAGAAGACCCGCTCCACCAGTTGCGACAACACGGCGGTCTGGTAACCGGAGCCGGTACCAATCTCCAACACCTTGTCCAGCGGCCCGGCCTCCAGTAGCAACTCGCTCATGCGCGCCACCATATAAGGCTGGGAGATGGTCTGGTTGTGGCCGATCGGCAACGCCGTGTCTTCATAAGCGCGGTGCGCCAGCGCTTCGTCGACGAACAGGTGACGCGGCGTGCGCCGGATCACTTCCAGTACCTTAGTGTTGGACACACCCTCTTCGTACAAACGCTGAATCAGACGCTCGCGCGTTCGCTGGGAAGTCATGCCGATGCCGCTACGCATTCTGTCTTCGTGTTCACGAGCCATCAGCGCAGCCCCTCCAGCCAGCCGTCGAGCCCTCTGAAGGCATCGTTGAAGGTGCGATCAAGCTGCAACGGAGTAATCGAAACATAGCCCTGCATCACGGCATGGAAATCAGTCCCGGGGCCGCCGTCTTCAGCATCGCCGGCGGCGGCAATCCAGTAACCAGACTTGCCGCGCGGATCGACCACTTTCATTGGCGCCGCCGCCCGAGCGCGATGACCGAGTCGGGTCAACTGAATGCCGCGAATATGATCAATCGGCAGATTGGGAATGTTCACGTTGAGCACCGTGCGCGGCGGCAGATCGAGCCCGGCATGGGCCTCGACCAGCTTGCGCGCAAAGTAGGCCGCCGCAGGAAGATTATCCACCTGACGTGAGACCAGCGAAAAGGCGAACGAAGGGCGCTCGAGAAACCGGCCTTCAAGGGCTGCCGCCACTGTCCCGGAATACAACACGTCATCGCCGAGATTGGCGCCGAGGTTGATACCGGAAACCACCATATCCGGTTCGCGCTCCAGCAAACCATTGAGGCCCAGGTGCACGCAGTCGGTCGGTGTGCCATTGAGGCTGATGAAGCCATTGGCCAGATATTGCGGATGCAATGGACGGTCGAGCGTCAGCGAACTGCTGGCGCCGCTTTTGTCCTGCTCCGGGGCGATAACCACGCATTCGGTGTAATCCGCCAGCGCAGCATAAAGCGCGGCGAGACCGGGTGCGGTTACCCCATCGTCGTTAGAAATCAGAATACGCATGGGCTGTCCGTCTGCCCCACCGGCACCAGATCAACGAGCTCGCGCACCAATACGGTGGCGAAGCATCCGGCCGGGAGGACGAATTCCAGTTGCAGAATGTCAGGCTGGGGATAATGCCACGTCAACCCGCCAATGGGCAGTCGCAGGATGCGACGTTCGTGGCTCATGCCGGCGTGAATCAACCAGTCACGCAGTTCTGCTTCACGGGCGGCAATCCCCTGTTCCAGATCATGGACAGCGCCAGCGGTCGGAGCGTCACCTTCGCCCCACTGCGGGCCGGTCGGGTGCAGATCGAGAATCGCCAGACGCGGATCGCTGCACTCGGCTTCACCGGCCGGGAAAAAGCTGCGGCTATCGGTGAACGCCAACAGATCGCCGACCAGCGCGCGCTGCCAGGTGCCATCAGCGACCCGCGCCGCCAGCACCTGATTGAACAGAAAACTGCGCGCCGTCGACAGCAGGCGCGAACGCACATTGCGCTGCTCTGGCAAGGCCTTGCGCGCCGCCCATGCACGCGCATCGACGACGTTGCCACCGTCATGGCCGAAACGCTGGGCGCCGAAATAATTGGGAATGCCTTGTTTGGCGATCAACTGCAGACGCTGCTCGATCGCCGCCTTGTCGCCGGCGAACTGGGTCAGGCGCAAGGTAAAGCCGTTGGCCGAATGCGCACCACGTTGCAGCTTGCGCTTATGGCGGGTGGTCTTGAGGATTTTCAGTGTGTCGTTTTCCGCCGCCGACAGATCCGGGTCAGCCTTGCCCGGCAGTTGCACGCTGAACCACTGACGGGTCAGCGCCTGCCGATCCTTGAGCCCGGCGTAACTGACGGTGCGCAACGGGACGCCGGCAGCCTTGGCGATACGCCGCGCGGCCTCTTCAGTGTTCAGACCCCGTTTTTCGACCCAGATCCACAAGTGTTCGCCATCGCCGCTGAACGGGATGTCGAGCACTTCATCGACCTGAAAATCTTCCGCGATGGCTTTCAGTACCGCAGTGCCGAGGGGTTCGCCATAGGCCCGCGGGCCGAGCAATTGCAGTTCATTCATGCGCGCAGCAACAAGGCAACGGAGTGCACGGCGATGCCTTCTTCGCGACCGACAAAGCCAAGCTTTTCGGTGGTGGTAGCTTTCACGTTCACTTGATCCAACTCAACTTGTAGATCCGCAGCGATCAGCGCGCGCATCGATTCGATATGCGGGGCCATTTTCGGCGCCTGGGCGACGATGGTGTTGTCGACATTGCCGACTTTCCAGCCTTTGGCGTGGATCAGCCCGACCACATGACGCAGCAATGCGCGACTGTCGGCGCCCTTGAACTGCGGGTCGGTGTCCGGAAAGTGTTTGCCGATATCACCCAGCGCAGCTGCGCCGAGCAAGGCATCGCTCAAGGCGTGCAGCAGGACGTCACCGTCAGAATGAGCGAGCAGCCCGAAGCCGTGTGCAATCTGCACGCCGCCCAGAGTAATGAAATCGCCTTCAGCGAAACGGTGCACATCATAGCCGTGGCCAATACGCATAAAAAAACGCCCCGATTTTTGTCAGGGCGTGATTCTACCTGCATTAACCGCGCAGAGCGCGTGCGTGATGCTGCAAGTGGTCGTCTATGAAGCTTGAGATGAAGAAATAACTGTGGTCGTAGCCCGGTTGCAGGCGCAACGTCAGCGGATGGTTCGCTTGTTTTGCCGTTTGTTGCAGGGCTTCGGGTTTAAGCTGGGTGGCCAGGAAGTCATCCCGATCACCTTGATCAACCAGCAGCGGCAGCTTTTCGTTGGTTTCGGCGATCAGCGCGCAGGCATCCCATTCTTTCCACTTCGAACGGTCTTCACCCAAATAGCGCGAAAACGCCTTCTGCCCCCACGGGCAATCCATCGGGTTGTTGATCGGCGAAAAGGCCGACACCGATTGGTAACGCCCGGGATTACGCAACGCACATACGAGCGCGCCGTGACCGCCCATGGAGTGGCCGCTGATGCTGCGCTTATCGGAGGCCGGAAAATGCGCTTCAACCAGTGAAGGCAATTCCTGCACGACATAGTCATGCATCCGATAGTGCCTCGACCACGGTTCCTGCATGGCATTGAGATAAAATCCGGCACCGAGGCCGAAGTCCCACGCACCTTCAGGATCGCCCGGCACATCAGGGCCACGCGGACTGGTGTCCGGCGCCACGATGATCAAGCCGAGCTCGGCGGCCATGCGCATGGCGCCGGCTTTCTGCATGAAGTTTTCATCGGTACAGGTCAGGCCCGATAGCCAGTACAGCACCGGTAACTTGCCGCCCTGCTCCGCCTGTGGCGGCAAGTACACGGCAAATACCATGTCGCAGCCGAGCACATCCGAGCGATGGCGATAGCGCTTGTGCCATCCACCAAAACTTTTCTGACAGGAGATATTTTCCAGACTCATGTAAAGACTCCTACGCGGCCGACGCTGCAAGCCTTCAAGACTTGCAGCCATGACGTCGCGATTGATCAGAAATGAATGACGGTACGAATGCTCTTGCCTTCGTGCATCAGGTCGAATGCCTTGTTGATGTCTTCCAGGCCCATGGTGTGGGTGATGAACGTATCCAGTGGAATTTCACCGCTTTGGGCCATGTCGACGTAGCTTGGCAGCTCGGTGCGACCACGCACGCCACCGAACGCCGAACCGCGCCAGACGCGCCCGGTCACCAGTTGGAATGGACGAGTGGAGATTTCCTGGCCCGCACCGGCCACGCCGATGATCACCGACTCACCCCAACCCTTGTGGCAGCATTCCAGCGCTGCGCGCATCAATTGCACGTTACCGATACATTCGAAAGAAAAGTCGACACCGCCGTCGGTCATGTCGACGATCACTTCCTGGATCGGACGATCGAAGTCTTTCGGGTTAACGCAATCGGTGGCACCCAACTGTTTGGCGATCTCGAACTTGGCCGGGTTGATATCGATGGCGATGATGCGCGAAGCCTTGGCCTTCACGGCGCCGATGACCGCCGACAGGCCAATGCCGCCGAGACCGAAGATCGCTACGGTGTCACCCGGCTTGACCTTGGCGGTGTTGATTACGGCGCCGATACCGGTGGTGACGCCACAGCCCAGCAGGCAAACCTTCTCCAATGGCGCGTCCTTGGCGATCTTGGCCACGGAGATTTCCGGCAACACGGTGTATTCGGAAAAGGTCGAAGTCCCCATGTAGTGGAAAATCGTTTCGCCTTTGTAGGAAAAACGCGAAGTGCCGTCCGGCATCAAACCTTTGCCCTGGGTGGCACGAATCGCCTGACACAGGTTGGTCTTGCCCGACTTGCAGAATTTGCACTGGCCGCATTCCGGGGTGTACAGCGGGATCACATGATCGCCAACGGCAACCGAGGTGACACCTTCGCCGATAGCTTCAACGATGGCGCCGCCTTCGTGGCCGAGGATCGATGGAAAGATGCCTTCCGGGTCAGCGCCGGACAACGTGTAAGCGTCAGTGTGGCAAACACCGGAAGCCACCACGCGCAGCAACACTTCACCCGCCTTGGGCATGGCGACATCGACTTCTACGATTTCCAGCGGCTTCTTGGCCTCGAAGGCAACGGCGGCGCGCGACTTGATCATGCTGACTCTCCAGTGAATAAAAACGAGACACGCAGTGTAGTTCAGCGCCAACTGATGAATAATCCGAACAAAAGCAAAACATTATTGCCACACAGGGATAATCCCGATGACCGACAACCGCTGGGAAGGCATCGATGAATTCGTCGCCGTTGCCGAATGCAGCCAATTCACCGCCGCTGCCGAACGCCTTGGTGTTTCTTCCTCACACATCAGTCGACAAATCGTACGACTGGAAGAGCGTTTACAGACACGCTTGCTCTACCGCAGCACTCGTCGAGTGGCACTGACCGAGGCCGGCCAAACCTTTCTGCAACATTGCCAACGCTTGCAGGACGGGCGAGAAGAAGCTCTGCGCGCGGTCGGCGATCTGACCAGCGAACCCAAAGGCATGCTACGCATGACCTGTGCCGTGGCGTACGGCGAACGTTTTATCGTGCCGCTGGTGACGCGATTCATGGGGCATTACCCGCAACTGCGCGTCGACATCGAACTGAGCAACCGTCAACTCGATTTGGTGCATGAGGGTTTGGATCTGGCGATTCGCCTGGGCCGGTTGCAGGACTCGCGACTGGTCGCTGCTCGCTTGGCGCCACGGCGCATGTATCTGTGTGCGTCGCCGTCCTACCTGGAAAGGTATGGCCGCCCACACAGTTTGTCGGAACTGAGCCGGCACAATTGCCTGATCGGCAGCTCGGATATCTGGCAACTGGAACAGAACGGGCGAGAATTTTCCCAACGGGTGCAGGGGAACTGGCGCTGCAACAGTGGGCAAGCGGTGCTGGATGCGGCGCTGCAAGGGGTCGGTCTGTGTCAGTTGCCGGACTATTACGTGCTGGAGCACCTGCACAGCGGCGCGTTGATTTCGTTGCTGGAGGCCCATCAACCGCCGAATACCGCGGTGTGGGCGCTGTATCCGCAGCAGCGGCACCTGTCGCCGAAAGTGCGAAAACTGGTGGATTTCTTGAAGGAAGGGTTGGCCGAGCGGCCTGAGTATCGCAACTGAGGGATGGGTTGTTTATGCGACCGGGATTCAGCGGCGATTGGCCCAACGCTGACGCAGCCACTCCAGATCTTCCGGCCGGGTCACTTTGAGGTTATCCGCGCGCCCCTCGATCAGACGCGGCGCCAGACCAGCCCACTCCATCGCCGAGGCCTCATCGGTAATCACTGCCTGCGCGACCAGACTGTCCGCCAACGCTCGGTGCAGCGCACCAAGGCGAAACATCTGTGGCGTATAAGCCTGCCAGATCACACTGCGATCAACGGTTTCGACAACACGACCATGCTTGTCGACCCGTTTGAGCGTGTCGCGCGCAGGCACCGCCAGCAAACCGCCCACCGGGTCAGTGGCCAGTTCGGCAAGCAACCTGTCGAGGTCATCACGGCTCAGGTTAGGTCGTGCCGCATCGTGCACCAGCACCCAATCGTCATCGTCGGCACCCTGCGCATTCAGATGCAGCAAGGCATTGAGCACCGAGCCAGAACGTTCGGCCCCGCCGTCTACCCGCTGAATACGCGGATCGTTGACGCAAGCAAGGTTCGGCCAATAAGGATCATCAACAGCAAGACTGACCACCAACCCCATGAGGCTCGGGTGATCGAGGAAACAGCCGAGGCTGTGTTCGAGAATTGTGCGCCCGTCCAGTTGCAGGTATTGCTTGGGACGGTCCGCGGCCATTCGGGCACCCACGCCCGCGGCAGGAATCACGGCCCAGAAGGCCGGCAGCGAATCGTTCATTGAGCCAACTGATAAAGGGTTTCGCCGTCCTTGACCATGCCCAGTTCATGGCGAGCTCGTTCCTCAACGGTCTCCATGCCTTTTTTCAGCTCACTGACCTCGGCGTCCATCACCCGGTTGCGCTCCAGCAAGGCTTCGTTCTCGGCGTGTTGATCAGCAATCTGCTGATTCAGTTCGGCGACCTGCGCCAGACTGCCATCGCCCACCCACAGACGGTACTGCAGACCGGCCAGTAGCAAGAGCAACACTAGAAACAACCAGTAGGGACTGCGCATCGAATATCAGGTATCCAGTGAAAAAAGACAGCCATGCAAAATTTGAAACGTCTGATAGCACGAAGCCTGGAAGAACCAGGCTTGTGCTTTCAAGGCATCAGATTAGTGGCAAATCCATCGCTGTCACGACTTTTCCGACACAATCCGGTGTCCTTCCATCAGTTTGCGCTTAACCGCGGAACTCGCTACGACCGTTGTACTTGGCTTTGCCATTCAACTGCTCTTCGATACGCAGCAGTTGGTTGTACTTGGAAACGCGGTCGGAACGGCACAGCGAACCGGTCTTGATCTGGCCAGCCGAGGTGCCCACAGCCAGGTCGGCAATGGTCGAATCTTCGGTTTCGCCCGAGCGGTGCGAGATCACGGCGGTGTAACCGGCAGCCTTGGCCATCTGGATGGCTTCCAGGGTTTCGGTCAGCGTGCCGATCTGGTTGAACTTGATCAGGATCGAGTTGGCGATCTTTTTATCGATGCCTTCTTTCAGGATCTTGGTATTGGTCACAAACAGGTCGTCGCCAACCAGTTGAACCTTCTCGCCGATCTTGTCGGTGAGGATCTTCCAGCCAGCCCAGTCGGACTCGTCCAGACCGTCTTCGATCGAGATGATCGGATAACGTTCGGTCAGGCCTTTGAGGTAATCGGCAAAACCTTCAGCGGTGAATACCTGACCTTCTCCGGACAGGTTGTACTTGCCGTCTTCGTAGAATTCGCTGGCCGCGCAGTCCAGCGCCAGGGTCACGTCGGTGCCCAGCTTGTAACCGGCGTTGGCTACGGCTTCGGAGATCACTTTCAAAGCGTCTTCGTTGGACGCCAGGTTCGGTGCGAAACCGCCTTCGTCGCCAACAGCGGTGCTCAGGCCACGAGCCTTCAGTACAGCTTTGAGGTGATGGAAAATCTCGGTGCCCATGCGCAGACCTTCCGAGAAAGACTTGGCGCCGACTGGCTGAACCATGAATTCCTGGATGTCGACGTTGTTATCGGCGTGCTCGCCGCCGTTGATGATGTTCATCATCGGCACCGGCATCGAGTAAACACCCGGAGTGCCGTTCAGGTTGGCGATGTGCGCGTACAGCGGCAGGTCCTGATCCTGTGCAGCAGCCTTCGCCGCAGCCAGGGACACGGCGAGGATGGCGTTGGCGCCCAGGGTTGCTTTGTTTTCGGTACCGTCGAGCTTGATCATCGCGTGATCCAGGGCTTTCTGGTCGCTTGGGTCGGCGCCCAGCAGCAGATCGCGGATCGGACCGTTGATGTTGGCTACCGCTTTGAGCACGCCCTTGCCCAGGTAACGGCTCTTGTCGCCATCACGCAGCTCGAGCGCTTCACGCGAGCCAGTGGATGCACCGGATGGCGCGCAGGCGCTGCCGATGATGCCGTTGTCGAGAAGCACGTCCGCTTCCACGGTGGGATTGCCACGGGAGTCGAGAACTTCACGACCTTTGATGTCGACGATTTTTGCCATTGTTGTAAACACTCCAAAGTTGACGAAAACGACGCAGCTAGAGGAAATCTTTTTACCGTCGGCAAGGGGTGTGCAGCGGGCAGTCTTGCAGACGATAACGCTCATGCCCGAGGGCATGAGCGACAAATCGTGCGGTACTTTACCGGAGAATTGAGGTTTACGCGGTTTCTACCGTCGGAAAACTCTTCACCAGTTCGTCCAAAGCTTTGAGCTGGGCCAGGAATGGCTCCAGTTTGTCCAGACGCAAGGCGCAAGGGCCATCGCATTTGGCGTTGTCCGGGTCTGGGTGGGCCTCAAGGAACAGACCCGCCAAGCCCTGGCTCATGCCAGCCTTGGCCAGATCCAGAACCTGTGCGCGGCGACCGCCGGCGGAGTCGGAACGACCGCCAGGCATTTGCAGCGAGTGAGTCACGTCGAAGAACACCGGGTACTCGAACTGCTTCATGATGCCGAAGCCGAGCATGTCGACCACGAGGTTGTTGTAGCCGAAGCTCGAACCACGCTCGCAGAGGATCAATTGGTCGTTACCCGCTTCCACGCACTTGTTCAGGATGTGTTTCATTTCCTGAGGGGCGAGGAACTGGGCTTTCTTGATGTTGATCACGGCATTGGTCCTGGCCATCGCGACAACCAGATCGGTCTGGCGCGACAGGAAGGCCGGCAACTGGATGATGTCGCAGACTTCAGCAACGACCTGAGCCTGATCAGGCTCATGGACGTCGGTGATGATCGGCACGCCAAAGGCTTGTTTGATGTCCTGGAAGATGCGCATGCCCTCTTCCAGGCCAGGACCGCGATAAGAGGCCACAGAAGAACGGTTGGCTTTGTCGAAGCTGGCCTTGAACACGTAAGGGATGCCGAGCTTTTCGGTAACCTTCACGTACTCTTCGCAAACCTGCATGGCCATGTCACGGCTTTCCAGCACGTTCATGCCGCCGAACAGCACCATGGGTTTGTCGTTGGCAATTTCGATGTCGCCGACGCGGATGATCTTCTGTGCCATCGGGGTTACGCCTTCTTCTGGTGTTGAGCCAACGCTGCTTTGACAAAACCGCTGAACAGCGGATGGCCATCGCGTGGTGTCGAGGTGAACTCAGGGTGGAACTGGCAAGCCACGAACCATGGATGATCCGGTGCTTCAACCACTTCAACCAGCGCAGCATCAGCGGAACGACCGGAGATTTTCAGGCCGGCTTCGATGATTTGCGGCAGCAGGTTGTTGTTCACTTCGTAACGATGACGGTGACGCTCGACAATCACGTCCTTGCCGTAGCAATCGTGCACTTTGGAGCCGGCTTCGAGCAGGCAATCCTGAGCGCCGAGACGCATGGTGCCGCCCAGGTCGGAAGCTTCGGTACGCACTTCAACGGCACCGGTCGCATCTTCCCACTCGGTGATCAGGCCCACGACCGGGTGACCGCTGGCGCGATCGAACTCGGTGGAGTTGGCGTCTTTCCAGCCCATTACGTTACGGGCGAACTCGATGACTGCCACTTGCATACCCAGGCAGATACCCAGGTACGGAACCTTGTTTTCGCGAGCGTACTGAACAGCGGTGATCTTGCCTTCCACGCCACGCAGACCGAAGCCGCCCGGCACCAGAATCGCGTCAACACCTTCGAGCAGCGCAGTGCCCTGGTTTTCGATGTCTTCGGAGTCGATGTAGCGCAGGTTGACCTTGGTGCGGTTGCTGATGCCGGCGTGACTCATCGCTTCGATCAGCGACTTGTAGGCGTCCAGCAGCTCCATGTATTTGCCGACCATCGCGATGGTGACTTCGTGTTCCGGGTTCAGCTTGGCATCAACCACTGCTTCCCACTCGGACAGATCAGCGCTGCCGCATTGCAGGCCAAAACGCTCGACAACGAAATCGTCCAGGCCCTGGGAATGCAGGATGCCCGGGATCTTGTAGATAGTGTCGGCGTCTTCCAGCGCGATCACCGCACGTTCTTCAACGTTGGTGAACTGAGCGATTTTGCGACGCGACGAGATGTCGATCGGGTGATCGGAACGGCACACCAGCACGTCTGGCTGCAGGCCGATCGAACGCAGCTCTTTTACCGAGTGCTGGGTTGGCTTGGTTTTGGTCTCGCCGGCCGTGGCGATGTACGGCACCAAGGTCAGGTGCATCAGCATCGCGCGCTTGGCGCCGACTTCGAAACGCAATTGACGAATGGCTTCGAGGAACGGTTGCGACTCGATGTCACCCACGGTGCCACCGATCTCGACCATGGCCACGTCAGCATCGCCAGCCCCCTTGATGATGCGGCGCTTGATTTCGTCGGTGATGTGCGGGATCACCTGGATGGTTGCACCCAGGTAGTCACCACGGCGCTCTTTGCGCAGCACGTGCTCGTAGACACGGCCGGTGGTGAAGTTGTTGTTCTGGGTCATGGTCGTGCGGATGAACCGCTCGTAATGGCCCAGGTCCAGGTCAGTCTCGGCGCCGTCATGGGTGACGAACACTTCACCGTGCTGGAACGGGCTCATCGTGCCCGGGTCAACGTTGATGTACGGATCCAGCTTAAGCATGGTGACTTTAAGCCCCCGCGCCTCCAGGATGGCCGCCAATGAAGCCGAGGCAATGCCTTTCCCCAATGAAGAAACAACACCGCCCGTGACGAATATGTAGCGCGTCATGAAAAACCCTAGAAGTCTGCGTTAAAGCGGTACGAGCCGCCGGGGAAAGCGAAGGAAGGCCGAAGCCCCCGATCACCAGCATTAATCACAGTGCACCTTTCAAAAAAACCGCCGCGTTGGGACAGACCGGCAGATGAAACACCGGTACGTTGTGCGCTACACATTTTTTGGAATCGCCCAGCAAAGACTGCTTGGTAATCGGCAACTCCTGCAATTCAGGCGAATCCACAGAAGTTGTATCAAGAAGGGAGCGTAGTCTACCGGAATGCCCCTTTCATCTCAAACCTTGATCTTCGTCTGTTGGCTGCCAACTCATTTTCCAGCCGTCCTGCTCGTGGCCATCAAGTCCCGGCAGGTTCGCCACCGCGAGCAATTCGTCACCGCGAAAAAGCAGCGGCAATCTGCCACGCACGAAACCCGGCACCGCACGCTCATTGAGCAACCGTTTGAGGTCGCGATGGCCGCGATCCGCCAAATGCATCACTTCGCCACCCTGCCGATAGGCAATGCGTAACGGGCCGCAGGGAGCCTGACCGCTGAACATGACCCCCCCGTTATGGGGCAAGCTTAGCGGCGACGCCGGTGCCTGCCACTCGCCGTCGATCACTGGAGCGCGCAGCCAGTCGCCACTGAGCCACCACAGACGACCGGCACTGCGATGCAACTCGCCATCGGCCAGACGCCAGACCGGCGAAGCATCGTGACTGGCATTGCACAGATCCGCCCAACCCGACCAATGGTCGGTGTCAGGCAAACGTGTCAGCGGTTCGAGCCAATGACTCAGCGCATTTCGTTGCCGGGGGGCGGTGAGAGCGCAAAGTGGCGCCAACGCCAGAGACGGCAAGCGCAGCCATTGGAACTCATGAGGCGTTGCAGCCTGTGCCAGATCGATTTGCGCCAATTCATCGAGCAAACCCTGCGCCTCACGCAGATGCGCAGCGCTGCGCGCCATGCTTGCTGGCGCTTGCGGCCAGCGACTGCTCAGCAGCGGCATGACCTGATGGCGCAGGTAATTACGCGAGAACTGACGATCCTGATTCGACGGGTCTTCGATCCAGTGCAATTGATGAGCTTGTGCGTAGGCCTCCAGTTCAGCCCGAGGGACATCAAGCAAAGGTCGAATCAGAACACCCCGCCCCAGCGCTCGCTGGCTCGGCATGCCCGATAATCCTCTGACACCTGCGCCACGCAACAGACGAAACAGTAATGTTTCGGCCTGATCATCCCGATGCTGACCGGTCAGCAGCACATCATTGGCCTGCGTCAGCGCACCGAACACCGCATAACGCGCATTGCGCGCCGCTCGCTCCAGACTCGCACCCGGTTGCACCGTGACCCGCTCCACTTGCAATGGAACACCCAGCGCATCACAGAACGACTGGCAATGCTGTGGCCACGCATCCGCCGCAGGCTGGAGGCCGTGATGAATGTGGATGGCGCTTAGCGCCGGAAGGGATTGGTCTTTTACGAGATCGGCAAGCAGATGCAGCAGGACGGTCGAGTCGAGACCACCGGAGAAAGCGACGCGCCATGCAGTGGCGTTGCGCCAAGCTGCAAGATTCAGCAGAAGCCGGGAAGGCAGATCACTCACGGACTGACCCCTATCTAACTCTTTGCCCAAATCAAAGTGGGAGCGGGCTTGCTCGCGAAGGCGTCTCAACATTCAACACATCTGTCGACTGTTATACCGCTTTCGCGAGCAAGCCCGCTCCCACATTGGGTATTGCGCGATCTGTCAGAGACCGTAGCTCATCAGCCGATCGTAACGGCGCTTGAGCAGCGCTTCGTTGTCGAACTTCTTCAGCATCGCCAGTTGCGAGCTCAGCTCGGCACGAATCGAGGCAGCGGCAGCGGCCGGATCACGGTGAGCACCGCCCAAAGGCTCGCCGATCACCTTGTCAACGATGCCCAGACCTTTCAGGCGCTCGGCAGTGATGCCCATGGCTTCAGCAGCGTCCGGCGCTTTTTCGGCGGTTTTCCACAGAATCGAAGCACAACCTTCCGGCGAGATCACCGCGTAGGTCGAGTACTGCAGCATGTTCAACTGATCGCAAACACCGATGGCCAGTGCACCGCCTGAACCACCCTCGCCGATAACGGTGGCGATGATCGGGGTCTTCAGGCGCGACATCACACGCAGGTTCCAGGCGATGGCTTCGCTCTGGTTACGCTCTTCGGCGTCGATACCTGGATAGGCACCCGGGGTGTCGATGAAGGTCAGGATCGGCATTTTGAAACGCTCGGCCATTTCCATCAGACGGCATGCCTTGCGGTAGCCTTCCGGACGCGGCATGCCGAAGTTGCGGCGTACTTTCTCACGGACTTCGCGGCCCTTCTGGTGACCGATGATCATCACTGGCTGGTCTTCCAGACGAGCAATGCCCCCCACGATCGCAGCGTCGTCGGAGAAGTGACGGTCGCCGTGCAGTTCATCGAACTCGGTGAAGATGTGTTCGATGTAGTCCAGGGTATACGGGCGTTTCGGGTGACGCGCCAAGCGTGCGATCTGCCAGCTGGTCAGCTTGCCGAAGATGTCCTCGGTCAGCGTTTTGCTCTTGTCCTGCAGGCGGGAGATCTCATCGCCGATATTCAGCGAATTGTCATTACCGACCAAGCGCAACTCTTCGATCTTGGCTTGCAGGTCGGCGATCGGCTGTTCGAAATCTAGAAAATTCGGGTTCATAGGCGTCCGTCTTGGGTCGTATCCCAAATGAGCTTGGGTCGGCCGGTTGTCTATTCGCGCCCTACCTTAAGGGAGAGGCGCGCTAAGGTCGAGATTAAAAATTCAGGTTTCGGGCAAGCGCAATGATGGCACCTGCCGCTCAACGGTATTGGAGGAAGACGTTGTCTCGCCCGAACTGGTCACGCAAGGCTTGAATCAACGCATCCGCCGGGTCGATGCGCCAGGTCTCGCCAAACTGCAGCAAGGTCTTCGCATCGGGGCTGGTGTACTCCATGGTGATCGGACACGCCCCGCGATGACGCTTGAGCAAATCACCCAACCAGCGTAGCTGATCGCCTTTGAGGTCCTGGGTTTGCAGCTTCAGGCGCAGGCTTTCGGCAAGGTTGGTGCGCGCATCTTCCATGCTCATCACGCGCTTGACCCGCAGGCGCAGGCCGCCGGAGAAGTCATCGTTGCTGACCTCGCCTTCAACCACCACCATCGCGTCGGTCTGCAACAGCGACTGCGCGGAATGGAACGCTTCGGCAAACAGCGACGCTTCGATCCGGCCGGAGCGGTCGTCGAGGGTGATGAAGCCCATCTTGTCGCCCTTCTTGTTCTTCATCACCCGCAGGGCAATGATCATCCCGGCCACGGTTTGCGTATCGCGCGCCGGTTTCAGGTCGATGATGCGCTGACGGGCGAAACGGCGGATCTCACCTTCGTATTCGTCAATCGGGTGACCGGTCAGGTACAGGCCCAGGGTGTCTTTTTCACCCTTGAGGCGCTCCTTGAGGGTCAGCTCCTTGGCTTTGCGATGACTGGCATAAACGTCAGCATCTTCCTCGACGAACAGACCGCCAAACAGGTCGGCGTGACCACTGTCGTGGGTGCGGGCGGTTTGCTCTGCAGCCTTGATCGCCTCCTCCATCGCCGCCAGCAACACCGCGCGATTACGGTCGATATTGGCCTGATAAGCCTTTTGTTCGTCGTGAAAATAAGGCCCCAGACGATCCAGTGCACCGCTGCGAATCAAACCGTCGAGCGTGCGCTTGTTGATGCGCTTGAGGTCGACACGGGCGCAGAAATCGAACAAATCCTTGAACGGGCCTTCCTGACGCGCCTCAGTGATTGCTTCTACCGGGCCTTCACCGACCCCTTTGATCGCGCCGAGGCCATACACAATGCGGCCGTCGTCGTTCACCGTGAACTTGAACTCCGAAGTATTCACGTCTGGCGCGTCGAGACGCAGCTTCATCGTGCGAATTTCTTCGATCAAGGTCACGACCTTGTCGGTGTTGTGCATGTCCGCCGACAGTACCGCAGCCATGAACGGCGCCGGGTAATGGGTTTTCAGCCAGGCAGTCTGATACGAAACCAGACCGTAAGCGGCGGAGTGAGACTTGTTGAAGCCGTAACCGGCGAATTTTTCCACCAGGTCGAAAATGTTACCGGCGAGGTCGGCGTCGATATTGTTGGTCTTGCAACCTTCAATGAAACCGCCGCGCTGTTTGGCCATCTCTTCGGGTTTTTTCTTACCCATCGCCCGACGCAGCATGTCCGCACCGCCGAGGGTGTAACCGGCCATGACCTGGGCAATCTGCATCACCTGTTCCTGATACAGGATGATGCCGTAAGTCGGTGCCAATACTGGCTTGAGGCCCTCGTACTGGTAATCCGAGTGCGGGTACGCCAGTTCGGCGCGACCGTGCTTACGGTTGATGAAGTCGTCCACCATGCCGGACTGCAGCGGGCCCGGACGGAACAGCGCTACCAGTGCGATCAAGTCTTCCAGGCAGTCGGGCTTGAGCTTTTTGATCAGCTCTTTCATGCCTCGGGATTCAAGCTGGAACACCGCAGTGGTTTCAGCTTTTTGCAGCAACTGGTAAGTCGGTTTGTCATCCAGCGGGATGAACGCGATATCCAGCGGTGGTTCGTCGACCTTGGCGCGGTCTCGGTTGATGGTCTTTAGCGCCCAGTCAATAACCGTCAACGTCCGCAGACCGAGGAAGTCGAACTTCACCAGACCGGCAGCCTCAACATCGTCCTTGTCGAACTGGGTTACCAGACCGTCACCGGCCTCGTCGCAATAGATCGGCGAGAAGTCGGTCAGTTTGGTCGGTGCGATCACCACACCACCAGCGTGCTTGCCGACGTTACGCACAACGCCTTCGAGCTTGCGCGCCATCTCCCAGATTTCCGCCGCCTCTTCATCGACCTTAATGAAGTCGCGCAGGATCTCTTCCTGCTCGTAGGCTTTTTCCAGGGTCATGCCGACTTCAAACGGAATCATCTTCGACAGACGATCCGCCAGGCCGTAGGACTTGCCCTGTACCCGCGCCACGTCACGCACCACAGCTTTTGCCGCCATGGAACCGAAGGTGATGATCTGGCTTACCGCGTTGCGCCCGTATTTCTCGGCCACATAGTCGATCACCCGATCACGACCGTCCATGCAGAAGTCGACGTCGAAGTCGGGCATCGATACCCGTTCCGGGTTAAGGAAACGTTCGAACAGCAGGTCGTATTCCAGCGGGTCGAGGTCGGTGATTTTCTGCACATAGGCCACCAGCGATCCAGCACCCGACCCACGACCTGGTCCAACCGGTACGCCGTTGTTCTTGGCCCACTGGATAAAGTCCATCACGATCAGGAAATAACCGGGGAAGCCCATCTGGATGATGATATCCAGCTCGAAATTCAAGCGGTCGACGTACACCTGACGCTTGGCTTCGTAGTCTTCGGTGGTGTCTTTGGGCAACAGAACCGCGAGCCGCTCCTCCAGACCGTCGAAGGACACCTTGCGGAAGTACTCATCGATGGTCATGCCATCGGGAATCGGGAAGTTGGGCAGGAAGTGCGTGCCCAGTTTCACATCGATATTGCAGCGTTTGGCAATTTCGACGGTGTTTTCGATGGCGTCAGGAATGTCGCTGAACAGCTCGGCCATTTCCTCGGCGCTTTTGAGGTATTGCTGATCGCTGTAATTCTTCGAACGCCGCGGATCGTCGAGGGCGCGGCCCTCACCGATGCAAACGCGGGTTTCGTGGGCGGCGAAGTCTTCCTGCTTGATGAAACGCACATCGTTGCTCGCCACCAGTGGCGCGCCCAGCTTGTCGGCCAGAGCCACAGCACCATGCAGTTGCTCTTCATCGTTGGGACGGTTGGTACGCTGGATTTCCAGATAAAAACGATCCGGAAACACCGCCATCCATTCACGCGTCAGAACCTCAGCTTCAGCCGGGTTACCGCCGATGAGGGCCATGCCGATCTCGCCTTCTTTGGCGGCAGACAGCATGATCAGGCCTTCGCTGGCCTCGGCGACCCACTCTCGCTCGACGATGATCATGCCATTGCGCTGACCTTCAATGAAGCCACGGGAAATCAGCTCAGTGAGATTGCGATAGCCCTTGGCGTTCATGACCAACAGGCTGATCCGGCTCAGCGGCGCATCCGGATCCTTGTTCGACAGCCACAGGTCAGCGCCGCAGATCGGCTTGATCCCTGCGCCCATGGTGTTTTTATAGAATTTGACCAGGGAACACATGTTGTTCTGATCGGTGACCGCGACGGCCGGCATGTTCATGCCAGCCAGGGCCTTGACCAGTGGCTTGATCCGCACCAGCCCGTCGACCAGGGAGTATTCAGTGTGCAGGCGTAGGTGAACGAATGAAGCCGGCATAGTGATCCTGTCCAGTTACATAGAGACAACAAGGCCCGGATTGTACCGGGCCTCGAACAAAACATCAGCCTTGCGACTAAACCTGCGTCAGGCCTTCCAGCGCCTCATAAGCCTGACGCACCGGGGCGAACGAGCGCCGGTGAATCGGGGTCGGCCCGAGCCGGGACAATGCTTCCAGATGAACGGGCGTCGGATAGCCTTTGTGGCCGCCAATGCCATAACCCGGGTAAATCAGTTCGAACGCAGCCATTTCGCGGTCACGACTGACCTTGGCCAGAATCGATGCCGCAGCAATGGCAGGCACCTTGCTATCGCCCTTTACAACCGCTTCGGCGCGCATCGGCAGTTTCGGGCAGCGGTTGCCATCGATCATCGCCAGTTTCGGCTGGATGTGCAGCCCGGCCACGGCGCGCTGCATGGCCAGCATGGTCGCGTGCAAAATATTCAATTCATCGATTTCTTCGACTTCGGCGCGAGCGATGCACCAGCTCAGGGATTTTTCGATGATCTCGTCGTAAAGCTTTTCCCGTTTGGCTTCGGTGAGTTTCTTCGAGTCGTTGAGCCCAACGATAGGGCGGTTCGGATCGAGGATCACCGCTGCCGTCACCACTGCACCGCACAACGGGCCGCGACCGACTTCATCGACGCCGGCGACCAGTTCTTCAACTTCGGCGACCAACGTGAAATCCAGGCCCATTTGCATGCTTGTCTTGCTCATCGTGATTGACCGATCAGGTTAAGGACGGCATGCGCCGCCTGATTGGATGCGTCCAGACGCAGCGTGCGGTGAATCTCGTCGAAGCCGCGAGTCTGCTCTTCACCGCCCTCGATCAAGGGCGACAGGGTCTGGGCAAGCGCCTCGACAGTTGCATCGTCCTGCAACAACTCCGGAACCAGCAGACGCTGGGCCAACAGATTTGGCAGCGATACATACGGGCTCTTGACCATGCGTTTGAGAATCCAGAACGTCAGCGGTGCCAGACGATAGGCAACCACCATCGGCCTCTTGTACAACAGCGCTTCGAGGGTTGCCGTACCGGAGGCGATCAATACGGCGTTACAGGCAGCCAAGGCCAGATGAGACTTGCCATCGAGCAAGGTCACCGGCAAATCGCGGCCAGCGAGCAGTTCTTCAAGCTGCAAACGGCGCTCCGGGCTGGCGCACGGCATGACAAAGCGAACGCCCGGACGCATCGCGCGCAGGCGCTGGGCGGTATCGAGGAACAGTGCGCCGAGGCGACCGACCTCACCGCCACGACTACCAGGCATCAGCGCGATCAGCGGCCCATCAGGCAATCCCAACTCGGCACGCGCAGCCGCACGATCAGCCTCCAGCGGAATGGCATCGGCCAGCGAGTGACCGACGAAGCGTACCGGTACGCCTTTCTCTTCGTAGAATCTGGCTTCGAACGGGAAAAGGGTGAGCATCAAATCGCAGCCTTCGCGAATCTTCAGCACGCGCTTCTGCCGCCACGCCCACACCGACGGGCTGACGTAATGCACGGTTTTGATCCCGGCCTGACGCAGCTTGAGTTCGATATTGAGGTTGAAGTCGGGGGCATCGATACCGATGAACGCGTCCGGTTTTTCGGCAATCAGCGTGGCAATCAGCTCTTTACGACGCTTGAGCAACTCGCGCAAACGACCGAGGACCTCAACCAGCCCCATGACCGACAAGCGCTCCATGGGAAAGTACGAGGTCAGACCTTCCGCCTGCATCAACGGACCGCCGACACCGATGAACTCGACCGACGGATGCTGTGCCTTGAGGGCACGCATGAGGCCGGCACCCAAAATGTCACCGGAAGCTTCACCCGCCACCAGCGCAATACGCAAATTGGCCATGATCAGCGGGTGATGCCGCGTGTCGACGACTGGATGGAATCGCGAAACACCGCGACTTCCGGGAACAGAGCAGCAGGCTCGGCCAGTTGAGCCAGTGCCTGCTCGACTGTCAGCCCTTGGCGATAAACGGTCTTATAGGCACGACGCAATGCGTGGATAGCGTCTTCGCTGAAACCGCGACGGCGCATGCCTTCGAAATTCATGCTGCGCGCCTCGGCCGGGTTGCCAAACACGGTGACAAACGCGGGAACGTCTTTACCGATCGCGGTACCCATGCCTGAAAAGCTGTGGGCGCCAATGTGGCAATACTGGTGAACCAGGGTGAACCCGGAGAGGATCGCCCAGTCGTCAACATGCACATGGCCGGCCAACGCCGTGTTGTTGACCAGGATGCAGTTATTGCCGATGACACTGTCGTGACCGATGTGGGCATAGGCCATGATCAGGTTGTGATCGCCCAGCGTGGTTTCCGAACGGTCCTGCACGGTGCCACGGTGAATCGTCACGCCTTCGCGGATGACGTTGTGGTCACCTATCACCAGTCGGGTCTCTTCACCTTTGTACTTCAGATCGGGCGTGTCTTCGCCTACCGAGGAAAACTGGTAAATGCGATTGTGCTTGCCGATACGTGTCGGGCCTTTGAGGATCACATGCGGCCCGATCACGGTACCCTCGCCGATTTCCACACCTGCGCCGATGATCGACCAAGGGCCGACCTCGACGCCGTCTGCCAGAACGGCCGACGGATCGATGATTGCGCGAGGGTCAATCAAACTCATACTTTTTGTTCCGCGCAGATGATCTCGGCCGAGCAGACCGGCTTGCCATCGACCGAAGCCTGGCATTCAAACTTCCAGATCTTGCGTTTACAGCTAATGAACGTGGCTTCAAGGATCAACTGGTCGCCAGGCTTGACCGGCTGGCGGAAACGCAGCTTGTCGGAACCAACGAAGTAATAAAGGGTGCCGTCCGCCGGTTTGACGTCGAGCATTTTGAAACCGAGGATCCCGGCAGCTTGAGCCATCGCTTCGATGATCAGCACGCCTGGCATGATTGGATGCGCCGGGAAGTGACCATTGAAGAAAGGTTCATTGATGCTGACATTCTTGTAGGCGCGAATGCGCTTGCCTTCAGTGTCCAGATCCACCACCCGGTCCACCAGCAGGAACGGGTAACGGTGAGGCAGGTATTCGCGAATCTCGTTGATGTCCATCATTTCGGGGGGAAGCCTATGTAAAGATTGGGAGCGCGACTGACGCGCACTCCTCTAGCAAATCAAGGAGGCAGTCTAGAGGCTGTGCACACTTGATATGGAAATGGTATCAGCCATCTGATGAAGCATTGCCGTCAGGGGTCACTTCCCCAACGCGCTTTTCCAGCTGTTTAAAACGACGCGCGATGTCATCGAGCTGACGAATGCGTGCCGCGCTTTTGCGCCATTCGGCAGCCGGTTGCATGGCTGTGCCGGAAGAATAGGCGCCTGGCTCGGTAATCGAGTGCGTCACCATGGTCATCCCGGTCAGGAAAACGTTGTCGCAAATATCAATGTGGCCGACCAGACCGACACCTCCGGCCAGCATGCAGTGCTTGCCGATTTTGGTGCTACCGGAGATCCCGACGCACGCGGCCATGGCAGTGTGATCACCGACCTGGACGTTGTGGGCAATCTGGATCTGGTTGTCGAGTTTCACGCCATTGCCGATCACGGTATCGGCCAACGCGCCGCGGTCGATGGCAGTATTCACGCCGATCTCCACATCGTCGCCGATGGTCACACCACCGATCTGGGCAATTTTCTGCCAGATACCCTTCTCATTGGCGAAGCCGAAGCCTTCACCACCGAGCACGGCACCGGACTGGATAACCACACGCTTGCCGATGTGCACATCGTGATACAGCGTGACACGCGGAGCGAGCCAGCCGCCCTCGCCGATTTCGCTGCGGGCACCGATGACGCAATGGGCACCCAGCGTGACTTGCGCCCCAATGCGTGCACCCGCCTCGATCACCACGAAGGGGCCGATGCTGGCGGTTGGATCAACCACAGCGTCGTCAGCGATGACTGCCGAGGGATGGATACCCGCGGCAGCTTTCGGTTTGGGATCGAACAAGTGAGAGATACGTGCATAAGCCAGATAAGGATCTGGCACCACCACTGCATTACCGGCAAAACCTTCTGCGTCGGCGTCTTTGAGCAACAAGGCTGCTGCCTGAGAACCGGCCAGGTATTTTCGATATTGAGGATTTGCCAGAAAGCTCAACTGAGCTGGGCCAGCCTCTTGCAAAGTGGCTAGCCCAGTAATTTGCTTCTCCGGGTCGCCACGCAGGGTGGCGCCGAGGAACTCGGCCAACTGGCCGAGCTTGATAGTCACGGTCATGGGTTACTTCAGCTGATTCATGCGCTCGATAACCTGGCGTGTGATGTCGTACTGAGGCTTGACATCGATCACTGCGCCACGTTCGAGCACCAGGTCAAAACCACCTTTCTTGATGACGCCTTCTACAGCGCTATCCAGTTTCGGCTTCAGTTGCTTGAGCATTTCGCGGTCGGCAACGGCCTTGGCTTCATTCAGTTCCTTGGACTGGAACTGGAAGTCACGGGCCTTTTGCTTGAACTCCAGCTCCAGACGCTCACGCTCGCCCTGCTGCATCTTGTCACCACCGGCCATCAGACGATCCTGAATGCCCTTGGCGCTGCTTTCCAGAGTTTTCAGCTTGGTCAGTTGAGGACCGAACTTCTTCTCCGCATCGACAGCGTATTTCTTGGCCGCGTCCGATTCCAGCAACGCCATCTGATAGTTCAGAACGGCAATTTTCATGTCGGCGAATGCCGGGCCTGCCACCAGTACGGAGGCCAGGAGAACCAATTGAGTCAACTTACGCACGATGCACTCCTACAAAATCCATTGTCGTTATCTTGGGTCAGACGCTTAGAACGTCTGGCCGAGGGAGAATTGGAACACTTGAGTTTCAGCGTTATCCGGTTTTTTGACCGGCATGGCCAGAGCAAAACTCAGGGGGCCCAGCGCGGTAACCCAGGTCACGCCAACACCGACGGAACTGGCCATGTTGCTCAGGCTGATGTCGTTGCACTTGGTGTTGGACGAAGTGCCGTTTGCGTTGGTGGTGTCCTTGCACTGCGAATCGAAAACGTTACCCACGTCCCAGAATACCGAAGTACGCAGGGAACGCTGATCCTTGACGAATGGCAGCGGGAACAGAACTTCCACACCGCCCTGAATCAGGACGTTGCCACCGAACGGCAGCGGGTCTTGGTCCGGATCTTTGACAGTACCCGGGTTGTTACCCGAACTTGGTGTGCTACGCGGGCCGAGGGTGCTGTCCTTGAAGCCACGAACCGAGTTGAAACCACCAGCATAGTAGTTTTCATAGAACGGCAAGCCATCTGTGGAACCATAACCGTCGCCATAACCCAGTTCGGTGTGCAGACGCAAAGTGTAGTTTTCGCTGATCGGCTGGAACAACTGACCACGGTAGTCAAGTTTGTAGAATGCAAGGTCGCTGCCCGGAATGGTGGTTTCCAGGGTGAGGCTCTGGGAGCGACCACGGGTTGGCAGTACACCTTTGTTCAGGGTCGACTCGGACCAGCCGGCCGACGCCTTGAAGTTCAGGTAGTTGTCGCCTTCTTTGTTAACGAAGTCGAAAATCTCGTCAACGGTGTATTTGCCGGTCTTGATCTTGTCTTGCTGGGCAGACAGACCGAAGGTCAGTCGCGAAGTCTCGCTGATCGGGTAGCCAACGTTAACACCCGCACCCAGGCTGTCTACGGAATAGCTCGAAATATCGGCATCGAGTTCAGCGTAGTCGGTTGTGCGATAGAACGCGTTGTAACCCAGGCTCACGCCATCGGCGGTCCAGTAGGGGTCAACGTAGCCGAAGTTGTAGCGGCTCTGGTATTCGCTTCGAGTCAGACCGACGCTGACGCGGTTACCGGTACCGAGGAAGTTGTTCTGGGTAATCGAACCACCGAGGATCAAACCGGCGCTCTGGGCGAAACCGACGCTGGCGGTAATCGAACCGGAAGCCTGCTCTTCAACGCTGTAGTTCACGTCAACCTGGTCGTCGACACCCGGAACAGCCGGCGTTTCGACGTTGACTTCCTTGAAGAAGCCCAGACGCTCAAGACGGGTCTTGGATTGGTCGATCAGGTAGGTCGAAGCCCAGCCACCTTCCATTTGACGCATTTCGCGACGCAGCACTTCGTCCTCGGACTTGGTGTTGCCACGGAAGTTGATGCGGTTGACGTAGGCACGCTTGCCCGGATCGACAGCAAACAGGATGTCTACGGTGTGATCATCGTCGTGCGGCTGAGGCACGCCGTTGACGTTGGCGAAGGTATAACCCTCGTTACCCAGACGACGGGTGATCAGTTCAGAAGTAGTGGTCATCAGCTTGCGCGAGAACACCTGGCCTTTCTGCACCAGCAACAAGGACTTGATCTGATCTTCAGGTACTTTGAGATCACCGCTGAGTTTGACGTCACGAACGGTGTATTTCTCACCCTCGGTCACGTTGACGGTGATGTAGACATGCTTCTTGTCCGGAGTGATGGACACCTGGGTCGAAGCAATATCCATATTGATATAGCCGCGATCCAGGTAGTAGGAACGCAGACGCTCCAGGTCACCGGACAGTTTTTCACGGGCATATTTGTCATCGTTCTTGAAGAACGACAGCCAGTTGGTGGTTTTCAGCTCGAACAGGTCGGTCAGGTCTTCCTCGGGAAAAACCGTGTTGCCTACCACGTTGATGTGCTGAATGGCAGCAACGGTGCCTTCGTTGATCTTCACTTTCAGGCCAACACGGTTACGCGGCTGCGATACCACTTCGGTATCGACGGTCGCGGAATAGCGGCCTTGCGCGACGTACTGGCGTTGCAGTTCGTTACGGACACCTTCGAGGGTGGCACGCTGGAAGATCTCGCCTTCGGCCAGACCGGATTGCTTGAGGCCTTTCATCAAGTCTTCAGTAGAGATCGCTTTGTTACCTTCGATCTCGATACTGGCGACAGATGGACGCTCAACAACCGTGATCACCAGAACGTTGCCTTCGCGGCCCAGCTGGATATCTTGAAAGAAACCGGTTTTGAACAACGCACGAGTGGATTCCACCAGGCGACGATCATCCGCCTGCTCGCCGACGTTCAACGGCAAGGCACCAAAGACGCTACCCGCGGAGACCCGCTGGAGGCCATTGACGCGAATATCAGAGATAGTGAAGGACTCGGCGTGAACTTCGGCGATCATCAATACGGTGAGAACCGCAGTTAGCAGCAGACGTTTCATGAAGTCCTTTCTTATTCCAACTGGCAATAAACAAACTGCCGCAAAATGCGGCAGATTCGCAATTCAGCGAAGCGTTACAGTCGACCCAGATCGTTGACCAGAGCAAGCAACATCACCCCGACCACCAAACTGATACCGATCTGTATCCCCCAACCTTGCACCCGATCCGACAAGGGACGACCACGCGCCCACTCGATCAGATAAAACAACAAGTGCCCCCCATCCAGTACAGGGATGGGCAGCAAATTCAGAACTCCCAGGCTAATACTCAGATAAGCAAGGAAATTCAGGAAATCAGCGACGCCCGACTGGGCAGAAGCGCCCGCCACTTTAGCAATGGTTATCGGTCCACTCAAGTTTTTTACCGAGAGCTCGCCGAACAGCATTTTCTTGAGTGAGTCCAGCGTCAGAATGCTCATGGTCCAAGTACGATGGGCGCCCTCGCCAATCGCGGCCAACGGCCCGTAACTGACTTCGCGGATCATCTCCGGTGGCCAGTCGACAGCTTTTACACCCGCCCCCAGATAACCGCTTGGAGACTTGCTTTTGCCGCGCGCTGCCAAGGTGACCGGGACGTCGATTTGAGCACCGTCGCGCTCGATACGCAGCATGATTTTGGTATCAGGACGCGTACGAACGGTATCAACCACTTGCTGCCAGTCATTAAGCGCCTGGCCATCCAGAGACAGAAGGCGATCACCGGTTTTCAGGCCAGCCGCCTGAGCTGGACCTTCTGGATCAAGCTCGGCAAGCACGGGCGCCAAGGCCGGACGCCACGGACGAATACCCAATGAGCGGATAGGATCGGGCTCATCAGCCCCCTGCAGCCAGTGATCCAGCACCAACTCGCGTGGAGAGTCCGCGGTAGAGCCCTGCTCACGCACCAGCAACTGCAACGAACCGCTTTCACCAAGCCGACGCACCAACTGCAAGTTGACGGCTGCCCAACCGGTGGTCGGCTCGCCATCAATCGCGACGATCTCCTGCCCCACACCCAAACCAGCCTTGGCGGCGATGCTGCCAGACTCGACCGCACCGATGACCGGGCGTACCTGCTCGCTACCGAGCATGGCCAGCACCCAGAAAAACACCAGGGCCAAAAGGAAGTTGGCGACAGGGCCGGCGGCAACAATGGCGATTCGCTGACGAACCGTCTTGCGGTTAAACGAGTGATCCAGTTGATCAACCGGCACCTCGCCCTCACGCTCGTCGAGCATTTTGACGTAGCCACCCAGCGGAATCGCGGCGATGACGAACTCAGTGCCCTGTTTGTCGTGCCAGCGCAGCAGAGGCATGCCGAAGCCTACGGAAAAGCGCAGAACCTTGACGCCACAGCGCCGCGCGACCCAGAAGTGGCCGAATTCGTGAAAGGTGACCAGCACACCCAAGGCGATCAGGGTGCCGGCAATCATATAGAGCGCGCTCATCTACTTTCTCCGCAATCCTGTTCAGTGCCGCGTGACGCCATTGTGTTTCAAATTCTATCGATCGTGACGCTTCAACCACTGCTCAGCCAGAACTCGCGCCTTGGCGTCTGCCGTAAACACAGCGTCGAGATCATCCAGTGCTACGACCGGTTCGAGGTTCAACACCTGCTCGATGATACTCGCGATTTCCAGGTAACGGATTCGTCCGTCGAGAAACGCCGCCACCGCCACTTCGTTCGCCGCATTGAGCATCGCCGGTGCACTGTCGCCTGCTTCGGCAGCTTGACGCGCCAGACGCAGACAAGGGAAGCGCTGCTCATCCGGCGCCTCAAAGTCCAGGCGCGCAACTGCGAACAGATCCAGCGGCGCCACACCGGAGTCTATGCGTTCCGGCCAAGCCAGAGCATTGGCGATCGGTGTGCGCATGTCAGGGTTCCCCAATTGCGCCAGTACCGAGCCATCGACATAGTCGACCAGCGAGTGAATCACGCTCTGCGGGTGGATCACCACCTCGACTTGCGACGGCTTTGCATCAAACAACCAGCAAGCCTCGATCAACTCAAGACCTTTATTCATCATGCTGGCCGAGTCTACTGAAATCTTGCGCCCCATGGACCAGTTCGGGTGGGCACACGCTTGCTCAGGTGAAACGTGCGCCAATTCGCTCATCGGCGTCTGTCGGAACGGACCACCAGAGGCTGTAAGCAAAATCCGGCGAACACCGACAGCGCTCAATCCGCGAGCAAAATCCAGTGGCATACACTGGAAAATCGCGTTGTGTTCGCTGTCGATCGGCAGCAGCACAGAACCGCTTTGGCGTACCGCCTGCATAAACAGGGCGCCGGACATTACCAGCGCCTCTTTATTGGCCAAAAGGATCTTCTTGCCGGCCACGACGGCCGCCAGAGTCGGACGCAGGCCAGCCGCGCCAACGATCGCCGCCATCACCGCGTCGACTTCCGGTGCAGAAGCGACCTGACACAGGCCCTCTTCCCCCACCAGCACACGGGTCGACAAACCGGCTGCGCGCAAATCGTCCTGCAAACCGCGCGCAGCGGCGACTTGCGGTACCACGGCAAATTGCGGCACATGCCGCATGCACAACGCCAGCAACTCACTCAGGCGAGTGAAACCGCTCAATGCGAAAACCTGATAGCGCTCAGGGTGACGCGCAATAACATCAAGGGTGCTCAGACCAATCGAGCCGGTCGCCCCCAAAACAGTGATCTGTTGCGGGCGGCTCACGGCGCAGCCATCCACAGCAACACCGCGAAGACTGGAATGGCCGCGGTCAGACTGTCGATACGATCAAGAACGCCGCCATGACCTGGCAGCAGATTACTGCTGTCCTTGATGCCGGACTTGCGCTTGAACATGCTTTCGGTGAGGTCGCCCACAACCGAGATGAAGACGATCAGCGCAGCACCAATCAAACCCTTGAGCAACTCGGCAACCGTCCAGTCACGTACCAGGCCGACAATAGCGGTGATCACCAGACTGAGGGCAAGACCGCCGTAGACGCCTTCCCAGCTTTTACCCGGACTGACTTGAGGGGCCAACTTACGCTTGCCGAATGCACGACCGGAAAAATAAGCGCCGATATCTGCGCCCCAGACCAGCACCATCACTGCCATGATCAGCCAGTTACCCAATGGGTATTGCTTGATCTGCATCAGGCCTTGCCAGGCCGGCAGCAAAATCAACAGACCAATCACTAGCTTGCTGGCAGCACTGGACCAATGTTCGCTGGAACGCGGGTAGGTCAGCACCAGATACGTCGCAACTGCCCACCAAAGCACCGAAGCACCCAGCACCCACGGCGCGAGACTGGGCACCACGTACATGACGAACAACATAAATGCGACGACGGCAGCAAAGCCGACGCGAAACGATTGCGCGGTGAAGCCCGCCAGACGTGCCCATTCCCAGGCACCGAGGCTCACGACCAGACCGATGAACAGCGCAAAAGCGGAACCTTCGAGCAGGAAAAACCCGCACAAGGCGATCGGCAGCAGGATCAGTGCAGTGATGATTCGTTGTTTAAGCATTAAACCCGGGCTCCAGCTTCGACCTGTTCGCTCGTTTTACCGAAACGACGCTGGCGCGAAGCGAAATCAGCCAGCGCATTGCGCATGGCATCGTGTTTGAAGTCCGGCCAGAACAGGTCGGAGAAGTACAACTCGGCGTAAGCCAGTTGCCACAGCAGGAAGTTGCTGATGCGGTGCTCTCCGCCCGTGCGGATGCACAAGTCCGGCAACGGCAGATCGCCGGTCGCCAGACAGGTTTGCAGCAGATCAGGAGTAATGTCTTCCGGACGCAGATGCCCGGCCTGAACTTCACGCGCCAAACGCTGCGCGGCTTGCGCGATATCCCACTGACCGCCGTAGTTGGCGGCGATCTGCAGGATAAAACGATTGGAGCCCGCAGTCATGGCTTCGGCTTCGCGCATCGCGGCCTGAAGCTCCGGATGGAAGCGCGAACGATCGCCAATGATGCGCAGGCTGATGTTGTTCTCGTTCAGGCGCTTGGCCTCACGACGCAAGGCCTTGAAGAACAGATCCATCAAGGCACTGACCTCATCGGCCGGGCGCTGCCAGTTCTCACTGGAGAAGGCGAACAGGGTCAGCACTTCGACCTTGGCCTCAGCACACACCTCGATCACGGCCCGAACAGCATCCACGCCCGCTTTATGCCCGGCGACACCCGGCATAAAGCGTTTTTTCGCCCAGCGATTGTTGCCATCCATGATGATCGCGACATGGCGCGGCACCGCGGACGGCGCAGTCTGCTTGGTCTTGTCCATTTAAAGCTCGACCCTTATACGGCCATCAGGTCTTTTTCTTTCTCGTCCGTGGCCTTGGTGATCTGGGCCTCGGATTCTTTGGTCAGCTTATCGATATCAGCGATGGCACGACGCTCTTCGTCTTCGCTGATTTCCTTGTCCTTGACCAGTTTCTTGAGCTCGCCCAAAGCATCACGACGAATATTGCGCACGGCAACACGCGCGTCTTCAGCAGCGCTGCGTGCCTGCTTGGTGAAGCCTTTACGCGTTTCCTCGGTGAGGGCCGGCATCGGGATCAACAGCAACTCACCCAGGTTAGTCGGGTTGAGGTTCAGACCGGCGCTCTGGATAGCCTTGTCGACGGCTGCGAGCATGTTGCGCTCGAACGCCACGACCTGCAGCGTGCGCGAGTCTTTCACGGTGACGTTGGCAACGCCACTCAGCGGGGTGTCAGTGCCGTAGTAAGGCACCATCACACTGCCGAGGATGCTTGGGTGCGCCTTGCCGGTACGAATCTGACCGAATGCATGGGACAGGGAGTCCAGAGACTTTTGCATACGCTCTTGAGCGTCTTTCTTGATTTCGTTGATCATTGTTGACCTTCCTCGATCAGGGTACCTTCAGCGCCGCCATGGACGATGTTCAGCAGGGCACCGGGTTTGTTCATGTTGAATACGCGCAGCGGCATCTTGTGGTCGCGGCACAGGCAAATAGCCGTCAGGTCCATCACACCCAGCTTGCGATCCAGCACTTCATCATAAGTCAGATGATCGAACTTCTCGGCATGCGGGTCTTTGAACGGATCGGCTGTGTAGACGCCATCAACCTTGGTCGCCTTGAGCACGACGTCCGCGTCGATTTCGATTGCGCGCAGGCAGGCTGCCGAATCCGTGGTGAAGAACGGATTGCCGGTACCGGCCGCGAAAATCACGACGTCTTTGGAGTTCAGGTGGCGCATGGCTTTGCGGCGATCATAGTGATCGGTTACGCCGACCATGGAAATGGCCGACATCACGATGGCCGAGATATTGGCACGCTCCAGCGCGTCGCGCATGGCCAGGGCATTCATCACAGTGGCCAGCATGCCCATGTGGTCGCCTGTCACCCGATCCATGCCGGCTTTGCTCAGAGCTTCGCCGCGGAACAGGTTACCACCACCGATCACCAGACCGACCTGTACGCCGATACCGACCAGCTGACCGACTTCCAGCGCCATTCGATCCAACACTTTCGGATCGATCCCGAACTCTTCCGAGCCCATCAGGGCCTCGCCGCTAAGCTTGAGTAGAATGCGTTTATAGCGAGCCTGATAACCACTGCCCTGCTGAGCCATTGCGAATCTCTCCTGCGGCGTATTTAAAATTCTTTGCGAGCTGTTTACAGCTGGCGTTCACTCTAGCTTGGCGCTGCTTCAGCGCCATCGGAACATGGCTTTGTAAGTCAGTTCCAAGTGGAAACCAATAAAAAATTGGTTGCCCCATCTGAAAAGAGGCTGCGCGCGTGAGCGGGCAGCCTCTTTCGGGCGACAGTTGAAAAACCGTCTTACTGCTTGGCGGCAGCCAGCTGGGCAGCAACTTCTTCAGCGAAGTTGTCGACCGGCTTCTCGATGCCTTCGCCTACTTTGTAGTAAGTGAAGGAAACGATTTCTGCGCCGCCTTTCTTGGCCAGCTCGCCAACCTTGATTTCAGGGTTTTTGACGAACGCCTGCTCAACCAGGCTCGCTTCTGCCAGGAACTTGCTGATACGGCCCTTGACCATGTTCTCAACAATGTTTTCTGGCTTGCCTTTGATTTTTTCTTCGTTCAGCTGCATGAACACAGCTTTTTCGCGCTCGATCGCTTCAGCCGAAACTTGCGAAGGCAGCAGGAACTCAGGGTTGCTTGCAGCTACGTGCATCGCGATGTCTTTGGCCAGCTCGACGTCACCGCCTTTCAGAGCCACAACAACACCGATCTTGTTGCCGTGCAGGTACGAGCCCACAACGTCACTTTCGATACGGGTCAGACGACGGATGTTGACGTTTTCGCCTACTTTGGCAACCAGTGCTTCGCGATCAGCTTCTTGAGCAGCGATCAGCGGAGCCGCATCGGTCAGCTTGTCAGCGAAAGCTTTTTCAACGCTGGCAGCAACAAAGTTTTTGAAGTCGTCTTGCAGAGCCAGGAAGTCGGTCTGCGAGTTCACTTCCAGGATAACGGCAGCTTTACCGTCGTCCTTGATTGCGATTGCGCCTTCAGCGGCAACGTTGCCAGCTTTTTTCGCAGCTTTGATCGCGCCCGAAGCACGCATGTCATCAATGGCTTTTTCGATGTCGCCGTCAGCCTTTTCCAGGGCTTTCTTGCAATCCATCATGCCTTCGCCGGTACGCTCGCGCAGTTCTTTAACCAACGCTGCAGTAATTGCTGCCATTTTCAAATTCCTCTTGGATAGGTTTTCAACCATTCCACCCGATCGAACGGGCGTTCAATTCTTCCCGAATCACCTTGTAGCCGCTGCACGTTACAGATGCAGGGTGAGCGCTACCACAAGTGGGCGCCGACAAATGGTTTTCGAGGTGGCAAAAAGGGGGCCAAGCCCCCTTTTTGCTTACTGAGTCAACGCCAGGGCGTCAATTACTCAGCTGCAGCCTGAGTTTCTTCAGCTGCGAATTCTACAGTGCCGCCGCCAACATTGTTGCGACCACGGATAACTGCGTCAGCCATCGAACCCATGTACAGCTGGATAGCGCGGATTGCGTCATCGTTGCCTGGGATGATGTAGTCAACGCCTTCCGGGCTGCTGTTGGTATCGACAACGCCGATGACCGGAATGCCCAGCTTGTTGGCTTCGGTGATCGCGATGCGCTCGTGGTCAACGTCGATCACGAACAGTGCGTCTGGCAGACCGCCCATGTCCTTGATGCCGCCCAGGGAGCGATCCAGCTTCTCAAGATCACGAGTGCGCATCAGCGCTTCTTTCTTGGTCAGCTTGGCGAAGGTACCGTCTTCGGCTTGAACTTCAAGGTCACGCAGACGCTTGATGGAAGCACGAATGGTTTTGAAGTTGGTCAGCATGCCGCCCAACCAGCGGTGATCGACGTACGGCGAACCGCAACGTGCTGCTTCTTCAGCAACGATCTTGCCAGCGGAACGCTTGGTGCCGACGAACAGAATCTTGTTTTTGCCCTGGGCCAGACGCTCTACGAAAGTCAGAGCTTCGTTGAACATTGGCAGGGTTTTTTCAAGGTTGATAATGTGAATCTTGTTACGCGCGCCGAAAATGTACTTACCCATTTTCGGATTCCAGTAACGGGTTTGGTGACCGAAGTGCACACCGGCCTTCAGCATATCGCGCATGTTGACTTGGGACATGATAGTTCCTTAATAAGTCGGGTTTGGCCTCCACGTATCCCAATGACCAACCAGTGGCATAAAGCCAAAAGCACCCAGGTCATCGTGTCGACACGTGTGTGGATTTAAGCTTTTCGGGGCATCCCCGGAAAGCGGCGCATTTTATACCACAGGGTGTGCAGAAACGGAACCCGAAATCTGTAATCACACCAAGGACATGGGCGCAGCCCCCTTGGAATCGGCCCGGCACCCGCCATTGTATAGAGAGAAGCGATGCACACCGGCGCGGAATTGCTCCTTTGGTCTGTTAGAATCGCGTTTTTCGGGGTCGCAAAACCAACAGTTGCCACCCTACCCGTATCAGCAAGCGCCGCCGAGCGCAGAGAGAGCCTGTATGACCGTCAACCTCAAAACCCCCGAGGACATCGCTGGTATGCGTGTCGCCGGCAAACTGGCCGCCGATGTGCTGGAAATGATTGCCGAGCATGTAAAACCGGGCATTACCACTGATCAATTGAACCAGATCTGCCACGACTACATCGTCAATGTGCAGCAGGCCATCCCTGCCCCGCTCAACTACAAGGGCTATCCGAAGTCGATCTGCACCTCGATCAACCATGTGGTCTGCCACGGCATCCCGAACGACAAACCGCTGAAAAACGGCGACACCCTGAACATCGACGTGACAGTGATCAAGGACGGCTATCACGGCGACACCAGCCGCATGTTCCACGTCGGCGAAGTACCGGTCTGGGCCGAGCGCCTTTCGCAGATCACCCAGGAATGCATGTACAAGGCCATCGAGATCGTCAAACCTGGCTGCCGCCTGGGTGACATCGGTGAAGTCATCCAGAAGCATGCGGAAAAGAACGGTTTCTCGGTGGTTCGCGAATTCTGTGGTCACGGCATCGGCAAGGTGTTCCACGAAGAGCCACAGATCCTCCACTACGGCCGCGCCGGCACCGGCATGGAACTGAAGGCCGGCATGACCTTCACCATCGAGCCGATGATCAATCAGGGCAAGGCCGACACCAAAGTATTGGGCGACGGCTGGACGGCGATCACCAAGGACCGCAAGCTCTCGGCACAGTGGGAACATACCCTGCTGGTAACCGACACTGGCTACGAGATCTTCACTCTGCGCGCCGACGACACCATCGCGCGCATTTCGGCCTGATCCCCAGCACGCTCTCAGCCTTTTACAGAAGGAAAGCCAATCGATGCCGCAGGTGGATCCCGAACTCTTCGACCGCGGCCAGTTCCAGGCTGAACTGGCCCTGAAAGCGAGCCCCATAGCGGCGTTCAAGAAGGCTATCCGCCAGGCCCGCGAGGTGCTCGACACACGTTTTCGCTGCGGCCGTGACATCCGCCGGCTGATCGAAGACCGCGCCTGGTTCGTCGACAACATCCTGCAAAAGGCCTGGGAGCAGTTCAACTGGAGTGAAGACGCCGATATCGCGCTGGTCGCGGTCGGCGGCTACGGCCGAGGGGAGTTGCACCCTTACTCGGACATCGATCTGCTGATCCTGCTGGACAGCGCCGATCACGAAGTTTTCCGCGATTCCATCGAGCGTTTTCTGACTTTGCTGTGGGACATCGGCCTCGAAGTCGGTCAGAGCGTTCGCTCGGTCGATGAATGCGCCGAAGAAGCCCGCGCCGACCTGACAGTGGTCACCAACCTGATGGAAAGCCGCACCATTTGCGGCCCCGAGCGTTTGCGCCAGCGCATGCTGGACGTCACCAGTACCGCGCACATGTGGCCAGCCAAAGAGTTCTTTCTGGCCAAGCGCGCCGAACAGAAGACTCGCCACCACAAGTACAACGACACCGAATACAACCTGGAACCCAACGTCAAAGGCTCGCCCGGCGGACTGCGGGACATTCAGACGATTCTTTGGGTTGCCCGTCGTCAATACGGCACTCTCAACCTGCGCGCGCTGGCCGGCGAAGGCTTCCTGGTCGAGAGCGAAAACGCCTTGCTCGCCTCTTCGCAGGAGTTTTTGTGGAAGGTGCGTTACGCCCTGCACATGCTGGCCGGACGCTCTGAAGACCGTCTGCTGTTCGATTATCAACGCACCATTGCCGGGTTACTGGGTTTTGAAGGTGACGACGCCAAGCAGGCCGTCGAAAACTTCATGCAACAGTACTTTCGCGTAGTGATGAGCATCGCCCAGCTCAGCGACTTGATCATCCAGCACTTCGAAGAGGTCATTCTCGCACCGGAGGACGAAGCACCGCCGCAACCGATCAACTCGCGCTTCCAACTGCACGACGGCTATATCGAGGCGCGCAGTGACAATGTATTCCGCCGCACGCCGTTCGCCATGCTCGAAATTTTCGTGTTGATGGCTCAGCAGCCTGAAATCAAAGGCGTGCGTGCCGACACCATTCGCTTGCTGCGCGAGTACCGTCACCTGATCGACGACAACTTCCGCAACGATATCCGCAATACCAGCCTGTTCATCGAGCTGTTCAAGTGCAAGGTCGGCATCCACCGAAACCTGCGGCGGATGAACCGTTATGGCATTCTCGGGCGCTACCTGCCGGAGTTCGGCTTTATCGTCGGGCAGATGCAGCACGACCTGTTCCACATCTATACGGTCGACGCACACACCCTGAACCTCATCAAACACCTGCGTAAGTTGCAGTACACCCAGGTATCGGAAAAATTCCCGCTGGCCAGCAAGCTCATGGGCAAGCTGCCCAAACCGGAGCTGATCTACCTCGCCGGCCTGTACCACGACATCGGCAAGGGCCGGCATGGCGATCACTCGGAAATCGGTGCGGTCGATGCCGAGGCGTTCTGCCAGCGTCATCAGTTACCGGTATGGGACAGCCGTCTGATCGTCTGGCTGGTGCAGAACCACCTGGTGATGTCGACCACGGCCCAACGTAAAGACTTGTCCGACCCGCAAGTGATCCACGACTTCGCTCAGGCCGTCGGCGACGAAACCCGCCTCGACTACCTGTATGTGCTGACGGTCGCCGATATCAACGCGACCAATCCGACACTCTGGAATTCATGGCGCGCGAGCCTGCTGCGCCAACTCTACACCGAGACCAAACGCGCCCTGCGCCGAGGCCTCGAGAACCCGGTGGATCGCGAAGAGCAGATCCGCCAGACCCAGAGCGCGGCCCTGGACATCCTGGTGCGCGGCGGCACCGATCCGGACGATGTCGAGCAATTGTGGGCGCAGTTGGGCGATGACTACTTCCTGCGTCACACAGCAGGCGATGTGGCCTGGCACAGCGATGCAATTCTCCAGCAGCCCACCGATGGTGGCCCACTGGTGCTGATCAAGGAAACCACCCAACGCGAGTTCGAGGGCGGTACGCAGATCTTCATCTATGCACCCGATCAGCACGATTTCTTTGCCGTGACCGTGGCGGCGATGGACCAGCTCAACCTGAACATTCATGATGCCCGGGTCATCACCTCGAGCAGCCAGTTCACCCTCGACACCTACATCGTGCTCGACACCGATGGCGACTCGATCGGCGACAACCCGGCCCGGGTCAAGCAGATCCGCGAAGGCCTGACCGAAGCCTTGCGCAACCCGGACGACTACCCGACGATCATCCAGCGCCGGGTACCACGCCAGCTCAAGCACTTTGCCTTTGCGCCGCAGGTGACGATCCACAACGACGCCCAGCGACCGGTGACGGTGCTGGAGCTCACCGCGCCCGACCGGCCAGGACTGCTGGCGCGCGTTGGCGGGATATTCCTCGAGTTCGACCTGTCACTGCAGAACGCCAAGATCGCCACGCTGGGCGAACGGGTGGAAGACGTGTTCTTCATCACCGACGCGCACAATCAGCCGTTATCCGATCCGCTGCTGTGCAGCCGTTTGCAGGATGCGATCGTCGAACATCTGAGCGTCAATCAGGAACCCGATATCAAACTGTCGCGCATCAGCATCTGACTGCGCGCCCGGATTAATCTGCTTTGCATTGAGACCCTGCACGAATGAACAACGCTCTGAACCAGCTCCAGCCCTACCCTTTCGAAAAGCTGCGCGCCCTGCTCGGCACCGTCACGCCGAATCCGGACAAGCGCCCGATCGCGCTGTCCATCGGTGAACCGAAGCATCGCTCGCCAAGCTTCGTCGCCGAGGCGTTGGCCAATAATCTGGATCAGATGGCGGTGTACCCGACCACGCTCGGCATTGCGGCGCTGCGCGAAGCCATTGCCGGCTGGTGCGAGCGCCGCTTCGGCGTGCCCACCGGCTGGATCGACCCGGCGCGCAACGTGCTGCCGGTCAACGGAACCCGTGAGGCGCTGTTTGCCTTCACCCAAACCGTGGTCAACCGGGGTGACGACGCACTGGTGGTCAGCCCGAACCCGTTCTATCAGATCTACGAAGGCGCCGCCTTCCTCGCCGGTGCCAAGCCGCATTACCTGCCGTGCCTGGACGAGAACGGTTTCAACCCCGACTTCGATGCCGTCTCGCCGGACATCTGGACGCGCTGCCAGATCCTGTTCCTGTGCTCGCCGGGTAACCCGACGGGTGCGCTGATCCCGGTCGAGACGCTGAAAAAACTCATCGCCCTGGCCGACGAATACGATTTCGTGATCGCCGCCGATGAGTGCTACAGCGAGTTGTACTTCGACGAACAGACGCCCCCGCCGGGCTTGCTCACTGCTTGCGTAGAACTGGGCCGCAAGGACTTCAAACGCTGCGTGGTCTTCCACAGCCTGTCCAAGCGCTCCAACCTGCCGGGGCTGCGCTCCGGTTTCGTCGCCGGCGATGCCGACATTCTCAAAGGCTTCCTGCTGTATCGCACCTACCACGGTTGTGCGATGCCGGTACAAACCCAACTGGCCAGCGTTGCCGCGTGGAATGACGAAGTGCATGTACGTGCCAACCGTGCGCTGTACCGCGAGAAATTCGATGCCGTATTGGAGATCCTCAGCCCGGTGCTGGATGTGCAGCGCCCGGATGGCAGCTTCTATCTGTGGCCGAATGTGCAAGGTGATGACGCGGCGTTTTGCCGTGACCTGTTTGCCGAAGAACATGTGACTGTGGTGCCGGGCTCCTATCTCTCCCGGGAAGTGGATGGCGTCAACCCTGGGGCTGGCCGCGTGCGCATGGCGCTGGTAGCCCCCTTGGCAGAATGCGTTGAAGCGGCTGAGCGGATTCGCGCTTTTATTACTCGCAAGCAGTAACTGTCCAAGTCTTGCGCCAGGCAACCTGGCGCAACGGCCTGATTAAAAGTTACACATTCACCCCATCAACAGTCTCCTGTCCGGCCGCCCTGAGTTATCCCTGTGCGCCAATACTCCAAACCCTGAAAAAAATGCAATAGCGGAACGTGGATCCAGCATAAAGTTACAACATCTGCCCCCAAAGAACGCCCAACCAGATTATCTTCGCATCCGCTTAAACAGGTTTGTCCAATGGATCAGGACAGACATTCACAACCAACACGGATGTTGATCATGCAAATATTCCACTATGTAGAACTGAAGCTGCAGAATAAAAACAACTGCACTGACTCGATCAATGAAGAACATACCGAAGACCGGGTACAACCGTTGTCTCAAGGACGTCACAAGCGCTCAGTCGCTTATGCCAACTATTTCTGGGAAAACGCCAGCACCCTTAAAATCTCTTTCGCCCACGATGTTCCTGTTGACCTGAGAGACCGAATCGAAAGGATCATTCGCCAATGGGAGCCTTACGTCAGTCTGGCCTTTGAAATCGTGGCGGATGACAAGGGGGAAATTCGCATCGCTGTGGGCGGCAAGGATAGCTACTCGACCATGGGGACAGAAGCACTCAACATCCACGCTGACCTTCCGACCCTGTGCATCGGAGTAGAACCGGACCACTTTGATTTTGAGCGCACACTGCTTCATGAGTTTGGTCATGCTTTGGGCTTTCATCATGCGCACCTGCACCCCCAGGCCAATATTCCGTGGAACAAACCGGTAGTTTATAACTTCTTCAAAACCAACTTCGGCTGGACCAAAGCACGAGTCAACCTTAATCTCTTTGATGTTGACCCGACCCAAACACTGTCTTTTGGCAAGTACGATAAAGACTCCGTCATGCACTACCACATACCAGACTTCATGACCTTGTCGAATTGGCAGACAAAAATAAATACAACACTCAGCGAAGGCGACAAGTTGTTTGCAAGTCAGACCTACCCCCCCATCAACTATCGCCAACTGCCTATTTGATCTTTCCCAGATTCGCCTCGCTCAAGTCCAGGTCAGCCAGCACTTCCCTGAGCACGTCATCGCCGATCCGGTGATGGCGACTCAGGCTATAGAGCTCAAGGCGCTGCGCCCGCAGTGCCTTCACACGCAAATGACGTTCCAGCAGATCCATCTGGAACGCCAGCGCCTGCGCTTCGGCGGAATCATTGAACACGTCCAGTTGATGGCGATATTCGGACATGATCCGGGCCTTGAGCTCTGCCGCCAACGCCGCTTGTGCAGCGTCCTGCGGGGGGAACTCTTCGGTTTCAAGCGCATGAATGGCCGCTTCAGCGGTTTGGCGCCAGGCATCGCGGACTTCCTGACGGCGTTTGTCGTCTGGACTCTTCTGGATTCCATGCAGCAACAGCGGCAGCACAATGCAGGCCGATATCAACGACAGCAGGATCACGCCGGCAGCGATGAAGATCAGCAGATCACGCTCAGGAAATGCGTGCGCCCCTATCAACATCGGTACCGACATCACGCCCGCCAGTGTCACCGCCCCGCGCACACCGCCGACGGTCAACAACCAGCAGGAACGGGCGGTGGGCACTTGTGTCAGCTCACCTTTGCCACGCAAACGCCGCAGCAGCACGGACAACCGCCAGATGCTTTGCACCCAGATAAACCGCAGCAGCACCAACGCCAGGAAAATCGCCACCACATCGAGGCAGCGATAAAACAACGTTGGCCACAGCGTCGGCTCATGGCTGACCACCGCCTTGATAATGTCCGGCAACTGCAAGCCCAATAGCAGAAAGATCAGGCCGTTGAAGGCAAACTCCAGCAGCGACCAGACGCTGCGATTGAGCAGTCGGGTGCTGGTCTGGCGCGGCAGCAGGTCGAGCCAGCTCTGCATCATCCCCGCCGCCACCGCCGAAAGAATGCCCGACACACCCAGGCGCTCAGCCAAAACGTACGCGGCGAACGGCAGCAACAACATGAACACCACATGGGTGGCCGGATCATCCCAGCCACGGGCGATCATCCAGGCGCGCCCGCGCCCGACCAACCAGCTCAATGCCACGCCAACGGCCAGCCCGCCGATTGCCACCACGACAAAGTCCAGGCTCGCATTGGCAAGCGAGAACACTCCGGTGACGGCTGCCGCCAAGGCGAACTTGAACGTCACCAGGCCCGACGCATCATTCATCAGTGCCTCGCCTTGAAGCATGTGCATCAGCGGCGTCGGCAGGCGGTTCTGCGAAATAGCCGAGACGGCCACGGCGTCGGTTGGCGACAACACGGCTGCCAGAGCAAAAGCCACGGGCAACGCAATCGTCGGCAGCAACCAATGAATGAAGTACCCGGCGCCGACCACGGTGAACAGCACCAACCCCACCGCCAGCGTCAGGATGGGCCCCCGCAGATGCCAGAGCTCGCGTTTGGGCATGCGCCAGCCGTCGGAAAACAGCAGCGGCGGCAGGAACAAAAACAGGAACAGCTCCGGGTCGAGCGCCACATGCAGACCCAGCGTCGGCCAGGCCAGCAAGGCACCGGCGGCGATTTGCACCAGAGGCAATGGCAACGGGATGACCCGTCCGAGCAAACGCGAGACGCTGACCAGCATCAGCAGGATCAGGACGGTGTAGGCAGTTTGCATAAAGCACAAATCTCAGGAGATCGACAGCGTTGAACTGCCATATTAGCCGCTTAGGATGCGCGTGACCGTTGCACCTACGTCGCAGTCTCGCCAACTCGCGCCCACAGGTTTTGCGCTTTACCCGAAGGGGCATGGCATAATCCCGGACCATTTTTTTCCAGCACCTGTAAAGGGGGCGATTCCTTGACCGTTTCAAGTAAAACGTTGCACCTTTTCGGCATCAAAGCCTGCGACACCATGAAAAAGGCGCGCACCTGGCTCGATGAACACGCTGTCAGCTACGACTTCCATGATTACAAAACTGCCGGTATCGACCGTGAACACCTGACCCAATGGTGTGACGAGCACGGCTGGCAAACGGTGTTGAACCGGGCAGGCACGACCTTTCGCAAACTCGACGACGAACGCAAAGCCGATCTCGACCAATCGAAAGCCATCGAACTGATGCTCGCTCAACCCTCGATGATCAAGCGCCCGGTGCTCGATCTCGGTGACCGAACCCTGATTGGCTTCAAGCCAGATATCTACGCGGCCGCACTCAAGTAAAGCAGCCCGTCACTTATTGCTAGAGGTATTCACATGTCCAACTCCCTGTTCAGCATCGCCTTCGGCGTCGGCACACAAAACCGTCAAGGCGCATGGCTGGAAGTGTTCTACGCACAGCCACTGCTCAACCCGTCGGCAGAACTGGTCGCGGCTGTTGCGCCGATCCTCGGTTACACCCAAGGCAACCAGGCCATCACCTTCACCACCGCGCAGGCTGCGCAACTGGCTGAAGCGGTCAAAGGCATCGACGCCGTTCAAGGCAAACTGCTGACCCGTCTGGCCGAGAGCCACAAGCCGCTGGTCGCCACCGTACTGGCCGAAGATACACAACTGACGTCGACGCCAGAGGCTTACCTCAAGCTGCACCTGCTGTCCCACCGCTTGGTCAAGCCGCACGGTGTGAGCCTGGCCGGGATCTTCCCGCTGCTGCCAAACGTTGCCTGGACCAGCCAGGGCGCGATCGACCAGAGCGAACTGGCCGAAATGCAACTCGAAGCCCGTCTGCGTGGCGAGTTGCTGGAAGTGTTCTCGGTGGACAAATTCCCGAAAATGACCGACTACGTCGTTCCGGCCGGCGTACGTATCGCTGATGCCGCGCGCCTGCGTCTGGGCGCCTATGTGGGCGAAGGCACCACCGTCATGCATGAAGGTTTCATCAACTTCAATGCCGGCACCGAAGGCCCGGGCATGATCGAAGGCCGTGTATCCGCTGGCGTCTTCGTCGGCAAGGGTTCGGATCTGGGTGGCGGTTGCTCGACCATGGGCACCCTGTCGGGCGGCGGCAACATCGTGATCAAGGTCGGCGAAGGCTGCCTGATCGGCGCCAACGCCGGTATCGGTATCCCGTTGGGCGACCGCAACACCGTCGAGTCGGGCCTGTACGTGACCGCCGGCACCAAGGTGGCGCTGCTGGACGAGCACAACAATCTGGTCAAGGTGGTGAAGGCCCGCGAGCTGGCCGGTCAGACTGACCTGCTGTTCCGTCGCAACTCGCAAACCGGTGCCGTGGAGTGCAAAACCCACAAGTCGGCCATCGAACTGAACGAAGCGCTGCACGCTCACAACTAAGCAGCCACCCGATCCCCTGTGGGAGCGGGCTTGCTCGCGAAGGCGTCCTGTCACTCAACAGCAGTGCTGAATGACACTACGCTTTCGCGAGCAAGCCCGCTCCCGCAGGGTCTGGCGTAAACCCCGCCCAAATTCACAGGGCTGAACAGATGATGATTCCCTCCCCGTGGCGCGCCGACTTCCCGGCCATCGCCGCACTGCAACGGCAAGACCAGACTTACCTGGACAACGCCGCCACCACGCAAAAACCCCAGGCCCTGCTCCACGCATTGGCGCATTACTACGCCAACGGTGCAGCGAATGTGCACCGTGCGCAGCACTTGCCCGGCGCCCATGCCACGCAAGCGTTCGAAGACAGTCGCCTCAAGGTTGCCCAGTGGCTCAATGCCGGTGACAGCGGGCAGATCATCTTCACCCACGGCGCCACCAGTGCGCTGAATCTCCTGGCTTATGGCCTGGAACATCTTTTCCATCCGGGCGATGAAATAGTCATCAGCGCCCTGGAGCATCACGCCAACCTGCTGCCGTGGCAGCAACTGGCGCAACGTCGCGATCTGAAACTGGTGATCCTGCCGCTGGATGACGACGGTTTGATCGACCTCGCGGCGGCGGTGCGTTTGATCACCCCGCGCACCCGATTGCTGGCGGTCAGTCAGTTGTCCAACGTGCTCGGCGCCTGGCAACCACTGCCCGCGTTGCTGGCCATGGCCAAGGCGCAAAACGCCCTGACCGTGGTCGATGGCGCCCAGGGCGTGGTACATGGTCGGCAGGACGTGCAGGCCCTCGGTTGCGACTTCTATGTGTTTTCCAGCCATAAGCTGTATGGCCCTGATGGCCTCGGCGTGTTGTTCGGGCGCAACAAGGCGCTTGAACACCTGAAGCCGTGGCAGTTCGGCGGCGAAATGGTGCTGGAAGCCAATTATCACGACGCGCGCTTCCGCCCTGCTCCGCTGGGCTTCGAGGCGGGCACGCCGCCGATTGCCAGTGTGATCGGCCTCGGGGCGACCCTCGATTATCTGGCTGGGCTGGATCAGGACGCGGTGTCTGCTCACGAAGCGGCGCTGCATGATTATCTGCTGTGCGGCCTCGCCGCTCGCAACGGCATTCGCGTGCTGGGCTCGCCGCAACTGGCGCTGGCCAGTTTTGTCGTCGAAGGCGTGCACAACGCCGATCTGGCGCACCTGCTCACCGAGCAAGGCATTGCCGTGCGCGCCGGGCATCACTGCGCCATGCCACTGCTCAAAAGCTTCGAGCTCGCTGGGGCGATTCGCGTATCGCTGGCGCTGTACAACGACTCCGAAGATCTGGAGCGCTTTTTTGAAGCGCTGGATCAGGCGCTGGAATTGTTGCGATGAGCCTGCCGATCGCCGCCGCGCAAGCGCTGCAAACCTTTCAGAATGCTGCCGGTTGGGAACAGCGGGCGCGGTTGCTGATGCAGTTCGGTGATCGTCTGCCGCCGCTGGGCGATGCGGATAAAAACGATGCCAACCGGGTGCATGGTTGTGAAAGCCAAGTGTGGCTGGTGGGCAAACTGCAGGACGGTTACTGGCAATTCAGCGCCAGCAGCGATGCGCGGATGATTCGCGGGTTGGTGGCGTTGCTGCTGGTGCGGGTCAACGGGTTGACTGCTGATGAATTGCAGCAGGTGGATTTGCCGGACTGGTTCAGCCAGTTGGGGCTTTCGCGCCAGCTTTCACCGTCGCGCAGTAACGGCTTGAATGCCGTGCTCAAGCGGATGAATGCGTTGGCTGTTTGATCGCCTTCGCGAGCAAGTTTGCCCCCACAGGGGAACGCATCCCAATGCGGGCTTGCTCGCGAAGGGGCCATCAGCCTCTGCATCAAACCTGAGGTTTGACTCGGTCAGCCGGGCGCCGAACACCCGCCACAAGCTTGTCCACAGCCTTGGTTGCCGCGACCATGCCAAACGTCGCCGTCACCATCATCACCGCGCCAAATCCACCGGCACAGTCCAGTTTGACGCCGTCGCCGACAAAGCTCTTCTGCAAACAAATGCTGCCGTCAGGCTTCGGATAGCGCAGTTGTTCGGTGGAGAACACGCACGGCACGCTGTAGTGACGGGTCACGGTGCGCGAAAAACCGTAATCGCGGCGCAACGTAGAGCGCACTTTCGAGGCCAACGGATCATTGAACGTGCGGTTCAGGTCGCAGACCTGAATCAGCGTCGGGTCAATCTGCCCGCCCGCGCCGCCCGTGGTGATGATCTGGATCTTGCGGCGTTTGCACCAGGCGATCAACGCAGCCTTGGCGTTGACCGCGTCGATGCAGTCGATCACGCAGTCGATGTTTGGCGTGATGTATTCGGCCATCGTGTCGCGGGTGACGAAATCCGCCACCGCGTGCACGGTGCAGTCGGGATTGATCCCGCGCAGGCGCTCGGCCATGACCTCGACTTTGGGTTTGCCGACGGTGCTGTCCAGCGCATGCAACTGCCGGTTGGCGTTGCTGACGCAGACGTCGTCCAGGTCGAACAGCGAGATTTCACCCACGCCGCAACGGGCCATGGCTTCCGCCGCCCAGGAACCGACGCCGCCGACGCCGACGATCGCCACATGGGCGGCGCGCAGACGCTCCAGGCCTTCGATGCCATACAAACGGGCGATGCCTGCAAACCGTGGATCTTCTGTACTCATGACCATTACCCCAAAAACCGGCGCGCATTATAGGGCTACGCAGCGACAAGTTTTAAGCTTCAAGCTACAAGTGTAAGAACTTAAGTCAACGCCGGTTGCCCAATGTCAGTCATTTCCCTGTCCGATGTACGACTGGCGAACTGCCGGTGTAGGATGCGCGCCCCTCTGGCGTACAGCCGACCGATCCTCCGTTCCACAGCCTTTGGAACCCGAAACAGCTATGTCATCGCGTAAATTTGGACTCAACCTGGTGGTGGTTCTGGCAATCGCCGCCCTGTTCACCGGTTTCTGGGCGCTGATCAATCGCCCGGTTTCTGCACCGAACTGGCCGGAGCAGATCGCCGGTTTCTCTTATTCGCCATTTCAGCAGGGACAATACCCACAGAAGGATCAGTATCCGTCTGATGAGGAGATGCGCCGCGACCTGGAGATCATGAGCAAGCTGACGGACAACATCCGCATCTACTCGGTCGACGGCTCCCTGCAAGACATCCCGAAACTGGCTGAAGAATTCGGTTTACGCGTGACCCTCGGGATCTGGATAAGCCCCGATCAGGAACGTAACGAGCGGGAGATCCAGCGCGCCATCGAACTGGCCAACACTTCGCGCAGCGTGGTTCGGGTGGTGGTCGGTAACGAGGCGATTTTCCGCAAGGAAATCACTGCCGAGCAACTGAGCGTGTTGCTTGATCGCGTACGCGCAGCCGTGAAAGTGCCGGTGACCACCTCCGAGCAATGGCACGTTTGGGAAGAACACCCGGAACTGGCCAAGCACGTTGACCTGATCGCCGCGCACGTGCTGCCGTACTGGGAATTCATTCCCGTCGACAAGGCCGGACAGTTCGTTTTCGACCGTGCCCGCGACCTGAAAAAGATGTTCCCGAAAAAACCGCTGCTGCTGTCCGAAGTGGGCTGGCCGAGCAACGGTCGCATGCGCGGTGGCGCCGACGCGTCGCCGGCGGATCAGGCGATCTACCTGCGCACGCTGGTCAACAAACTCAACCGCCAGGGCTTCAACTACTTCGTGATCGAAGCCTTTGATCAGCCGTGGAAGGCCAGTGACGAGGGGTCGGTCGGCGCGTACTGGGGCGTGTTCAACGCGGCGCGTCAGCAAAAATTCAACTTTGAAGGCCCAGTGGTGGCGATTCCGCAATGGCGCGTGCTGGCCATCGGTTCGGTGGTGCTGGCGCTGCTCTCGCTGACGCTGCTGATGATCGACGGCTCGGCCCTGCGCCAGCGTGGCCGTACCTTCCTGACCTTTATCGCGTTCCTCTGCGGTTCGGTTCTGGTGTGGATCGGTTACGACTACAGCCAGCAATACAGCACCTGGTTCAGCCTGACGGTGGGTTTCCTCCTGGCGCTGGGTGCGCTCGGGGTGTTCATCGTGTTGCTCACCGAGGCGCATGAACTGGCCGAAGCGGTGTGGACTCACAAGCGCCGACGAGAATTCCTGCCGGTGATCGGCGATTCGGACTACCGACCTAAAGTGTCGATCCATGTGCCCTGCTACAACGAGCCGCCGGAGATGGTCAAACAGACCCTCAACGCCTTGGCCAACCTCGACTATCCGGACTTCGAAGTCCTGATCATCGACAACAACACCAAGGACCCGGCGGTGTGGGAACCGGTGCGCGACTACTGCGCAACCCTCGGCCCGCGCTTCAAGTTCTTCCATGTAGCGCCGTTGGCAGGTTTCAAGGGCGGCGCGCTGAACTACCTGATCCCGCACACCGCCAAGGACGCCGAAGTGATCGCCGTGATCGACTCCGATTACTGCGTGCACCCTGACTGGCTCAAGCACATGGTGCCGCACTTCGCCGATCCGAAAATCGCCGTGGTGCAGTCGCCGCAGGATTATCGCGACCAGAACGAAAGCTCCTTCAAGAAACTCTGCTACGCCGAGTACAAAGGTTTTTTCCACATCGGCATGGTCACCCGTAATGACCGTGACGCGATCATCCAGCATGGCACCATGACCATGACCCGTCGCTCGGTTCTGGAAGAACTGGGCTGGGCCGACTGGTGCATCTGTGAAGACGCCGAACTGGGTCTGCGCGTGTTCGAAAAAGGCCTGTCGGCGGCGTATTACCACGACAGCTACGGCAAAGGTCTGATGCCGGACACCTTCATCGACTTCAAGAAGCAGCGTTTCCGCTGGGCCTATGGCGCCATCCAGATCATCAAGCGCCATACCCGCAGTCTGCTGCGCGGCCAGGACACCGAACTGACTCGCGGCCAGCGCTACCACTTCCTCGCGGGCTGGTTGCCGTGGGTCGCGGACGGGATGAACATTTTCTTCACCATCGGCGCTTTGTTGTGGTCGGCGGCGATGATCATCGTGCCGCAACGGGTCGACCCGCCGCTGCTGATTTTCGCAATCCCGCCGCTGGCGCTGTTCGTGTTCAAGGTCGGCAAGATCATCTTCCTGTATCGCCGCGCGGTGGGCGTGAACCTCAAGGATGCGTTCTGCGCGGCATTGGCCGGGCTGGCGTTGTCGCACACCATCGCCAAAGCGGTGCTGTACGGCTTCTTCACCAGCAGTATTCCGTTCTTCCGCACACCGAAAAACGCCGACAACCACGGCTTCTGGGTAGCGATTTCCGAAGCACGGGAAGAATTGTTCATCATGCTGCTGTTGTGGGGCGCGGCGCTGGGGATCTTCCTGGTGCAAGGCATTCCGAGCAACGACATGCGCTTCTGGGTGGCGATGCTGCTGGTGCAGTCGCTGCCGTATCTGGCGGCGCTGATCATGGCGTTCCTGTCGTCACTGCCAAAACCTGCCGCGACGCCTGAGCCGGCACCGGTCGTCTAAATACTCATCGATGCACTAAACGGCGGCCAATGGTCGCCGTTTTGCTTTAAGATAACCGCCATTTTGCGGGGCTTGGCGTGATACGCGGTCTGACTGACCGGACTGTATCCCTGTGGGAGCGGGCTTGCTCGCGAATGCGGTGTGTCATTAAAAGTTGATGTTGACTGGCACAATGCATTCGCGAGCAAGCCCGCTCCCACATTTAGTCCGCGCCCACATTCATGATCTTCGGAGTTCTCCATGACGGCCCACGCCGACCTTTCGCCGACCCTCCAACTCGCCATCGACCTGATCCGCCGTCCGTCCGTGACGCCGGTCGACGCCGATTGCCAGAAGCAGATGATGCAGCGCCTGGGCGATGCCGGTTTCACGCTGGAGCCGATGCGCATCGAAGATGTGGATAACTTCTGGGCCATCCACGGCAACAACGACGGCCCGGTGCTGTGCTTCGCCGGTCACACCGACGTGGTGCCGACCGGCCCGGTGACCGCCTGGCAGATCGATCCGTTCAATGCGGTGATCGATGAACACGGCATGCTCTGCGGCCGTGGCGCGGCAGACATGAAAGGCAGCCTGGCGTCGATGACCGTGGCCGCTGAGCGTTTCGTTGCCGATTACCCGAATCACAAGGGCAAGGTCGCGTTTCTGATCACCAGCGACGAAGAAGGCCCGGCGCACCACGGCACCAAGGCTGTGATTGAGCGTCTGGCGGCGCGCAAAGAGCGTCTGGACTGGTGCATCGTCGGCGAACCGTCGAGCACCACACTGGTGGGCGACGTGGTGAAAAACGGCCGTCGCGGCTCGCTTGGCGCCAAACTCACCATCAAAGGCATTCAGGGCCACGTCGCCTACCCGCATCTGGCGAAGAACCCGATTCACCTCGCGGCGCCGGCCCTGGCTGAACTGGCCGCCGAGCATTGGGACCACGGCAACGACTTCTTCCCGCCGACCAGTTTCCAGATTTCCAACGTCAACTCCGGCACCGGCGCGACCAACGTGATTCCGGGCGATCTGGTGGCGGTGTTCAACTTCCGCTTCTCCACCGAATCGACCGTTGAAGGCCTGCAAAAGCGCGTGGCCGACATCCTCGACAAGCATGATCTGGACTGGCACATCGACTGGGCGCTGTCAGGCCTGCCGTTCCTCACCGAGCCGGGCGCGCTGCTCGACGCGGTGTCGTCGAGCATCAAGGACATCACCGGCCGCGAGACCAAGGCGTCCACCAGCGGCGGCACGTCCGATGGCCGTTTCATCGCGACCATGGGCACCCAAGTCGTTGAGCTGGGCCCGGTCAACGCAACCATTCACCAGGTCAACGAGCGTGTGCTGGCGGCCGATCTCGACGTGCTGACCGAGATCTACTACCAGACCCTGATCAAGTTGCTCGCCTGATGCTGGCATGCCCGATCTGCAGTGAGCCGCTGAACGCGGTAGACAACGGCGTGGTCTGCCCCGCCGGGCATCGCTTCGACCGTGCGCGCCAGGGTTACTTGAACCTGTTGCCGGTGCAGCACAAAAACAGCCGCGACCCTGGCGACAATCAGGCGATGGTCGAGGCGCGCCGCGACTTCTTGAACGCCGGGCATTACGCGCCGGTGGCCAAGCGTCTGGCCGAGCTGGCAGCGAGTTACGCACCGGCGCGCTGGGTCGATATCGGTTGTGGCGAGGGTTACTACACCGCGCAAATCGCCGAAGCCCTGCCGGATGCCGATGGCTACGCGCTGGACATCTCCCGCGAAGCCGTCAAGCGCGCCTGCAAACGCAATCCGCAACTGACCTGGTTGATCGCCAGCATGGCCCGCGTGCCATTGGCGGCGGGCAGTTGCCAGTTTCTCGCCAGCGTTTTCAGTCCGCTGGACTGGGAAGAGGCCAAGCGCCTGCTCAGCGTCGGCGGCGGCCTGATGAAAGTCGGCCCGACCAGCGGCCATCTGATGGAACTGCGCGAACGTCTTTACGACGAGGTTCGCGAATACACCGACGACAAGCATCTGGCCTTGGTGCCGTCAGGCATGGCACTGGCACACAGTGAGACGTTGGAGTTCAAGCTGACGCTGGACAAACCCGAGGATCGCGCCAACCTCCTGGCGATGACACCCCACGGCTGGCGCGCCAGTGCCGAACGCCGCACGGCGGTGATCGAACAGGCCGAGCCGTTCGTGACCACCGTGTCGATGCGCTACGATTATTTCGTTCTTCAATAACTTTTGGTCTCGGGCAAGTGCCCGGGGCCGGCTAAATCCGCGAATGGATTTTTCAGACCCGCAGTGAGGACATCCATGCGCCAACCGGATATCGAGATTTACCTGAAAGACGCCGACGTCGACCACAAAGCCATTTCCGCCTGGCTCGGTGAAGCGTTGGGCCCGTGCAGCGACTGGGTACAGAAAGGCCAGACCTACAAGTGCAAGGCCGGCAACATCCCGGTGACCTGGCTGCCCAAAGCCGTGGGCAAGTGGAACAGCCTGTACCTGGAAAGCGATGCGACCCCATGGGACGACGACATCGCCTGCGCCCGCGCCGCGTTTGCTGCGCTGAACGTCGAAGTGCGTTGTGCACCGGGGACGTGGGTCGAGGAAGAAGGCGAGGAAACGGCGGATCGCTGGATGCGCATCAGCGCTGATGGTGAAGAAGAGATCACCTGGAAAACCGCCTGAACAACCCGGCGCCATATCTGTCCCACGACGGATATGGCGCCCGATTTTTTGTCCTAGATCCCTTGATCGGCATCGGAGTAACTGAAGATGTTCGCTGCATGGGGCGAGACTTTAATGACAGGAATACGTCTACCTGTCGTTTTCAAGAAGTCCCGCTGAATATTCTTCGCTCCTTCCACACCGACCGCCCGGCTCGCAGTATTGAAGTAGATGAACGCCTTGATCGGCAGATTCGAAATGTTCTGCGGCCAGGTCTTAATCATCACCTCGTTTTGTCGCCACGAAGCCAGTTCACCCGCTGGATTTTCCCGCGAAAGTAAACTGAGTGCGAACCCCGCCCTATCCACACCGAAACTGCATTGATGGTGATAGCGGTTGGTGCTGCTGGCTGGATACTGCCGGAAGTGCGCACGCCAGGTCGTCAGTGTCGTGAGGCCTTGAGCAGCACATGGAACACTGCTGCTCGGGAAATTGCTCGCAGCCCCGCAGCCGGCTGCACTACGAATCAAAGTGCCCCCATCGTAGGGGTATGAACACAGGACTTGAAGCGGGTAGCCCCCATTGACGGTAAAGTTCTGCCCCGTTTCCAGAACAAAACCCTGGGTTCGACTACCTTGCAGTTGATTCATGCCAATACCCGTCTTCATGTAGCTGAATGACACCCCGCCTAGTTTTTCGGCGCCCGGACTAGGGTTCCAGGCATGAAATGCCGTCGAATCATCAACTGTGCGAATCAGTACCCCGGCGCAGTACCATGCTCCCAGACTGGAATTGCTCGGACAGGTATTACTGGTCGTCGAATATTGTACGTTCAACTCATTTGCAACCCGTGGGCCGTCGCCCGGAGCGGCAACACCTGTCACCTTGATCGGCAAGGGAGATGAAGTGATCAGATTCCCGACACCGCCCACTTTATAGGTGTAAGTCAGGTTGACCGTACGTGCCTTGTTTTCAGTGATCCAGGCTTTGGGCAACTTGAAGGTCAGCGTGCCCACGGTGGACACGGTCTGGATTGGCGCATCACGCAACGCCACACCGGTCAGGCGCACACCGACAGTATCCTTTGGCGCCAGGCTCGGATAACTGACCTGTACGTTGGCTTCGGTGCCGAGCGTATCGGCATTCAACTCGCCCGCCGGGGCTTCGACCACCTTGAACACACTCTGGCCCTGCGCGCTGACCACGCGGATACTCAGTGGGGACGAGGTAATCAGATTTCCGACACCGCCGACCTTGTAGGTGTAAGTCAGGTTGACCGTACGCCCCTTGTTTTCGCTGATCCAGGCTTTGGGCAACTTGAAGGTCAGCGTGCCCACGGTGGACACGGTCTGGATTGGCGCATCACGCAACGCCACACCGGTCAGGCGCACACCGACAGTATCCTTTGGCGCCAGGCTCGGATAACTGACCTGTACGTTGGCTTCGGTGCCGAGCGTATCGGCATTCAACTCTCCCGTCGGGGCTTCGACCACCTTGAACACACTCTGGCCCTGCGCGCTGACCACGCGGATGCTCAGTGGGGACGAGGTAATCAGATTTCCGACACCGCCGACCTTGTAGGTGTAAGTCAGGTTGACCGTACGCCCCTTGTTTTCGCTGATCCAGGCTTTGGGCAACTTGAAGGTTCGCGTGCCCACGGTGGACACGGTCTGGATTGGCGCATCACGCAACGCCACACCGGTCAGGCGCACACCGACGGTGTCCCTAGGCGCCTGACTCGGATAATTCACCTGAACAGTGGCCTCTGTGCCGAGGGTATCGACATTCAACTCGCCTCCCGGCGCGTCGACCACTTTGAATATCGCGGGCTGCGCCGCCGAAATACCTGATTCTTGTTGTGGCAATGCCAGACCTGTCATTGCGCGAGCGAGCGGTTCCGGAGAAGCATTTTCGGAGGTCGTCTGACCTGAGCACCCGAAAAGCCCCAAGACCAGCAAAATCGAAATACCTTTCCACATGACCGCTTTCCTCTCGCGTAGGTAGAGCCGCGAAAATACTGGCTCCAAGGCACGTTTTCGCGAAAGTAGCCGTGAGAACAAAAGCTGTCTACTGTCAGATCTGACAGGGTGTTTATTCATACAGCGCAGCGTTGGATGAGATTTCACACCCAAAAAAAGATCGCAGCCTGCAGCAGCTTTTGTAGTAGCTGCAGAAGGCTGCGATCTTTTGATCCTGGATTTACAGGCCTACAACATCCTCAGCCTGCAAACCCTTGTCACCTGTCACCACCGCATACTCGACCTGCTGGCCTTCGGTCAGCGACCGATGCCCTTCGCCGCGAATCGCGCGGTAGTGCACGAACACGTCCACCCCGTCTTCGCGCTGAATGAAGCCGTAGCCCTTGGCGTCGTTGAACCACTTCACGTTTCCGGTTTCACGTGTTGCCATCTGTTCATACTCCTTTTTTATTATTGAACAGGCTTTTCGCAGGAAAGCCTTTGAGGAACGTCAGCCTGCGTCCGACGTCCATAAAAGGGCCCCGGCGACAGACCGCCGAGTATATGACAGGAGCGAAAAGTCTCAACAGGAGATTACTTCGCCGCTTTTTTGCCGATTTTCGATGAATCCGGCAAACTGTCGACCGCCCGAGCAAACGCTCGGTTTTATTCACTCACGCAGAAGCCGTATGACCCGTTCCCCGTTCCGCCGTCTTGTGTTTGGCACCTTGCGCCGACTGTTGTACCTCTGGGTTCGCTCCGAGACGATCAATCAGTCGTCGTTCACCCTCAACCTCGACCGCAGTCGTCCGGTGTTCTACGTCCTGCAAAACCCATCGCTCACCGACCTGGCAGTGGTCGATACCGAGTGCACCAAGGCCGGCCTGCCTCGCCCGGTGCTGCCGGTGTCGATCGGTTCGTTGATCGAACCGGCGGCGTTCTTTTACCTGACGCCAGACCCGGACTGGCTCGGCCGTCAGGACAAACGCGGCGCGCCGCCGACCCTGACCCGCCTGGTCAGCGCCCTCACCCAGAACGCCGCCGAAGATGCGCAAATCATCCCGGTCAGCGTGTTCTGGGGGCAGTCGCCGGACAGCGAGTCGAGCCCGTGGAAATTGTTGTTCGCCGACAGTTGGGCGGTCACCGGACGTCTGCGCCGGCTGCTGAGCATCATCGTGCTGGGGCGTAAAACCCGTGTGCAATTCTCTGCGCCGATCCACTTGCGCGAGCTGATCGAACACAACAAGGGCCACGAGCGCACCGTACGCATGGCCCAGCGCATCCTGCGCGTGCACTTTCGCAACCTCAAAGCGGCGGTGATCGGCCCGGACATTTCCCACCGCCGCAACCTCGTCAAAGGCCTGCTCAATCAGCCGCTGGTCAAGCAAGCGATCCTTGATGAGGCCGAGCGCGAAAACATCTCCCCGGAAAAAGCCAAGGCCCAAGCCCTGCGCTACGGCAACGAGATCGCCTCGGACTACACCTACACCGCGATCCGCTTCCTCGAAGTGGTGCTGAGCTGGTTCTGGAACAAGATCTACGACGGCATCAAGGTCAACCACATCGAAGGCGTGCAGAAGGTCGCCCAGGGTCACGAAGTGATCTACGTGCCGTGCCACCGCAGCCACATCGACTACCTGCTGCTTTCGTATCTGCTGTTCCGCAACGGCCTGACCCCGCCGCACATCGCCGCCGGGATCAACCTCAACATGCCGGTGATCGGCAGCCTGCTGCGCCGTGGCGGTGCGTTCTTCATGCGCCGCACGTTCAAGGGCAATCCGCTGTACACCTCGGTGTTCAACGAATACCTGCACACCCTGTTCACCAAAGGTTTCCCGGTCGAATACTTCGTCGAAGGCGGCCGCTCGCGCACCGGGCGCATGCTGCAACCGAAAACCGGGATGCTCGCGATTACGATGCGCAGCTTCCTGCGCTCCTCGCGCATGCCGATCGTGTTTGTGCCGGTGTACATCGGTTATGAACGCGTGCTGGAGGGCCGCACCTACCTGGGCGAACTGCGGGGTGCGAGCAAGAAGAAAGAGTCGATCTTCGACATCTTCAAAGTCATCGGCGCGCTCAAGCAACGTTTCGGTCAGGTGGCCGTCAACTTCGGCGAACCGATCAAACTGGCGCAATTCCTCGATGCCGAGCAACCGGGCTGGCGCCAACAGGAACTTGGCCCGCAGTACAAACCCGCGTGGCTCAACGCGACCACCCATCGCCTCGGAGAGAAAGTCGCCCAGCACCTCAACGAAGCGGCAGCGATCAACCCGGTCAACCTGGTGGCACTGGCGCTTCTGTCGACCAGCCGCCTGGCACTGGACGATCGGGCCATGGCGCGCGTGCTGGATCTGTATCTGGCCCTGCTGCGCAAAGTCCCGTACTCGCCACACACCACCCTGCCGGAAGGTGATGGCCGTGCGCTGATCGAGCATGTGAAGGACATGGACCTGCTGTCCGAGCAAAGCGATGCGCTGGGCAAGATTCTCTATCTGGACGAGCAGAACGCCGTCCTGATGACCTACTACCGCAACAACGTGCTGCACATCTTTGCCCTGCCGGCGCTGCTGGCGAGTTTCTTCCAGAGCACCTCGCGCATGAGCCGCGAACAGATCCTGCGCTACACCCGCGCGCTGTATCCGTACTTGCAGTCGGAGCTGTTCATCCGCTGGAGCCTGGACGAGCTCGATGCAGTGGTCGATCAGTGGCTGGAAGCATTTGTCGAGCAAGGTCTGCTGCGTTTCGAGAAAGAGGTGTACCTGCGTCCGGCGCCAAGTTCGCGGCATTTCGTGTTGCTGACGCTGCTGTCGAAGAGCATTGCGCAGACCCTGCAACGTTTCTACATGACCGTGTCGCTGCTGCTCAACGCCGGCCAGAACGCCGTCAGCGCCGAAGAACTGGAAGACCTCTGCACGGTCATGGCTCAGCGCCTGTCGATCCTGCATGGCCTCAACGCCCCGGAGTTTTTCGACAAGAGCCTGTTCCGCCACTTCATCCAGACCCTGCTCGACCTCGACGTGCTGCGCCGCGACGAAGCGGGCAAATTGAGCTACCACGAACTGCTCGGCGAACTGGCCGAAGGTGCGGCCAAACGCGTGTTGCCGGCGGACATTCGTTTGTCGATCCGTCAGGTGGCGCTGCATCGCAGTGAAGATGCGGCCGACCAAGTCGCCACACCGCCCGAGACCTGATGAAAACCCTGTGGAAGCGGGCTTGCTCGCGAAAGCGGTTCAACATTCAACATCGCTGTTGAGTGTCACACCGCCTTCGCGAGCAAGCCCGCTCCCACAATGAAAGGAGATTTGCCATGAAAAAACTGACCATTCTCGCTGCCGCTGCCCTGCTCAGCGCCTGCCAATCGACCACTCCCGCCGGCAAGGTCAGCCTCGACGGCGAAGTGTTCTACCTGCAACGCATCGCCCTGCCACCGAGCGCAACGCTGAGCGTGAGCCTGCAAGACGTTTCACTGGCCGACGCCCCAGCCGTTGTACTCGATGAACAGAAAGGCCCGGTCAAAGGCCAAGTGCCGCTGCCGTTCCACTTGAGCTACGATCCGGCGCAGGTCAAACCCGGCCACCGTTACTCGGTCAGCGCACGCATTGAAGTGAACGGCGAACTGATGTTCATCACCACCGAAAACCATGCCGTGCAACTGGACGGCAACGATCCGCAGCCGCTGAAAATCCGCGTTGACGCCGCGCGTTAATTCATTTTCTGAAACAAGGAAGCCGCCATGCTCCGTCCCACCTTTCGCTTCGCCGGCCTGTGCGCAGGCCTGATGATCTGCGCCAGCGCCATGGCCCTGTCACTCAGCGACCTGTCACAAAACGACGCCACCGGCGGCCTCAAGGACGCCTTGACCCAAGGCGCACAACTGGCCGTCAAACAATTAGGTACCCCGGGCGGTTTCAGCAACAACCCGGACGTGAAAATCGAACTGCCGGGTAAACTCGGCAAAGTCGCCGGCAAGATGAAAGCCTTCGGCATGGGCGCCCAGGTCGAAGAACTGGAAACCGCGATGAACAAAGCCGCGGAAAGCGCCGTGACCCAGGCCCAGCCGATCCTCGTCGACGCCGTGAAAAAAATGAGCGTGGCCGACGCCAAAGGCATCCTCAGCGGCGGCAACGACTCGGCCACACAGTACCTGGACAAATCCAGCCGCGAACAGATCCGTGCCAAGTTCCTGCCAATCGTCAAACAAGCCACCGACAAGGTCGGCGTGGTGCAGAAATACAACACCTTCGCCGGCCAGGCCGCGACCTTCGGCGTCGTCGACGCCAAGAGCGCCAACGTCGAAAACTACGTCACCGAGCAAGCACTTAACGGCCTGTTCGAGATGATCGGTAAACAGGAAGAAACCATCCGCAAAAACCCCGCCGCTGCTGCAACAAGTCTGGCGAAGAAGGTGTTTGGGACGCTGTAAGGTTCTGAACACCAAAAAGCCCGCTGAACGTCATACGTTCAGCGGGCTTTTTTGCAGGCGTCAGGTTTGCGGATCGACTTCGAGAAGTGCCAGCAGGCTGTCTCACACAATGGCATCGAGTGTCATCAGGTCGCAATCGGTCGGCTGTCAGGCCGCCATCGCTGGCAAACCCACACCGAAAAGCAAAAACACCACACACTAGCCCCGCGTCGCCCTTCACCACTCAACAGGATGAGCGTTAGCTCGGCTGCAGCTCTTGACGTACCGGCCCCTTCGGCAGGCTTCGTTTCGGGATTCATCCGGGGGTAGGCGCGCAGCGCCGTTCGACGAAGTCGAACACATCGAAAGGAGGTGCAGCGCAGCAAACCGGAGGCGATGCCCCCGGATGAAACCCGCAACGAAGGCACCCCGAGCCCCAGCGAGCGGGCCGTACGCCGGGGCCCAGCGTTTTGGTTCCTTTTGGGCGTTTGCAAAAGGGACTCGCTGTAAAAGCGAAACCGCCAGAGCCAGCACCCGAAGCAACGGATATTCACCAAGAACACCCACAGCATGGTCGGCCCAAAGGCCGCCAAGCCTCAAGCCTCCCGACGCACTCGGAACCAAGCCGCATACAACGCCGGCAAAAACAACAACGTCAGAGCCGTCGCCACAATCAACCCCCCCATGATCGCCACCGCCATCGGCCCAAAAAACACACTGCGCGACAACGGAATCATCGCCAGAACCGCCGCCAGAGCCGTCAACACAATCGGCCGAAAGCGCCGCACGGTAGCCTCGATAATCGCCTGCCAAGGCCTGAGCCCCGAGGCAATATCCTGCTCGATCTGATCCACCAGAATCACCGAGTTGCGCATGATCATCCCCGACAGCGCAATCGTCCCCAACATCGCCACAAATCCGAACGGCTGCCGAAACACCATCAAAAACAGCACCACCCCGATCAACCCCAACGGCGCCGTCAAAAACACCATCGCCGTGCGCGAAAAACTGCGCAGTTGCACCATCAGCAACGTCAGCACAACGACAATGAACATCGGCACCCCGGCGTTCACCGACTTCTGCCCCCGCTGCGAATCCTCCACCGTCCCACCGACATCCAGCAGATAACCGTCCGGCAACTCGGCACGAATCGAATCCAGCGTCGGCAGGATCTGTTTCACCAACGTCGCCGGTTGCTCCCTGTCATAAATGTCCGCGCGCACCGTCACGTTCGGCAGGCGGTTACGGTGCCAGATGATGCCTTCCTCAAAGCCGTATTCCAGCGTGGCCACTTGCGACAACGCGACGCTGCGGCCGTTGTCAGTCGGCACTGCCAGGCTCGGCAACAGCGACAGTTCAGTGCGTTCATGCACCGTGCCGCGCAGCAGAATCTCGATCAACTCGTTGTCTTCGCGATATTGGCTGACACTCGACCCGGTCAACGAACTCTGGAGGAATTTCGCCAGATTGGCCGTGCTCACCCCAAGTGCCCGAGCGCGATCCTGATCGATGTTCAGGTAGATCACTTTGCTCGGTTCTTCCCAGTCCAGATGCACGTTGACCACATGGGGATTCTCGCGCACCTTGGCCGCCACCTTGCGGGCAAGCGCACGAACTTCTTCGATGTGCTCACCCGTGACGCGAAACTGCACCGGATACCCCACGGGCGGGCCATTTTCCAGACGTGTCACCCGCGAACGCAGCGCCGGAAACTGTTCGTTGAGCGTATCGATCAACCAGGTTCGCAGCGCTTCACGCTCTTCGATATTTTTGGCCAACACCACAAACTGGGCGAAGCTCGCCGCAGGCAGTTGCTGGTCCAGCGGCAAATAGAAACGCGGCGAACCGGTGCCGACATAGGCCACATAGTTATCGATGCCGGCATGCTCCTTGAGTATCGCTTCAAGCCGCTTGACCTCACCGGTGGTATTGGCCAACGAAGCGCCCTCGGCGAGTTTCAGATCGACCATCAATTCCAGTCGATTTGAGGCCGGGAAGAACTGCTGCGGCACGAAGCGGAACAACATCACCGACGCGATAAACAGCCCCAACGTCAGCACGATCACGGTTTTACGATGGACCACACACCACTCCACCAGACGTCGAACGCGCTGATAGAACGGTGTGCCATAAGGGTCCGACTGACCGTCCCCGGCGCCGTGTTTGGCGGCATGAATTTTCGCCAGGTCCGGCAGCAGTTTTTCACCCAGATACGGCACGAACACCACCGCTGCCACCCACGAAGCAAGCAGCGCGATGGTCACCACCTGGAAAATAGAGCGGGTGTACTCACCGGTGCCGGACTGCGCCGTGGCAATCGGCAGAAAGCCTGCGGCGGTAATCAGCGTTCCGGTGAGCATGGGGAACGCGGTGCTGGTCCAGGCGTAGCTCGCGGCCTTGATCCGGTCGAAGCCCTGTTCCATTTTGATCGCCATCATCTCCACGGCAATGATCGCGTCGTCCACCAGCAAGCCCAGCGCCAGAACCAGCGCACCGAGGGAGATTTTGTGCAGGCCGATACCCAGGTAATACATGCAGGCAAAGGTCATCGCCAAGACCAGCGGAATGGTCAGCGCCACGACCATGCCGGTGCGCACGCCCAAGGAGAAGAAGCTCACCAGCAACACAATCGCCAGCGCCTCGACCAACACCTGGACAAACTCGCCAACCCCGGTTTTCACTGCTGCCGGTTGGTCAGACACCTTGCGCAGTTGCATACCGGCCGGGAGGTTTTTCTGGATACGCGAGAACTCGCCTTCCAGCGCCTTACCCAGTACCAGAATGTCACCGCCGCCCTTCATCGCCACCGCCAGGCCGATCGCATCTTCGCCCATGAAGCGCATGCGCGGCGCCGGCGGATCGTTGAATCCACGCCGCACGTCGGCGACATCGCAGATACGGAACGTGCGATCACCGACCCGGATGGGGAAGTTCCTGATCTCATCGACCGTCTGAAAATTCCCCGAAACCCTTAGCTGCAAGCGCTCGGTAGGCGTCTCAAAGAAACCCGCCGTGGACACCGCATTCTGTTCCTCCAGCGCCTGTTGCACCGCCGCCAGCGGTAAACCGAGGGTGGCGAGTTTGACGTTCGACAGCTCGACCCAGATTTTCTCGTCCTGCAAACCGAGCAAATCGACCTTGCCGACATCCTTTACCCGTTGCAGCTGGATCTGGATGCGATCGGCGTAATCCTTGAGCACGGCGTAGTCGAAACCGTCGCCGGTCAGCGCGTAGATATTGCCGAAGGTCGTGCCAAATTCATCGTTGAAAAACGGCCCCTGAATGCCCGGCGGCAGCGTCTGGCGGATGTCGCTGATTTTCTTGCGTACCTGATACCAGAGATCGGGAATCTCCACCGAATGCATCGAGTCGCGCGCAATGAAGGTGACTTGAGACTCACCAGGACGGGAGAACGAAACAATGCGCTCGTACTCACCGGTTTCCATCAGTTTCTTTTCGATGCGTTCAGTGACCTGCCGTGAGACTTCCTGCGCGGTCGCCCCTGGCCAACGGGTTTGAATCACCATGGCCTTGAAGGTGAACGGCGGGTCTTCACTTTGGCCGAGTTTGGTGTAGGACAACGCACCGACGATGGCCAGCAAAAGCATCAGGAACAGTACGATCTGGCGATTACGCAGCGCCCATTCGGAAAGGTTGAAGCGCATCGGGACTTACTCCTTGTCCGCCAGATTGACCACACGGTTGGAACGATCCACGGGGCGCACCTGCTGCCCTTCGAGGAGCACATGCACGCCGGCAGCCACGACCCAGTCGCTGGCATTGAGGCCTTCGAGCACCGGCACGGTTTTTTCACCGAATGGGCCGACTCGCACGGGGGTCTTCTTCAAGGTGTTGTTGGCGCTGACGACCCAGACGTAGGTCGCACCGTTCTCGGCCGTCAGTGCCGAAAGCGGCACCGATAGCGACGCGGTATTGGCTGATTGCACGAACACACGCGCACTCTGGCCGAGTTCGGCCGGGACTTTGCCACTGGTGAAAGAGATACGGGCAGCGAAGGTGCGGGATTTGGGATCGGCGGATGGCGACAGCTCACGAATCTGCCCGGCGAAGCGCTGGTTCTGCTGCGTCCAGAGCTCTACGGTAACCGGCTGACCGACCTTGAACCTGCCAAAACTCTGTTCCGGCAGGCTGATCAGCACTTCACGCTCACCATCGGCGGCGAGTGTAAACACCGTCTGCCCTGCAGCGACCACCTGCCCCACTTCCACCGAGCGCTTGGCAACCACACCGTCCTGGGGCGCACGCAACACGGCGTAACTGGCCTGATTGGTCGAAACGTTGAATTGGGCTTTGATCTGTTTGAGGCGGGCTTCGCCGGAGCGATAAAGGTTTTCGGCGTTGTCGTAGGCCGAGCGGCTGACCATCTGCCGATCCATCAGCGTCTTGTAGCGGTCACGTTCGGCGCGCACCAGAGTGAGATTGGCCTCAGCGGCAGAGACTTGGGCGCGAGTCGCTTCCAGTTGCAGGCGTACGTCCTGGGGATCAAGTTCGGCGAGCGGCTGATCGGCCTTCACGCGCTGACCTTCCTCGACCAGTCGTCGGCTGACTTTTCCACCGATGCGGAACGCCAGATCAGGTTCGTAACGGGCGCGCACTTCGCCCGGATAGCTTTCCATCTTCTGCGCCGAAGGCTCTGGCTGCACCACCATCGCCGGTCGCACGGTAACGGGCGCTGCCTCTTCCTGGCCACATGCGGACAGTAAAAAAACCAGGCTGACTGGCAACGCAAATGGCCACGTGAGGTGCAGTGCATGGCGGGACATGGTGACGGACCTTTCGCTAATGGTGCTTGGAATAATTATACTGGCCGGTATGTTATTAATAGCAAACTCACCAGTCCAGTAATAAAAGCGAAGAATGTCGAACAATCTTGCAGTTCCAAACGGCCCGGGCCGCCCCAAGGATCTGGCCAAACGTCAGGCGATTCTCGATGCGGCGAAAATTCTGTTTCTGAGTCATGGCTATGCCAACACCAGCATGGACGCGGTGGCCGCCGAGGCCGGCGTGTCGAAGCTGACGGTCTACAGCCATTTCACCGATAAGGAGACACTGTTCTCCGCCGCCGTGGTGGCCAAATGCGAGGAACAATTACCGCCGTTGTTCTTCGAATTGCCGGACGGCATTGCCGTGGAAAATGTGTTGCTGAACATTGCCCGGGGCTTTCATCACCTGATCAACAGCGATGAATCGGTGAATCTGCATCGCCTGATCATGGCACTGGGCGCGCAGGATCCAAAACTGTCGCAGATTTTCTTTGAGGCCGGCACCGAGCGCATGGTGCAAGGGATGGAGCGGCTGCTGACGCAGATCCACGAAAGCGGCGCGCTGAACATCGACCTGCCGCGTAACGCGGCTGAGCATTTCTTTTGCCTGATCAAGGGCGCGGGCAATTTTCGCTTGTTGTATGGCTGTGGGGAGCCGTTGACTGACGAGGCGGCGCAGAGCCATGTGCAGGAAGTCGTGGGATTGTTTATGCGGGCGTATCGGCCCTGAGTTTTGCGCTGTATTGGCCGGCCCCATCGCTAGCAGGCTAGCGATGGCAGCGACGCGGTCTTAAGCCTTGAGCGCCTTCTTCGGGTAAATGTCATACCGGCTGGACTTGCCATCCAGCGCATGACTCGGCTTCGGCCCGTCGATGCACGGCGCCTTGCGCGGCCGCTTGACCACCACCCGGTGCGTGGCCAGTGCCAACGCCGCTTCAAGCAACGCCGGTGCATCCGGATCATCGCCAACCAGCGGCCGGAACAGGCGCATTTCCTTCTTCACCAACGCGGTTTTCTCCCGATGCGGGAACATCGGATCAAGGTAGATCACTTGCGGTGGCTCGCCCTCCCAGTGGCGCATGACCTCGATGGAGTTGCCCTTGAGCAACTTCATCCGCGCCACAATCGGCGCCACGTCGAAATCTTCCGCCGCGCGCGCCAGGCCATCCTCCAGCAACGCACCGATCAGCGGCTGGCGCTCGATCAGGCTCATCTCGCAGCCCAGACTCGCCAGCACGAACGCATCCTTGCCCAGCCCTGCTGTGGCATCCAACACCCGCGGGCGCACACCTTGGGCAATGCCGACAGCCTTGGCGATCATCTGCCCGCTGCCACCGCCGTATAAACGACGATGCGCCGCACCGCCCTCGACAAAGTCCACGCGCACCGGCCCCGGCGCATCCGGCCCCAGTTGCTGGAGTTGCAAACCCTGCTCGCCGACCTGCAAGGCAAACTCGCCATCAGCCACTTGCAACGGCAGGCCCAGACGCTTGGCCCACTGCTCGGCCTGCGCTTCAAACATCGGGCCAAGGGCCTGGACATGGATGCGGCAGGCCGCGGGTTGCTCAATCATGGAAAACACGCTCAAAAAAGTTAAGGATCGGCAGAAACCGCCGATAACCCAATCAACGCGCATTTTGCCAGAGCTGAGCGTCAACCGAAAAAAATGTCAGGCATTCTTCCCACATCGATTGGCTACATCTCGCCCCATGGCGATTTCAGCCGTCAAAATACTCAAGCACTGAGCGGCGTCAGTCACCTGTGGCAGGATTTCTTTGCCCAGGCCCTGGCCGAACAGACGAGTGAAGTGGTGCCCGCTTGCGGCACGTTTCCACCGGTTGACCTGAACAGCCCTGAAGAGCCGACCCTGGGCAGCGAACTGCACGCGCATATCGTCAGCCAGCGTGAATGCGAAGTCGTTGAAACCGAAGTGCGTCCGCCGGAGCCGCTGTTCCTGCCAATCGCCGAGTTCGAAATGGAACTGGCCGACAAGCCATTCCCACCGTTCCCGCCGGAAGAAATCAAAGCTCAGCAAGAGCAGCAGGATTTCGACAGCAGTTGGGTTCGCCCGATCGTGATCAACAATGGTCAGCCAATTCCGGAGCCAGGCGCTGCGCCGCACAAGCGTCCACTGTACTTGCCGATTGCCGAGTTCGATCTGGACTTGCTGGACAAGCCATTCCCGCCGTTCTCGCCGCAAGAAATCGCCGAACAGCAAAAGGCGCTGGACTTCGATAACGGCTGGGCACGCCCGATCGTTTTGCAGAACCTGCGCATCGCCGCCTAAGCCTCAGCGACACACGCTCCAGCGCCCGATATCGACATGAAAATGATTGCGATGCGCCGCGTTGTAATCCGGGCTCAACACCACACTGAATGCCTTGCACGCGCCATCACGCACCTGACGCAGAAACTGTGCGTCCTGATTCTGCTTGGGCCAATCCTTTAGCACGCTGACACGGCGACCGCTCGCCAGACGAAAACCGGCGATATCCAGCGCATCGGCACTGGCATGCCGGCTGAGCGCGCCGCTCTCGCGGTTGTAGAGATTGCGGCAGGCGAAACTGCCGAGGTGATCCAGGCGTGCGACGTTCTCGCCGTAAACGGCCTGCGCGGCGGGTTGCAGGGTGTGTCGCTCGAACATCGCGTAAGCCACCGCCAACGGGCAACTGGCGAGGAAGCTGCTGCTCAGCGCCACCTCTGCACCCTGAACGCGCAAGGCGCCAATCAGCGGGCACTTGGCGTCGGGGCTATCCGCTTGGCTCGTCACGCGCAACGCCGAGCTGGCCAGTGCTTGCGCACACAGCTCTGGGTCACCGCGCAAGCGCATCAGCTTGTAACCGGTCAGCCAATTGGGTGCAGCCTTTACATCCAGCGGCGCCCACGGGTTCCACTCGGGCGGCACTGGCAGCCAACCACGCCAGACACTGACCATGGCGCCGACAATGACCAGCAGCACAGCCCATGGAATCCATCGCACCCTGTTCAGCCTTTGAAAAACTGATTGGCCTTGGCGTAAGGCATCGACTGCGACGTAAAACCGAATGTGCCCGATTGCTGGATTTCTTCAGCCGCACGGAAGAATTCGCCGAACGCGGCCAGGGCCAATGCCGAACCGGTACTGATCCGCCGCACACCGATGTCTTCCAGTTGCTGCACCGTCATCTTCAGCCCGCCGGACATCAGGACGTTGACCGGTTTGGGGGCCACCGCACGCACCACCGCCAGCACTTCGTCAGCATTGCGCAAGCCGGGCGCATACAGCACGTCGGCGCCCGCCTCGGCAAAAGCCTGCAAGCGGCGGACGGTGTCATTGATATCGGGATTGCCGTGCAGATAGTTTTCCCCACGGGCCGTCAGGATGAAGGGAAACGGCAACGTGCGTACGGCAGCGACGGCGGCTTCGACGCGCGCCACGGCGTGTTCAAAGCAATAGATCGGGGCGTCTTCACGGCCGGTGGCGTCTTCGATTGAGGCGCCTACCGCGCCCGCTTCGGCTGCGCGCAATACGCTTTGGGCGCATTCGACCGGGTCATCGGCGAAACCGTTTTCCAGATCCACCGCTACCGGCAAATCGGTGGCTGCGACAATCGCGCGGACATTCGCCAACGTCTCATCGAGACTCAAAGCACCATCGGCTTTGCCCTGGGAAAATGCGTAACCGGCGCTGGTCGTCGCCAGTGCCTGATAGCCAAGGCTGGCGAGCATCTTCGCTGAACCGGCGTCCCACGGATTGGGAATAACGAAAATCCCCGGGCGTTCATGCAGGGCTTTGAAGGCGTGGGCTTTGCGGGTTTGCGCGTCCATTGGCAGCTCCGGGGCAGATGAATAAACCCGCCTCAGAGCAGGCCAAGTTGCTCCGCGGCGGGCTCTCTGTATAGCTCAGGCAGCGATGGCAAGCCAGGCAAACGTTGCATCAGTTGTACATGAAAACGTTGCGCCAACTTCGCCGCCAGCAGGTTGTCGGCAGTGTGCAGGAAGATGTATGGCGTGCGGCCTTCTTCTATCCACTCGGCGATTTTCGCCACCCACGGCACCAGGAACGCATCGTTGGCCTCAAGCTCGGGATGACCAATAAAGCGCACTTGCGGGAACTGCGTGAACGCCGCTGGACGCGTCGGTACACGCGGCTTTTTCGATTGAGCGTGAACCACCGAAGACTCGGTCGACAGGCAACTGAACAGCGCTCGCGGGTCGAGACAGATACGCTCAACCCCACGATCGAGCAGCAGCCGATTGAGCAGGCGCTCGCTCTCGCCCTTGGCGAAGAACTGCTCATGCCGCACCTCAACCGCCAGCGGGCAGTCCAGCGCATCGATAAACGCCGCCAACTCCGGCAGCCGATGCGGCGTGAAGCTTTTCGACAATTGCAGCCACAGCGGCGAGACACGCTCGCCGAGGGGTTTGAGTAACTGCTGGAAGGTTTGGGCAGCGGTCAGTTGCTCGCGCAGGTCACCGCTGTGGCTAATGTCGCCGGGGAACTTGGCAGTGAAGCGAAAGTGTTCAGGCATGACGTCGGCCCAACGCTGCACAGTGGCCGGCGAAGGACTGGCGTAGAAGGTCGTGTTGCCTTCCACGGCGTTGAACACTTGGCAATAGAGGCTGAGGAAGTCAGAGGTTTTGGCGTCTTCCGGATACAGATACTCGCGCCAGGCGTTTTCGCTCCAGGACGGGCAACCGAGGTAGTAAGGCAGAGCCATCAGATGTAAAGGTCGAGGCCCAGCACGTCCGCATCCCAATCGACAAAACCGGCAGTGCTCAGGTAGCTGGCCAAGGCCATGGCTACGCTTTTCTTCATCGCACGGTGGTAGATCATGTCTTGCTGACGGGCAGGCAGATTGCTCAAGCGTTGCGCAGAGGCTTTGGCAGCACGGGCGGCCAGTTGCTCTTCGGTGGGGAATTCCAACTCGCCGTCGATATCGTCGACGGTTTCTTCCTGCGCCACATTGCCTTTGCGAGGCTTGCGCTTGATGGGGTAGGACTGAGAGGAAACGCCGTCTATACGCATAAATTCATGCTCGGTATCAATGATGGCAATTTAGCGGCACTTGACCGACTTAGCAAACTGCCGAGTGATAACTAGAACACATAAAGCGCAAAAGGTTTAAAACGTGGGGTTAGAAACTGACGATTGGCAGACTTCAGGCAGAGCACTATTCACTGTGGGAGCAAGCTTGCTCGCTCCCACAGGTTTTTGGGTGAATCAGCGGGCCTTGGGGGTAGCCACTTTATCGCGCAGGTAAACCGGCTGCGCATCATCGGCCGGAATCGTTTCGCCGCGCTCCCAAGCAAAGCGTGCCAAGGTCAACAGGTCTTCGGCGTGGGGCAGCATGCCCGCGTCTGAACCGCTCAGGTTCACTGCGATACGCTCACCATAGCCCCAGCCAGTGCCGGCACCGAACCATTCGCCACTGCCATCGACCGGCAGCGCCGCGACTTCCGGCGGCAGCACTGCTTCGGCGCCGACCAGACGCATCTCCCCCGCCGTCTCGCGATAGCAGCCCCAATACACTTCGTCCATGCGCGCATCGATCGCCGCTGCAACCTGGCTCACACCCTGCTCGCGAAACGCACGTTGCGCCAACACGGCCAGGTTGGACACCGGCAGCACCGGACGATCCAGCGCGAACGCCAAGCCCTGCACCACACCGATGGCAATCCGCACACCGGTAAACGCACCCGGCCCACGACCGAAGGCAATAGCATCCACCGCTTGCAACGTGGTACCGGCATCGGCCAGCAATTGCTGGATCATCGGCAGCAGCTTTTGCGCGTGCAGGCGCGGAATCACCTCGTAATGGCTCGTGACCTTGCCGTCATGCAGCAAGGCAACGGAGCAAGCTTCAGTCGCGGTGTCCAGGGCCAGCAAGGTGCTCATCGATGTATCCAAAACAGGGGTGGGGAAAAAGTGCGTCAGTATAAACAACTACGGCCCGCAAGCGGGCCGTGGATGATGCAGCTAATCAGCTTTTTCAGCTCAGCGCTTCAAGCACCTTGGCGGTGATTGCTTCTACCGAACCAACGCCCGGGATGTGGCTGCACTTCGGCTTGCCGTTGGCAGCCGACAGCTTCTGGTAGAAGTCCACCAGCGGCTTGGTCTGCGAATGGTAGACCGACAGGCGATGACGCACGGTTTCTTCGGTGTCGTCCTTGCGCTGTACCAGTTCTTCGCCGGTGATGTCGTCTTTGCCTGCGATTTTCGGCGGGTTGTAGACGATGTGATACACCCGGCCGCTGGCTTCGTGAACACGACGGCCAGCGATACGCTGAACGATTTCTTCGTCTTCAACGGCGATTTCAACCACGGCGTCCAACTCGACGCCAGCAGTCACCAGTGCTTCGGCCTGCGGAATGGTGCGCGGGAAGCCGTCGAACAGGAAGCCGTTGGCGCAGTCAGGTTGCGCGATACGATCCTGAACCAGTGCGATGATCAGATCATCCGACACCAGGCCGCCGGCATCCATGATGCTTTTGGCTTGAACGCCCAGTGGAGTGCCGGCCTTGACCGCTGCACGCAGCATGTCACCGGTGGAGATTTGCGGAATGCCGAATTTTTCGGTGATGAACTTAGCCTGAGTACCTTTACCGGCCCCGGGAGCTCCCAGCAGAATGACGCGCATTAGATGTGCTCCTCAATTTTTTTATAAAAAGCTTTTACAAAACAAAGGACTCGCCGCATGGGACGATTCCTGAAAAATACGGGTCGTGGCCGCAGAAACGGCCAAAGGCTGATCAAGATACACAGCAGGCTGCGCCCACACAAGACGCCAAAAGTCGGAGAAACCCGCGCCTGCCGCGACCTCGCGACGCGGTGACCCAAGTCGCAACCCCGTCACTTACTGTCGCCTGGCGGCACTTTCCTCAGCGTGCGAAGCGGCACCCGGCGTTGACTCCGGGCACCGCATGCCACGGCAAAAACCTTAGCCGGTATTACGCAAACCGGCGGCAATGCCCGCCACAGACACCAGTAACGCCTGTTCCACCGGGCTGCCCTGCTCGACATTCTGCTGTCGCGAACGAGCCAGCAATTCGGCTTGTAATAGATGCAGCGGGTCGAGATAGGTGTTGCGCAGACGGATGAATTCAAGGGTGTCCGGACTGTGTGCCAGCAACTGCGACTGACCGGTCAACCCAAGTACCACCGAGCATGCCTGCGACAATAGGTCGCGTAAGTGCGCACCCAACGGCAGCAATTCCGGCTCGACCAGACGCTCGTCGTAGGACAGCGCAATATCGGCGTCAGCCTTGGCCAGGACCATTTCCAGCATGTCGATACGCGTGCGGAAGAACGGCCATTGCTCACGCATCTGCCCCAGCAACTCGCCCTCGCCGCGTTCCAGCGCCTTGCTCAGCGCCGATTCCCAGCCGAGCCAGGCCGGCAGCATCAAGCGCGTTTGCGTCCAGCCGAAGATCCACGGGATCGCCCGCAGGCTTTCAATCCCGCCAGCACGGCGCTTGGCAGGCCGGCTGCCGAGCGGCAACCGGCCCAATTCCTGCTCCGGCGTGGACTGACGGAAATACTCGACGAACTGCGGATTCTCACGCACGACTTTGCGATAAGCGCTGACGCCGTCGGCCGCCAGTTCATCCATCAGATGGCGCCATTGAGGCGTTGGCGGCGGCGGTGGCAGCAACGTGGCTTCGAGCACAGCGGCGAGATACAGATTGAGGTTTTGTTCGGCAATGTCCGGCAGACCGAATTTGAAACGAATCATTTCGCCCTGCTCGGTGGTGCGGAAACGCCCCGCGACCGATCCCGGTGGCTGCGACAGAATCGCCGCGTGCGCCGGGCCACCGCCACGTCCCACGGTGCCGCCACGACCATGGAACAACAGCAGTTCGACTTGCTGCTCGCGGCAAATGTCCACCAGCCGCTCCTGCGCGCGGTATTGCGCCCAGGCCGCTGCCGTCGTGCCGGCGTCCTTGGCCGAGTCGGAGTAACCGATCATGACTTCCTGCGGGCCTTGCAGCCGCGCGCGATAGCCCGGCAGCAGCAACAGACGCTCCATCACCGGCCCGGCGTTATCGAGGTCAGCCAGGGTTTCGAACAGCGGCACGACGCGCATTGGCCGCAACACGCCGGACTCTTTGAGCAGCAATTGCACGGCGAGCACATCGGAAGCCGCGCCGGCCATCGAGATCACGTAGGATCCCAGCGAGGCGCCCGGCGCGGCGGCAATTTCCTTGCAAGTGGCGAGCACTTCCGCAGTGTCGGCGGACGGTTTGAAATGCGCCGGCAGCAACGGCCGACGATTGCTCAGCTCGCGGGTCAGGAAGGTGATGCGCTGCTCTTCGTCCCAGTCTTCGTAACGACCGAGCCCAAGATAGTCGGTGATTTCAGTCATGGCCGAACTGTGCCGCGACGAATCCTGACGCACATCCAGGCGCACCAGAAACAGGCCAAAGGTCACGGCCCGGCGCAGGCAATCGAGCAGCGGCCCGTCGGCAATCACGCCCATGCCGCACTCATGCAGCGAGTTGAAGCACAGTTCCAATGGATCAAGCAGATCGCGGTTGTTGTGCAGCACATCGGCAGGCGCCGGTGTCGCCGCCGTCAGCGACGCATGCGCCCAGTTGCGGGTGGCACGCAGGCGTTCGCGCAATTGCTTGAGCACCGCACGATACGGCTCGGCGCTGTCGCCGGCCTTGGCTTTCAGCGCGTCGCTGGCCTGCTGCATCGACAACTCGGCCGCCAGGTGATCGACATCGCGCAGGTACAAATCCGCCGCCATCCAGCGCGCCAGCAGCAACACTTCGCGAGTCACCGCTGCCGTGACGTTGGGGTTGCCGTCGCGGTCGCCGCCCATCCAGGACGCGAATCGAATCGGTGCGGCTTCAAGCGGCAACCGCAGGCCGGTAGCCGCGTGCAGCGCCTGATCAGCCTTGCGCATGTGGTTGGGAACTGCCTGCCACAGCGAGTGCTCGATCACGGCAAAGCCCCACTTGGCTTCGTCGACCGGTGTCGGGCGCGTGCGGCGGATTTCTTCGGTGTGCCAGGCTTCAGCGATCAGCCGTTGCAGGGTGTTCTGGATCTGCTCGCGTTCGGCCGTGGTCAGGTCACGGTGATCCTGAGCGGCGAGTTGCGCGGCAATCGCGTCGTATTTCTGGATCAGCGTGCGGCGGGCGACCTCGGTCGGGTGTGCGGTCAGCACCAATTCGATTTCCAGCCTCGCCAGTTGCCGGGCCAGCGATTCGGCGCTGTGGCCTTCGTTGCGCAGGCGCGCAAGCAATTCGGGCAAGACACGGGATTCGAACGGCGCTGGCTGCGACTCTTCACGGCGATGAATCAACTGATACTGCTCGGCGATGTTCGCCAGGTTCAGGAACTGGTTGAACGCCCGCGCCACGGGGAGCAATTCGTCTTCGCTCAATTGATTGAGGCTGGCACTGAGTTCAGCGTCCGTGGAGCCTCCCCGGTCGGCCTTGGCACCCTTGCGGATCTGCTCGATCTTGTCGAGAAAATCCTCGCCATACTGGTCTCGAATGGTATTGCCCAACAGCTCTCCGAGCAGGTGAACATCCTCGCGCAAGCGTGCATCAATATCAGTCATCAGCAATTCTCCAGCAGTAATCCGGACGGCTTAGAAACGAGTGCATGACCTAGAGAGTGCCGCTCTGCGCCGCTTCTTACAAGCAGGCGACGAAGGGACTTTAAACCTTGTGGCCGAAAGCTAGTCTCAACACTGAGCCGCACAACGGCTTGCCGCCGGCCCCGCCGGACACTCCCCCTGGCCTGCTTTGATCAGGTGCGACATGAGGTCATTATGAAAATCCGTGAACTCGCCCAGCATTGGGAAGAAAACGCCAAAGGTCGTATGACCGACACGGGCTACACGATTCATCTGGACGTCGAGGCCGCCGCGCGCCTGGCGGCAATTGCCGAGATGTACCCCAAACGCCACCCCGAAGAACTGCTTGGCGAACTGCTTGGCGCTGCGCTTGAGGAGTTCGAAGCGAGCCTGCCCTATGTGAAAGGCTCAACCGTGGTCGCGACTGACGAGGAAGGTGATCCACTGTACGAAGACGTCGGGCCGACCCCGCGCTTTCTCGCCCTCTCGCGCAGGCATTTGCAGGACTTGTCGTCGGCTGGGAACAAGCAAAAACACTGATCGGACATAGATCTGGACGCACGCGGGCTTGCTCGCGAACGTGCTCTGGCAGTCGGTATTTCTGTCGACTGACTCGAGGCTTTCGCGAGCAAGCCCGCTCCCACATTGACCGAATCTCTCCCTTTGGCAGGGTGTGTTTTCGGGCTGCAAAAACTCCCGCGCGTACCACTCAAAATCGCCAAAGTTCCCGCTTTATAGCCCTGTCCATTCGGTCAGATTTCTTTTTGGCGATAGGCCATCTTTTCTGAACTTTTGAAAAACGCCTCCGGTCGGAACCTGTAACCACGCCTGGAACGAGCGTTTCAAAAACGCGCTGCCACATGACGCTTGCGGCTCCTCGACCAGGATGGATTTTCGGTTTTATCAGGAGTTAAACAATGGAGTTGAAGACCATGAAGACCCAAACCTCGTTCTCTCACTTGCGCGGTCTGAAACTGGCTGCTCTGGCCATCGGCACCAGCTTCGTGCTGGCCGGTTGCGCAGGCAATCCACCGAGCGAGCAATACGCCGTGACTCAATCGGCCGTGAACAGCGCGGTCAGCGCCGGTGGTACTGAGTTCGCTGCTGTGGAGATGAAGCAAGCGCAGGACAAACTCAAACAAGCCGAAATCGCCATGCACGATAAGAAGTATGACGAAGCCCGCGTCCTCGCCGAACAAGCCGAGTGGGATGCCCGTGTCGCCGAACGCAAGGCACAAGCCATGAAAGCCGAGCGAGCGGTGAAGGATTCCCAGAAAGGTATTCAGGAACTGCGTCAGGAAAGTCAGCGCACCGTGCAATAAGCGCGCATCCGGACTGCAAAGCTGAAACTCTTATCGATAGAAAGGACGAAAAATTATGCGTAAGCAATTGATGATTCCCGCTCTCCTGGCCGCAAGCGTTGCCTTGGCTGCCTGCTCTACCCCGCCTAACCCGAACCTGGAACAGGCGCGCACCAACTACGCCGGCCTGCAAGCCAACCCGCAAGCGAGCAAAGTGGCAGCGCTGGAAACCAAAGATGCTAGCGATTATCTGGACAAGGCCGACAAGGCCTATATGGACAAGCAAGATGCGGCCAAGGTCGATCAACTGGCCTACCTGACCAACCAGCGCGTGGAAGTGGCCAAGCAGACCATCGCCCTGCGTACCGCTGAGAACAATCTGAAGAACGCCGCAGCCCAGCGTGCCCAGGCGCGTCTGGATGCTCGTGACCAGCAGATCAAACAGCTGCAGCAAAGCCTGAACGCCAAGCAGACTGATCGCGGTACGCTGGTGACTTTCGGTGACGTGCTGTTTGCCACCAACAAGGCTGACCTGAAATCCAGCGGTCTGGTGAACATCAACAAACTGGCGCAGTTCCTCCAGCAAAACCCTGATCGCAAAGTGATCGTCGAGGGTTACACCGACAGCACTGGCGCCGCGTCGTACAACCAGTCGCTGTCCGAGCGTCGTGCGACGTCGGTACAGGTCGCGCTGATCAAAATGGGCGTAGATCCTGCGCGCATCGTGGTTCAGGGCTACGGCCAGGAATATCCGGTTGCCGATAACGGCAGCGTGTCGGGCCGTGCGATGAACCGTCGTGTGGAAGTGACCATTTCCAACGACAACCAGCCAGTGATGCCACGTTCGGCGGTCAGCTCGAACTAAGCTGTAAGCAGTAACGCAAAAGCCCCGCCTGAGTGATCAGGCGGGGCTTTTTAGTGGGCCTTGGGTAGGGGCGGTTATTGCTCGAGTTTTTGCGGCGTTTCCTGCCCCATGCAACGCACCGCTTTCTTCTGGCCGTTGATCAGCACACCGGTCAAACCTTTCTGCTCGGTATCGAACAGCACCAGTACCCCGTCAATGCACTGCGCCACTTGCGCTGCCGGGTCCAGCGAGACTTTGTAGTCCTCGCCCGGCACGGTTTTGAGCATGGTGAATTCGTTGAGCAGCAACGCATCCTCGGGTTTGGCGAAGTGCAGGTAGCCGTAGTACCACAGGGCACCCACGGTGCCGAGGATGCTGCAGATACCGGTGATGATCAGCGGGATAGCGTTGCGTTCTTCACTCATTGCGGGCTCTCGTTTTCAGAATTCGGGGGTGGCGGGTAATTGGGGATTTCGCCGAGACGGCGCAGGCCGTTGAAATGCTCGGGATCGTCTAGATAGCGCAGCATCACCTGACGCCACACCGGATCGCCGAACGTCTGCACATGGCCGCCACGGGTCAACTGCAGAACGCGCGGCGGCGGCGCAGCTTGATACAGACGGATGCCATTGGAAAGCGGCACCAGCGGATCGTCGATGCTGTGGAACATCAGTTTCGGCACGCCGTTGAGTTGCGGCATCGAGTAGATCGCACTGTCGCCGTCCGGCACCAGCCACGACAGCGGCACTTGGAACGGCCAGGTCAGCCACGAGGTACTGAGCGCATATTGGCCGACGCTTCGATAGCTGGCGGGCACACCGTCGAGCACCAGTGCCTTGAGCTGTTTCTGCCGCTGCGGATGCTGTACCAGCCAATGCACGGCCATCGAACCACCGAGGCTTTGACCGAGAAGGACCAGCGGCTTGCCTTGGACCTCTGGCGCCTTGTCCAGCCAGGCGAACGCCGCGTCGATGTCCTGATAGATCGCCGGCAGGCTCGGTTCGCCCTCGGACAGGCCGTAGCCGCGATAGTCGACCAGCAATACCTGATAGCCGTTTTTCGGCAACCACCAACTCCCGCCCAAGTGCATCGGCAGATTGCCGCCGTTGCCGTGTAAGTGCAGCACCGTGCCTTTGACGTCTACGCCGGGCTTGGCCGGCAGCCACCAGGCATTGAGCTTGAGGCCATCAGCCGTCACCAGCGTGACGGTGCGGTATTGGAGTTTGGCTTTTTCCGGGGTGAAGACCTGACCGGGTTCCGGGTAGAACAACAGCGAACTGCAACCGCCGAGGGTCAGGAGCAGGCAAAAGATGCCGAGGATTCTCATCCGGTGAAACCTCGCGAAAATTCGGGTTGGTACACGATTGAAAACTGTAGGCGTGAGCCTGCTCACTCCTACAAGGGTTTTGTGTTGGTTCAAAGGATGTTGGAGTAATCCGCTTCGATCCGGTCCAGGCTCAAATGGTTGAGGAAGTTGGAGAAGCACATCCACGCCGACAACGCGTTCAAGTCGCGGAACTGGTCCGGCAAATACTTGGGCGGCACTACCAGCCCTTCATCGACCAATTGGCGCATCGTGCGCATGTCCTCCAGCGTGGTCTTGCCGCAGAACAGCAACGGAATCTGCTCAAGCTTGCCCTTACGCACGGCCAACTGAATGTAGTTGTAAACCATGATAAAGCCCTTGAGGTAGGACAAGTCTTTGGTGAATGGCAGACCAGTCGGTGTCGAACCCCGGAAAACCCGACTGGCGTTGCCATAGCTTTCGGCCATTTCAAAGCCCTGCTCGCGGAAGAACTCGAACACCTGCAAGAAGTCCGCGCCCTCCTCGACCATGTGGATGGCGCGGGTGCGGTTGGTCAGTTTGCGCAAACGACTCGGGTAGGAGGCGAAGGTGATGATTTCCATCAGGATCGCCAGGCCTTCCTGGGTCACCGTCGATGAGGGCGGCCCCTTGGACAGGAAGGTGCAGATCGGTTGGTTCAAACCGTTGAGCGTGGTGCCGACGTGCACCAGGCCTTCGTGAACCTCCAGCGCACGTACGTCGCGGTCGTTAAACATCGCATCGGTACGGATCTTGATGTAGTCGGCCCCCGCCGCCGCGTCGGCCACGATGCCGTCGGACTCGAATACGCGAATGGTTTCCTCGGCCTCGCCGAAGACTTTATTCAGACGGGTTTGCAGCAGGTGCACGGCGTCCTTGGCGGTGAGGATTTTAGGTTCGTCCTTCAGGTCGCCACGGCCATCGATGTTGTTCAAATAGTCGGACATCATCAGGCCGAGGTCGGCCAGGGTCGGGTCGCCAGCGTGGAACGCATCCGAGGCAGCGCCGTACAGTTCCTGCGAGATCAGTCCGAAATCCTCGGTGCCACGCGCTTCGAGCATGCGCACCACCATGCGGTATTCCTTGCACATGCGCCGCATGATCTGCCCGACCGGATTGAACTGGCCGAGCTGGCGGGTGATGTCGCGCTCGATGTTCTGGAATTCCAGTTTGACCTTGCTCGAATCGAAGGTCAGCGGCCGATTGAGGTAGTAGTCGCGATCCACCGCTGGCATTTCCTTGCCCTTGGCCTTGAGGAAGCCCTTGCGCACGTTCTCGTCCCACTTGACCGCATCGAGCACGCGAATCGGCGTCTGCGCCAGCACAATGCGATCGGACAACATGCGTATCGTCTGCTGGTAATCGTCCACCCGAAACTCCTGTAGAAAACGTGACGTACTGAATTATTTGCCCGCGCGCTGGCGCTGATAGCGCGCAGCCTCGACGAACACATCGGAATTGGCCGGATCGTCGAGGTAAGCAAAGACCTTGTCGAGTGGGCTATCGACTTGCGCGCCGTCGCCATCGTCGGTCTGGAAGGCCTGTCCGTCGAGGGCTTTTTCTTTGATCGCTTGGTTGATCTGCTCGAGATCGAGGCTGTAGACCACCAGTTCGTGTTTGTCGGTGAGTTCGAACCCGGCGATGGTGTAGTGGCCGCCGAACCGCGCCGGTACTTTCGCTGACAGATACCAGCGATTGCCATGACGGGACACCGTGAAAGGATAGGCTTCGCGCTCACGGGGCTTGGCTTTCAACCAAGTGACGGCTTGATAACGGTTGCTGCCGACGCGCGTCAGCACAAGGCTCATCGGCTCGCCCCAGGCATTGGTGCTCGACCATTTGCCGAGCAAGCCCTTGGGCGCCGGGTCACTGCTGGCCAGAGGCGCCTTGAAAGTCACCAGACAGCCACTGAGCAACAGCAACGACAAGGCGATCAGCACACCACGCCAGGCTTTCATTCAATACTCCCTATGAACAATCACGGCCCTGAAGATCGCCACACTCCCCCGTGGGAATTATGATTGCCTCAGAGGGTTACACCGACGCCAGCACCAAATGCATATACCGCGTCAGTATGTCGAGCATCTCCTGCTCGGCCAAAGGCTCGGCTTCGTTGAGCAGGCCCTGATATTCCATCCGTCCGATAATCGCCGTCAACACCTTGGCATCCTGCTGCGGTTCCCGCGAGCCCAGGACCTGAAACAACTGGCAGGTACCCTGCAGCAAAATCTGCTGATGGGATCGCACCAGGATGGCCAGGCGCGGGTTCAGCAAGGCTTCCTGACGGAACGCCTGCTCGGCCATCAAATGCTCGCGACGGTTGACCAGTTGCCGATGGACATAATCGGTCATCAGCCGCGCAATATTGTCGGCCAGTTGAGAACGCGACTCCGGGCTGCCATCGCCACTGACGACCATCTCACGCAGCAGACCTTCGTTGTTGACCCACAATTTGGCCATATAGGCCGCGCTGCGTTCGACGTATTGGGCGAAGGTATCGGTGAGCAGGTCATCGATGTCCTTGAAGTAATACGTGGTGGCCGACAGCGGCACACCGGCCTCGGCCGCTACCGCACGGTGGCGCACGGCACGCACGCCATCACGCACGACAATGCGCATCGCCGCGTCGAGAATGACCTGTCGACGCTGTTCACTGCCCTGTCGGCTGGCCTTGCGGCCCTGGTACTGAACACTTTCAGCGACCGCAGTGGCGATACCCGCTGCACCTTCTTGAGCGATTGCAACCATCACGACAGCACTTCCTCTGCTATTTCAAAAGTAACCAATTGATACATTTGTACCAGACGGGCAATAAAAAGCCGCCTGTTTTAGGCGGCTTTTTAACTGAAACGTTTACGCTTGCGGTCGCATGTGCGGGAACAGGATCACATCGCGAATCGACGGCGAGTTGGTCAGCAACATCACCAGACGATCGATGCCGATCCCTTCACCGGCCGTTGGCGGCATGCCGTACTCGAGCGCACGAACGAAGTCGGCGTCGTAATGCATGGCTTCGTCGTCGCCGGCGTCCTTGTCGGCCACCTGCGCCATGAAGCGCTCGGCCTGGTCTTCGGCGTCGTTCAACTCGGAGTAGGCGTTGGCGATTTCACGGCCGCCGATGAACAGCTCGAAACGGTCGGTGACGTTCGGGTTGTCGTCGTTGCGACGGGCCAGCGGCGACACTTCGAACGGGTACTGAGTGATGAAGTGCGGCTGCTCGAGTTTGTGCTCGACCAGTTCTTCGAAAATCATCACCTGCAGCTTGCCCAGACCTTCGAAGCCCAGCACCTTGGCGCCGGCCTTCTTGGCAATGGCGCGCGCCTTGTCGATGTCGTTCAGGTCATCGGCGCTCAGCTCAGGGTTGTACTTGAGGATCGAGTCGAATACCGACAGACGGACGAACGGTTCGCCGAAGTGGAACACCTTTTCACCGTACGGCACGTCAGTGCTGCCCAGCACCAGTTGCGCCAGTTCGCGGAACAGTTCTTCGGTCAGGTCCATGTTGTCTTCGTAGTCGGCGTACGCCTGGTAGAACTCCAACATGGTGAATTCCGGGTTGTGACGCGTCGAAACGCCTTCGTTACGGAAGTTGCGGTTGATCTCGAAGACCTTTTCAAAACCGCCAACCACCAGACGCTTGAGGTACAGCTCCGGGGCGATACGCAGGAACATTTCCATGTCCAGCGCGTTGTGGTGGGTTTCGAACGGCTTGGCCGCAGCGCCGCCAGGAATGGTCTGCAGCATCGGCGTTTCGACTTCCAGGAAGTCGCGCTTCATCAGGAAGCTGCGGATGTGCGCGATCACTTGCGAACGTACGCGGAAGGTCTGGCGCACGTCTTCGTTGACGATCAGGTCAACGTAACGCTGACGGTAGCGTTGTTCGGTGTCGGTCAGGCCGTGGTGCTTGTCCGGCAACGGGCGCAGCGACTTGGTCAGCAGGCGCACGTCGGTCATTTCAACGTACAGGTCACCCTTGCCGGAACGGGCCAGGGTGCCAACAGCGGCAATGATGTCGCCCATGTCCCAGGTTTTCACCGCGGCCAGGGTTTCTTCGGACAGCGTCTTGCGGTTGACGTAGACCTGAATGCGACCGGTCATGTCCTGGATCACCATGAACGAGCCACGGTTGAGCATGATACGACCGGCAACCTTGACCGGGATTGCAGCCTCTGCCAGCTCTTCCTTGGTCTTGTCCGCGTATTGCTTCTGCAGTTCTTCGCAGTAGTTTTCGCGGCGGAAGTCGTTGGGGAAGGCATTGCCCTTGGCGCGCTCGGCAGCAAGCTTTTCCTTGCGCAGGGCGATCAGGGAGTTTTCTTCCTGTTGCAGGGCTTGCGGATCGAGTTGTTGGTCGCTCATGTCTTTAAATTTTCCATCACAGGTTCGTTGCCCCCGCCATTGACGGGGGACTTAAGGTCGGGCTGACGGCTTTACAGCCCCGATTTCAGGCTGGCTTCCAGGTAGTCGTCGATGTCGCCATCGAGCACCTTGTCGCAGTCGCTGCGTTCGATGTTGGTCCGCAGGTCCTTGATGCGCGAAGCATCGAGAACGTAGGAGCGGATCTGGTGACCCCAGCCGATATCGGACTTGGTGTCCTCCAGCGCCTGGGACGCTGCGTTGCGTTTCTGCATTTCCTGCTCGTACAACTTGGCCCGCAGCATTTTCATGGCGGTGTCCTTGTTGGCGTGCTGGGAACGTTCGTTCTGGCAACTGACCACGGTGTTGGTCGGTACGTGCGTAATACGTACGGCCGAGTCGGTGGTGTTTACGTGCTGACCACCGGCACCGGAGGAACGATAGGTGTCGATCCGCAGGTCTGCCGGGTTGATTTCGATTTCCACCTTGTCGTCGATCTCTGGCGAGACGAAAACCGCCGAGAACGAAGTGTGGCGACGGTTGCCGGAGTCGAACGGGCTCTTGCGCACCAGACGGTGTACGCCGATTTCGGTACGCAGCCAGCCAAAGGCGTATTCGCCCTTGATGTGCACGGTCGCGCCTTTGATCCCGGCGACTTCACCGGCCGACAGTTCCATGATGGTCGCGTCGAAACCGCGTTTGTCAGCCCAGCGCAGGTACATGCGCAGCAGGATGTTGGCCCAGTCCTGGGCTTCGGTGCCGCCGGAACCGGCCTGGATGTCCAGGTAGGCGTTGTTCGGGTCCATCTCGTGGCTGAACATGCGGCGAAATTCGAGCTTGGCGAGGTTGTCCTCGAGACGGGCCAGCTCGGCGACAACATCGCCCACTGCGCCTTCGTCGTTTTCTTCGACAGCCATGTCCAGCAGGTCGCGGCAATCGGCCAGACCGCCGTTCAGTTCGTCGAGGGTATCGACGATCTGCGCCAGCGCAGCGCGCTCGCGGCCCAGCTCCTGGGCGTATTCAGGTTTGTTCCAGACACTCGGATCTTCAAGCTCGCGATTGACCTCGGTCAGACGCTCATGCTTTTGATCGTAGTCAAAGATACCCCCGAATAGTTTCGGAGCGCTCGGACAGGTCCTTGATGGTGTTCAGGATCGGGTTGATTTCCATGACGGGCAGCACTCGTTGGCGAACTTTTGAAAGCCGGCGAGTATAACGTAATCACGCTGTCACGGCAGCCCGTCTGGCGGCTGTTGGGGCGACGTATTGCAAATGCAGGAGCGGGCTTGCTCGCGAATGCGGTGGGTCAGCCAACCCTACTGCTGGCTATGCCGTCGCCTTCGCGAGCAAGCCCGCTCCCACAGGGGACAGTGGACTACTCAATGCCGACCTGATTGCGCCCATTGTTCTTGGCCAGGTACAAACCGCGATCCGCCGCCGAAATCAGCAACCGGCAATCGCTACCCGACTCAGGCACCATCGTCGCCAAACCGATACTGATGGTCAGGCTCGCACCTTCGCTCGGTGCAATATGTGGAATTTTCAGCGCGGCCACGGTCTGGCGCAGCTTCTCCGCCATCAGTCGCGCGCCGCCCGGCGAGGTGTTCGGCAGCACCAAGACAAATTCCTCCCCCCCGTAACGCGCCGGCAGGTCCGACGGCCGGGCGCTGGCGTCGCGGATCGCCGTGGCAACCTTGCGCAGCGCCTCATCGCCTTCGACATGACCAAACGTGTCGTTATAGGACTTGAAGTAATCGACGTCGATCATCAGCAACGACAGTTGGCTCTGATCACGCAGGGAACGTCGCCATTCCAGTTCCAGATACTCATCGAAGTGTCGACGGTTGGACAGCCCGGTCAGGCCATCGGAGTTCATCAGGCGTTGCAGCACCAGGTTGGTGTCGAGCAACTGCTGCTGGCTGACCCGCAGCGCACGGTACGCCGCGTCCCGTTGCAGCAAGGTCATGTAGGAACGCGAGTGATAACGGATGCGCGCGACCAATTCGATGGTGTCCGGCAGTTTCACCAGATAGTCGTTGGCGCCGGCCGAAAACGCCGCGCTTTTGATCAGCGGGTCTTCCTTGGTCGACAGAACGATGATCGGAATGTCCTTGGTCGCCGGGTGATTACGGTATTCGCGCACCAGGCTCAGACCATCGAGGCCTGGCATGACCAGGTCCTGCAGGATCACCGTTGGTTTGATCCGCACCGCTTGTGCGATGGCTTGATGCGGGTCAGAGCAGAAGTGGAAGTCGATGTTTTCTTCATTCGACAGCCCACGACGCACGGCCTCGCCGATCATCGCCTGATCGTCCACCAACAACACCATGGCGGCGTTTTCGTCGGTTTTGATGTCATCGATCTGTAAGTCATTCATGGGCGGTCACCTGAGTACGGCGGGGGCCAGGATTGCGGAAAAATCTGTTCATTTGGGGAAAATCTCCAGCAATCGTGGCGCTATCTTTTCCAGTGAGCGGATTTCAACGGCTGCATCAATGGCCGCAGCGGCCTTGGGCATGCCATAGACCGCACTGCTTTGCTGATCCTGCGCGATGGTCAAGTAACCTTGTTGGCGCATGAGCTTAAGCCCTTGAGCCCCATCACGTCCCATCCCGGTCAATAAAACCCCGACTGCATCACCATTCCAGTAACTGGCGACGCTCTCGAAAAACACGTCGATCGAGGGTCGGTAAATCTCGTTGACCGGCTCGGCGGTGTAGGCCAGCGTGCCGTTCTTCAGTAATCGAATATGGTGATTGGTGCCGGCCAGCAGCACCACGCCGGCTTGCGGTGGCTCGCCTTCGCGGGCCAGGCGCACATCCAGACCACTGGCGCTGGCCAGCCACTCGGCCATGCCGGCGGCGAACACCTGGTCAACGTGCTGCACCAGCACGATGGCCGCCGAAAAATCACGCGGCAAGCCCTTGAGCAGCACTTCCAGCGCCGCCGGCCCGCCCGCCGACGAACCGATTGCTACCAGTCGCTGGCACGACGCCGTGCTGCGCTGGGGAGTCGGCACGGGGCGCGAGCGAGGGGTTTTCTCACCGATCAGCCAGCCGATATTGAGGATCTTGCGCAGCAATGGCGCCGCCGCTTCCTGTGCATTGCCGGCGCCGAGGGCCGGGGTGTCGACCACGTCCAGCGCGCCGTGGCCCATGGCTTCGAAGACCCGGTGCACGTTCTGTTGCCGGTCAACCGTGACGATGACAATGGCGCACGGGCTCTCGGCCATGATCCGTCGGGTGGCTTCGACGCCGTCCATCACCGGCATGATCAGATCCATCAGAATCAGATCCGGGGTATTTTCGGCGCACAGGCGCACCGCTTCGGCGCCGTTGTACGCGACCCAGACCACCTGATGCGCCGGCTCGAAGGCCAGCGCCCGGCGCAGGGCCTCCACCGCCAGCGGCATATCATTGACGATAGCAATCTTCATGCCCGCGCTCCTCCGATGAGCTCGACCACTGCGTCGAGCAGGGCGTCGTCATGAAAACTGGCTTTGGCTAAATAATAGTCGGCGCCGGCGTCCAGTCCACGGCGCCGGTCTTCTTCGCGATCCTTGTACGACACGACCATCACCGGCAGCGATTGCAGCCGGTTATCGCGGCGCAACAGCGTGACCAGTTCGATGCCGTCCATGCGCGGCATGTCGATGTCGGTGATCAGCAAATCGAAGTCCTCTGAACGCAACGCGTTCCAACCGTCCATGCCGTCCACCGCCACAGCGACGTCGTAGCCACGGTTGAGCAGCAGTTTGCGCTGTAGCTCGCGTACCGTCAGCGAGTCGTCGACCACCAGCACTCGTTTGCGCGCCGCTTCCACCGCTTGATTACCGTGGCGGGCGATGCGCTCAAGGCGCCCGGTATTGAGCAGTTTGTCCACCGAACGCAGCATGTCTTCGACGTCGACAATCAGCACCACTGAGCCGTCATCGAGCAAGGCGCCGGCGGAAATGTCCTGCACTTTGCCCAGACGCTCGTCCAGTGGCAAGACCACCAACGTGCGCTCGCCAATGAAGCGCTCGACCGCCACTCCATAGATCGCATCGCGCTCGCGGATCACCACGACTTTCAGGGCCTCACCGCTGCTCTGACTGGCCGGGCGCTGCAACAACTGGCTGGCAGCCACCAGCCCGACATGCCGGCCCTCGTGCCAGAAATGCTGGCGACCTTCGACCTGCACGATGTCTTCGGGGGCCAGATCGCACATGCGCTCGATGTGGGCCAGCGGAAAGGCGTAGGCCTCTTCGCCGACTTCCACCACCAGACTGCGCACCACTGACAAGGTCAACGGCACTTCAAGATGGAAGCGACTGCCCTCGCCCGCCGTCTGTTCCAGCACCACCGCGCCACGCAACTGACGGACCATGTGCTGAACGGCATCAAGGCCGACGCCACGGCCAGACACTTCAGTGACCGTATCGCGCAGGCTGAAACCAGGCAGGAACAGGAAGGTCAGCAACTCCTCTTCGCTCAACTGCGCCGCTGTTTCGGCGGGGGACAACTGGCGCTCGACAATGCTACGCCGAACCTTTTCCAGATCGACGCCGTTACCGTCATCGCTCAATTCCAGCACCAGCAATCCCGCTTGATGCGAGGCGCGCAGGCGGATCAGGCCTTCGGCGGGTTTGCCCTGGAGCAAACGTTGCTCCGGCGTTTCGATGCCGTGATCGACCGCGTTGCGCAGCAAATGGGTAAGCGGGGCTTCGAGCTTCTCCAGCACATCGCGATCAACCTGGGTTTTCTCGCCTTCGATCTCCAGTCGCACCTGCTTGCCGAGAGTGCGGCCCAGATCACGCACCATGCGCACCTGACCGCTGAGCACGTCTGCGAAGGGCCGCATGCGGCAGGCCAATGCAGTGTCGTAGAGCACTTGCGCGCGCTGGCTGGCCTGCCAGGCGAATTCATCGAGTTCGGCATTTTTCTCGATCAGCATTTGCTGGGATTCGGCGAGCAAACGCCGCGCATCTTCCAACGCTTCCAGAGCTTCAAGGCTCAGCGCATGTTCCTTGAGGTGGACGTTGAGGTTTTCCAATGCGCGCAGACCGTTGTTCTGCATGCGCTTGAGGCGCTGCATGGTCGCCAGATGCGGCTTGAGTCGCTGGGTTTCCACCAGCGATTTACTTGACAGATCGAGCAGGCTGTTCAGACGTTCGGCGGTGACGCGCAACACGCGCTCGCCACCTTCGGTGGTGCGTTTGCTCTTGTTCGGTGGCGGCTCGGGCGACTCAACAGAAGCTTCTATAGCAGGCACCGGCGTCGGCTGAACCGCTGGCGGCGCTTCAAGCTGCAACTCGGCCATCAGCGGCGCAGCGACCGATGCTGGCGGGGCTGACGGATCGAGCAGGCGCGCCATCAGCGCGACGTAAGCTTCAATGTCTGCCGGTTGCGGCGCGCTGGCCGGCACGGCGACGCGCATCAGCAAATCGGTGCCCTGCAACAACGCGTCGATGTGCTCCGGGCGCAGCAACAACCGCCCTTCCTGCGCACTGACCAGACAATCCTCCATCACATGCGCAACGCTGACGCCGCTGTCGATACCGACGATCCGCGCCGCGCCTTTGAGCGAGTGCGCCGCGCGCATGCACGATTCCAGTTGATCGGCCTGGGTCGGGTTGCGCTCCAGTGCCAAAAGCCCCGCGCTCAGGACTTGGGTCTGGGCCTCAGCTTCAAGGCTGAACAGCTCCAGCAATGAGGCGTCGCGCATTTGCTCGGGGGTCATGTGAGGCTCCGGGTCACGGCGGACAGCAGCTGTTCTTCATCCAGCCAACGCAGGCTGCGCCCCCGAAATGGCAGAACACCCCGGGTGTACTTGGCACTGGCCTGAGCGCCGGATCGCGATGCGGCATCGAGAATGCGCTCGTCAATCGCATGGATGCCATCAACTTCATCCACCGGCACCACCACCGGTCCACCATGGGCAGCGATGATCAGCATGCGCGGCATGACTCGCCCGCCATTGGCCGGTGCAACATTGCCATCCAGATCCAGCAGCTCAACCATCGACAGACACGCCACCAGCGCGCCGCGCACATTGGCCACGCCAAGCAAGGCCCGCGAGCGTTGATGCGGCAGCGAGTGAATCGCCTGCATCGGCGCCACCTCTACGAGGCTGCGCGTCGCCAGCCCCAGCCATTCTTCGCCAATACGAAACATCAGCAGAGAACGGGTTTTCAAATCGGTTTCGACTGCTGTAGCCACCGGGTCACGCTCGTCCTGCTGCAACGCATAGCGGTCGAGCAGGCGCGTGGCGGCGGCGGAATACACCGAGCAATTGCGGCAATGGATGTGTTCTTCCAGCAGCGCACAGGACTTGTCGCCGTGAATGCCGATGCGGTTCCAGCAATCGTCGATGGCCCGGGCATCTTCATGTGTGACGTTCAAGGTGTCGGACGGGATCATCGTTTGCGCTCACTGTCGGCGGTGCGTGCGCTGCGGGCGGCGCGCTCCTGTAATCGTCTGGCACCGGCGCTGTCACCTTGGGCTTGCAGCAACGCGGCCAGGTGCATCAACGCTTCGGGATGTTGCGGTTCGAGGTACAACGCCTTGCGGTAAAAACCCTGGGCTTCAAGGGCACTGCCTGCGACATCGCTGAGCAGGCCGAGCCAGTAGAAGGCTTGCGCCACCGGTTCGTGGCTACGCAAATACTGCTCGCACGCGGCGCGGGCCTCGGCGCTTTTGCCTTCGTTGGCCAGGGCGGCAATGTGGGCGAGCAACGTCGCAGCATCCGGGTTGGCGCTTTTGCAGGTAGTCGGCAGTGCCGTCACGGCGGTAAACGGCCGGTTGCGCGCGGGCGGTGTGGGGGGTGTGCTGCGTAGCGGCTGACTGACGGGCAACGGAATGGGCTTGGGGATCGGCAACGGTTCCGGGGCCGGCTCACTGTGGCGGCTGAACGCAAACGACTGGGGAATACCGATCGAACGCATGCCTAACCGTCCAAGCAGACTGCCCTCCGCCGGGCCGATAAAGAGCACGCCATCGACATGAGTCAGGCGCTTGAGCACTTCAAAGACTTGCTTCTGGGTCGGCTGATCGAAGTAGATCAGCAGGTTGCGGCAGAACACGAAATCGAAGACAGGCTCACTGGCCAACAGTGCCGGATCGAGCACATTGCCGACCTGCAAACGCACTTGCTCGCGCACGTTTTCGTTGACCCGATGGCCGTCCTGCTCAGGCGTGAAATGCCGCTCGCGGAAGTCCAGATCCTGGCCACGAAACGAGTTCTTGCCATACAACGCGCGCCGCGCCTTTTCCACCGAGATCGGGCTGACGTCCATGCCATCGACCTTGAACTGATGCGGCCTGAGCCCGGCGTCGAGCAAGGCCATGGCAATCGAATAAGGCTCTTCGCCGGTGGAACACGGCAGACTGAGGATGCGCAGCGCGCGCATGTTGTTCAGTTCGCCAAGACGATTGCGCGCCAGTTTGCCGAGGGTGGCGAACGACTCCGGATAACGGAAAAACCAGGTTTCGGGGACGATGACCGCTTCGATCAGCGCCTGCTGTTCATCGCGCGAACCTTGCAGCAGTTGCCAATATTCTTCGGCGTTCGCCGCTTGTGAAAGCGTGGTGCGCTGACGGACGGCTCGCTCGATGATCGCCGGCCCCACAGAGGTGACATCAAGGCCGATGCGTTCTTTGAGGAAGTCGAAAAAGCGCTGGTCGCTGCTCATGACTGCGCCTCAAGCTGCATCGGGTCCAGCGGCGGATTGGGGAACAGCAAGGCGCGCACGCCATCATCGAGCAAGTCACTGACCCGCACCCATTGCACCAGCCCCTGCGCATCTTCGCGCACCGGGCCGAGGTACGGCGCCTCGCGATTGTCGAGGCCGTAGGGTTGAAAATCCTCTGGATAACAGCGCAGCGTGTCTGTCGCCTGCTCGAGAATCAGCCCAAGCCATTGCGCCGGCTGCGACGCGCCCCGGCGATAGTGAACCAACACCAACCGCGTACTGGTGCGTGCCTCGGCGGGTTGACCAAAAGTCAGCGCGCTGAGATCAATCACTGGCACCACCGCGCCGCGATACGCGAACACCCCGGCGACCCACTGTGGCGCCCGGGCAATCGGTTTCAACGGCAAGCGCGGCAGCACTTCCGCCACTTCGGTGGCACGCAAGGCGTAGCGCTCATTGCCAATGCGAAACAGCAGGAATAACGCCTGCTTCGCCACGGGTGCGGCACTGCGTTTGGCGCTGATTTCGCTCATCAGACTTTGAATCGCGAAACGCCGCTGCGCAGCCCGACGGCCACCTGGCTCAGTTCATCGATGGCGAAACTGGCCTGACGCAGCGATTCGACGGTCTGGCTGCTGGCATCGCCCAACTGCACCAGCGCGTGATTGATCTGCTCGGCGCCCGTGGCCTGGGCCTGCATGCCTTCGTTGACCATCAACACCCGCGGCGCCAGCGCCTGCACTTGATGGATGATCTGCGACAGTTGCTCACCGACCTGCTGCACTTCGAACATGCCACGACGCACTTCTTCGGAGAACTTGTCCATGCCCATTACGCCCGCCGACACCGCCGACTGGATCTCGCGCACCATTTGTTCAATGTCGTAAGTGGCGACCGCCGTCTGATCCGCCAGACGCCGCACTTCAGTGGCAACCACGGCAAAACCACGGCCGTATTCACCGGCCTTCTCGGCTTCGATCGCCGCGTTGAGCGACAGCAGGTTGGTCTGGTCGGCGACCTTGACGATGGTCACCACCACCTGATTGATGTTGCCGGCCTTCTCGTTGAGGATCGCCAGTTTGGCGTTGACCAGATCGGCTGCGCCCATCACCGAATGCATGGTGTCTTCCATGCGCGCCAGGCCCTGCTGGCCGGAGCCGGCGAGCACCGAGGCCTGATCGGCAGCGGTGGACACTTCGGTCATGGTGCGTACCAGATCGCGGGACGTCGCCGCAATTTCCCGCGAGGTCGCGCCAATTTCGGTGGTGGTGGCCGCGGTTTCGGTGGCGGTGGCTTGCTGTTGCTTGGAAGTGGCGGCGATTTCGGTCACCGAAGTGGTCACCTGCACCGATGAACGCTGCGCTTGCGACACCAGCGAGGTCAGCTCAGCCATCATGTCGTTGAAGCCGGTTTCCACCGCGCCGAACTCGTCTTTGCGGGCAAGGTCCAGGCGGCTGCTCAAGTCGCCGGTACGCATGATTTCGAGGATTTCCACGATGCGGTTCATCGGTGCCATGATCGCCCGCATCAGCAGCAGGCCGCAGGCGCCAGCCGCGAGAATGGCCACCAGCAACGAGATGAACATGCTGATCTTGGCCGCTTCCACTGCGCTGTCAATGTTGTCCATGGCCTGATCGGCCACCGACTTGTTCTCGCGAATGATGTCGTTGAGTTTCATGCGACCAGCCATCCACGCTGGCGTCAGTTGTTCGTTGAACAACTTCGTCGCGTCATCATCGAGATTGCGCTGGTGCAGATCGAGCACCTGAGCCTGAATCTTGTTGTAGTTCAGGATGTCCTGCTTGAACAAGCTGAACTCGGCTTTGTCCTGCTCGGTAGTGATGGTGTTTTGATAGTTGCCCACCTGCTCTTCGAGCCGTGCTTCGAAGGCCTTGAAGTCTGCGGCGTCCTCGGAACTGATTCCCAAGCCTTTTTTAAGGCCCAGCAATTCCTGGGTTTGCAGGTAATTGTCTACCCAGGCACTGCGAATCATCGAGCTGAAATACACACCCGGCACCGCGTCATCACGCACGCTCTGTTCGCCAGCCTCAATCTTCAAAAGCCGTGAATACGAGACGACGACCATCAGCAACATGATGGCGATAATCACCGCAAAGCTCGCCAAAATGCGTTGGCGCAACGTCCAGTTCTTCACAGTGAGTCCTCGTGCCTAAGTCGAAATGCGGGGAGTATAGCCGAGGGCGCTGTTTCATTTATAAGACGCTTTTTCACCCTCACGCCTTGCGCAACGGCTTATCGCAAGGCTTTGGCGTGCGACTGTCTGACAATCCCAAGGCGACGCACCAGTGGCGTAATGGCAAAAATGAATGATGGATTGGCCATTTTTTAGCAACCCCCACCAATAGTGGCCACACGCCATTGTGCGCAACTTCTTGCGCACTCAAATGTGGATAACCGTGTGGACACATCCCTACAGCCCACGTAATCCGTTCTGTACAGACGAGTGCGCAAGAAGTTGCGCAGTACTGCGCAACTTCTTGCGCACTTCAGACCTCAAATCCGCACGAAAAACAGTCAAAAACCCGATCAGGTGCAGCCTCACCCCCGGCTCCCGGGCACTTCGCAAAACCTGGCACGCTACTTGATATGTCTTCGGCACCCACCGGGCGATTTCGCCTCCCGGGCACCTTAAATTTATCCGCAAGGAGAGCATCCCATGGCAACACCAGCGTACATGTCGGTTACCGGCGAAAAACAAGGCCTGATCACTGCCGGCGCCTTCACTGCCGACTCCGTTGGCAACACCTACCAGGAAGGTCACGAAGACCAGGTCATGGTTCAGGCGTTCAGCCACGACGTGATCATCCCGCGTGACCCGCAATCCGGTCAGCCAACCGGTCAGCGCGTTCACAAGCCAGTTGTGATCACCAAGGTCTACGACAAGGCTTCGCCTCTGCTGCAAGCCGCTCTGACTTCCGGCGAGCGCATGAGCGAAATCGTTATCCAGTGGTTCCGTACTTCGGCTCAAGGTACTCAAGAGCACTACTACACCACCAAACTGGAAGACGCGATCATCGTCGCCATCAACAACAAAATGCACAACTGCCAGGATCCAGGCAACTCGCACTTCACCCACCTGGAAGAAGTGCAGTTCACCTACCGCAAAATCACCTGGACCCACGAAGTATCCGGTACTTCGGGTTCCGATGACTGGCGTGCTCCAGTCGTTTAATTACGGCTGATCGTTACAAGCATCGGCCAGCTCTGCTGGTCGATGTTGTTTACGCCCCTCCAGAATTTCGCGTACGTTGACCCGCTTTTGCGGCCGTCGACGAGCGCCGCTGTACAGCACGAGGAACAAGGGATGTTCGCGCCGGCCAATGAAACCCACTTTGCCCTGACCATCGAAGGGCTCTCCGCCGATTTTCAGGTGTTTACCCTCACCGGCCGAGAAGCCATCAGCCAGCCCTTTGTCTTCGAGGTGGAGCTGGTCAGTGAAAAACCGTCGCTGGACCTCGAGACCCTGCTGCACAAACCGGCCTTCCTGCAGTTGTCGCCCGACGGCAGCGGCATCCACGGCCAGATCTACCGCGCCGCCCAGGGTGATTCCGGCAAACGCCTGACTCGCTATTCGCTGACCCTGCGCCCGCAACTGTCGTACCTGGCGCACCGCGTCAACCAGCGCATCTTCCAGAACCTCAGCGTGCCGAAAATCATCGGTCAAGTGCTGGAAGAGCACGGCATTCAAAGCAATGCCTACGC